>JBAVQS010000158.1:0-10340 GCA_049694275.1 Anaerolineae bacterium | reverse complement strand
GATAAACCGGGGTTGGTAATCGGGCAAGACCTGGTCGAGATGAGGATTTTGCAGCCGTTTCTGCAACAGTTCGCCGAGGATGTCGCGGTAATCGGTCGTCACCGCCAGGTCGCCCGGACCGACGAGTTGTTCGGGCGCGAGCCCCGGCCATTGACCGTGGACCCGGCCGCCGGCAATGCCCCTGCCCATCAGGAGCATGGCGCTCCCATGCCCATGATCGGTCCCCAGCGCGCCGTTCTCTTGCGCCCGGCGACCGAATTCGGAGAGGATAACCACGAGGAGGCGCTGCGCCGGCGCGTGCAGGTCGGCATAGAGTGCGGCGAGCCCCTGTCCCAGTTCTTGCAGTAGATTGGCCAGGCTCCCTTCGCTCGCACCCTGCGCGATGTGCGTGTCCCATCCCCCCAGGTCGAGACAGGCGACCTCCAGCCCGACCTCGGCTTTCACGAGCATGGCAACCTGTTTCAGCCCCAGCCCAAATTCGGTTGCAGGATACTGAATCCCTTTTGCCGGGACATATTGCGCGGGATCGAGTTGGGCGAGCGTGCGGAGAATATCAAGCGTCCCGCGGCCTGTCTGTCCGAGGAGATCGCCCTCCTGGTAGAGGGCCGTGAGCGCCGATTGCATCCCGGCCACTGCGCGTGGATCTCCGTTCAGGTGAAAATCGGCGATGGAGTGGAGCGCAGATGCCGGTACCGGACCATAGAGCATGCGTGGGACGCGCTCGCCGAGGCCGATGGCGCGTAGCGGCGAATGGTTCCCCGTGTCGAGTGTGGCGAGATGTCGCCCAATCCATCCCGAGGCGGGACCCGCGGCGACCGCCACGCCGCGCTCCATCAATTCCATCGCCTGAAAATGCGAGCGGCTTTCGTCGGGAGCGCCACAGGCGTGCACAACTGCCAGCGCCTTGTCCTGCCAGGCGGGGAGGAGGGGCGCGAGCGCAGGGTGCAGCCCAAAGAATCCGTCGAGATCGCGAACGCGCAGGTCTGTGCGAGCCCGGATATCATCCGGCCGTGGAATGCCGAGCGTGGGGCGGAGGTTGTAATATTCTTGCTCGCCATGCGGAACGACGATATTCAGCGTATCGGCCGCGCCGCGTAAAAAAATACAGACGAGCGCGTCTCCACGCGGCGCTGTATTCTCCGGCGCAAACGAGAGCCGCGGAAGCCACGCAGGCAGCGCATAAAAGGTCGAGCTTGCAGCCAGATTGAGAAACTGACGGCGAGATAACATATCAGTGCCATTGGTATTGAGGCGAGGCGAGCAGGATGGCGACGGCGCTCTGCTCGCCCTCCTCGTCAAGAGCCGGGCCAAGTGCGTTAATCAGTTGCTGGACGATGGGGGGTGGGAGGGCCGCGCCGAGCAAGAGCTCTGCCAGCTCGTTCCAGAGCGCCGCTCCCTCTCCCGTCGCCGGGTCCGCAGTGCTGGAGTGTGCCGCGTTCGCAAGCCCTGGCGGAACGTTCGACAAGGGCCGTGCGATCAGGTCGCGCGCCGCCATCAATGCAAATTGCCACCGGACAAGGAGGTTCCCGCTCCATGCGCCGGTATAGTCGGGAAAGCCGTCCGGCATGGCCCACTGAAAGAGGGGCTGGCCCATTCGCTCCAGGAGATCGAGCAGAACCGGGCCGCCATCCGTTTCCACTCCGAACTGGCGCAGCGCGCCGGCGACCAGGTGGAGCGGGCGCTTGAATTTGGGGGGGGCGGCGCGGAACTCTTCCGAATAAAAGATCGCACGGAGAACGGCTTGAATGTCCCCCTCCGTTTTGCGGAATGTGTCGGCCGCGCGGGCAACCAGGGATTCGGGCGGGTCATCGGCGACAAACCGGCGAACGAGTTTGCTCGAAATAGAGTGTGCAAGCGCGGGATGCTGTACGAGCAGCTCGAATACGCGCTCGCCGTCTGTTGCGCCCCCACCCGCCGGAATCGTTACCCCGAGCACGGTTTTGCTCCCGTCGTCGTGCCGGTCGGCCTGGAATTCGAAACGCCCGCGCCACAATTGATCATTCATCGTCCATCCGGTCAGGCAGCGCGCCACCTCCTGCACGTCGCGTTGGGTATAGCCGGCCTGTACGCCGAGCGTATGCAGCTCCATCAGCTCGCGGGCATAGTTCTCGTTCGAATGCCCCTTTTCATTTTCCTGATTGTCCAGGAATTTCAACATCGCGGGGCTGTGCATGCCAGCCCATAACAGATCCCGGAATTTGCCGAGGGCGTGCGGGCGAATAACCTCACGGTCGTCCAGGGTTTTCAGATAGCCGCAGTCCGCCTTTTGGTTGGAGATGCTGAAATGATCGGTCCAGAAATCGACCATAAGCTCATAGAGCTGCCGGCGGCTGTAGATCGCACGCAGGAGGGCCGCCTGTTGCAATTCTTGGCGCACGTTCTCGACTCGCACGCTGAAAAGGAGCGAGCGATCCATCGTCAACGTGCTCAGCCGCCGTATCCGCCATTCCGCCTCGCGGTCGTCGATCAGTTCTGGGGCGAGTTGTTCCTCGACCCAGGCCTTGAGGCCGATCTCGGCGGCATGTGCCCGCTCGTCGAGCCGTGGCCCGAACGTCAGCCGGTTGAGCGCGCGCCACGTCGGGTCGAGCGTTTCGGTGGCGACTGGAAGCGTCACAGGCGATTGCGTCCTTGGCATGCAGGAGGCGAGAAGGGTCGTCGCAGCGGCGATCCCGCCGAGCGTCAGGAACTGTCTACGGGTGAGTGGCATAACCGGATAGAGAACCTCAATACACGCCGATAAAAATTGGCCCCGGGCGATTCGTCGGTCAGGGCGAATGGCTCGCGGGCGCAGTTTGCAAGTCGGACGCGGCGATGTGGGGGCGGGGCGCCCGGTGGACGAGCGCAAAGCATGCCGCCCCGAACGAGCCAATCGTCAGGAGCGGAATCAGCACGAACCAGCCGACGAGGGGAAAGACGCAGGCCAGTTCCAGCGTGATGGCGCCGCGCACCAGCGCGCCCGGCCGTGTGACCGCGACTCCGCTCCCGCGCAGTCGGTTGCCCATCACGAGGGCCAGCCCGGCGCTGCCGATGCTCGCCAGCGCCAGCAGGAGCATCAGGCCGGCGTAACCGACGAATTGGACTGGGCCGGCCTTGAGATTGACGAGTATGACAATCGGGAGCAGGCAGATGACGAGCGCGACGAGACCGAGCAGGAAACAGGACCAGGGGGTCTGCTCCCATCGCTGCTGCGCCCGTTCGACGGTTGCCGGGAGTAACAGCGCCCAGGCCAAATAGAGCCCCGGCAGCGCGATCCCCATGCCAAGCAGAAATGCGGCAACGGCAAAAACATCACCCAGATTCATAACGCCTCCGTTGATACTAGTGCATCACCATGATGAATTTGCAGGACGGCATATACGCTGGCTCAGTGCAATAGGTATAGCTCAACCCCGCAGGTTCATGTTGATGCACTACTAGATTTCGGATGGGTCCCGGCCTGTCTTGGGTACGCCTCGCCAGACGAGCCCGATGATGGCGGCGCCGAGGCCGATAAGGACTGTGAACAACGGCACCAGAATCCAGCCGACCAGCGGAACGAGGGCTGCCAGTTCGAGCGTGAGTGTGCCCAGGAGGAGGGAGCGGGTTGCGGAGGTCGAGTCGGGTTGAATCCGCATCCCCACGAACTGCGCACACGCCGCAATGCCGAACGATACCGCGGCCAGCAGCCCCGTCGTGACGAGCAGGCCGGCGAGCCGCACAACGTCGGGGCCTTGCAAAAGGGCAAACGAAATGACGCCGAAAAAGACAAGGTTGACGAGCCCTACGATGAACGAGCGAATGGAATGTTGTTGGACATTCGTCTGGGCGCGGCCCAGCCAGCCGGGAAAGATGGCTTTGCACAGGACGACGAGCGCCATCAGTCCCAGGTCGAACAGGACGATCAAGACCAGGATCCCCAGCCCATTCGTGGCGGTCATGTTATTGCCTCCCTTTCAGATTGCTTGTGATATTCCCACCGTGCCCGGTCTCTCCGGTCAGTAACAGTCGATTCCCGGCGAGCCAGGCCAACCCCAGGAGCGCAATCAGAATCTCCCATTGCGCCGCGCCCAGTTCCGGTTGCCACGCCGCGCTCTGGAAATCGTGCGCGACTTGACCCAGATTTTGAAAAGCGGAATCGGACAGGGTGGCGGTCAGGGCGCTCCATGCCTGCGCTTGTTCCAAAATACCCGATGCCGGGTTCAAGTTGAGCGTGACTGGCAGTTGCCATGCGGGCACAAGCAGGGGTATGTTGACCGAGGGCGCCTGGAAGGACCCGCGCAGTTGCGTCCAGCTGGGCAGCGCGCCGAGCGCGCCCGGCAGCATCGGCGCGAGCCAAACGGCCAGCAGCAGAGCGAATGCGAACTGGCAAGCGAGCACAAGCCCGGCCATTGGACTGCGGATACGCGGCGTTCGAGTCGGATGCGAAATGCGAGCCAGCACGCGCGGCGTCAGGTCAAGCGGAATGGGCTCGGCCGGAATGGGTGCGAGCGCGTCCAGCAATGCCTGCCAGCGGCCCAGCGTTTCACGGCATTCTACGCAGTCGGCGAGGTGTTCCTGGATTCGCCGGCGCGCGTGGGCATCCAGTTGATCGTCCAGATAGAGATGAATCTCGTCCGGTTCAAGATGAGACATGGAAATCAGCTTGTTCTTCCAGAATCTTTTTGAGCATCTGCCGCGCCCGAAAGAGATAGCTCTTGACGTCGCTCAATGGCAGCTTGAGCGTTCCGGCGATCTCCTCATACGACAGTTCTTGCATGTGCCGCAGCTCTATCACCGTCCGATACATCGCCGGTAGGCGCAGGAGCGCCTGACGGAGGGCCTGATGCGCTTCGGCGGTGAGAACCACCTGCTCGGGGTCGCTTTGCGCATCCGCCGCCCGTACCTGGGTAACCTGGTCCGGGTGTTCTTCCTGCTCCTCGTCGAGTGAGACGGTTGGATGGCGCGCTTGCAGCCAGTTGAGCGTCGTATTGGTGACGATCCGGTGAATCCAGGGCCCAAAGGGACGGGCGGCGTCAAACGAATCGAGCGCCTGGTAAGCGCGAACAAACGCCTCCTGCGCCAGGTCGAGGGCCTGCTGGCGGTCGTCGGTCAAGCGCAGGGCGATGTTATATACCCCGGTCTGGTATCGGCATACCAACTCCCCATAGGCTTCCGGTTGCCCACTGCGAGCCTGGAGTACGAGTTGGCGGTCAGTGCGTTCAATCGGCGATGGCATGTGCATTCAGCATATTTTAGCACCGGCCGCCGGACCTGCCCATAGCTGTGGCGTTTGTACGCATTCCGCATCTCAAGACCCGTTTACCCCTCCCTATCTATCTATACAGGGCAGGGGCGAAAATGTTGCACGGCGTCAGAATACTCGAAATCCCATAGACGAAGAGTTGAATCGCGTGTACAATATTCGTCGGTATCCTTTGTTCGCCGCGTGTCGTCCTATCTTGGGAGGTCGATGAGGCCTGCCGTTCGCACCGTCAGGGTGCGGGCCGGCTGGCATTTCTGGTGAGATGAAACAGACGAAACCCGTAGATATCGGAACCCTATCGGGGCTGGTGCAGGATGTTGGCAAGTTGGCGCACCAGAAGGTCGAGGGGCGCCCGCTGGACCCCGGGCTGGCCTTGCTGCGGCAGTGGCAGTCCGATCGGTTGGCGCGTTCCCATGCCGATATCAGCGCCCTGCCGCGTTACCGGCCGGTGATGCAGTTTTTCCTGGAGGATATTTATGCGCCGCGGGATTTCACCCAGCGAAATCATGACATGGAGCGGATGCACGATTTCTTACGCCGGTTGGCGCCCGAGCCGATCGTTCGCCCGTTGATGCTCACCGTCCGATTGCACCAGACGACCGAACACCTGGATGACCGGTTGCTGGAGGTGCTGGTCAATCAACTGGGCATGACCGATTCGCTCACGACCCCGCTCTATGCCGAAGCGTACCGGCGCTGTGATAATTATGCCGAACGGGTTGCACAGATCGAGCTGATTCGTGAGATCGGCCTGATCCTCGACAAGGTCGTGCATACGCCGTTGAGCGGCCCGATGCTCGCCCTCGCCAAGGGGACGCTCGAACATGCGGGCTGGATGGACGTGATGTCTTTTATGGAGCGCGGTTACAAGGTTTTCAAGCAGTTGCCCAATACGGCCAGGTTGCTCGATATTATTCGCCAGCGCGAGTTGCGGATTCTCGACCGCATCTATGCCGGCGAGCACGACCCATTTGAATTTCCCGAGGTATAACTGGACAAATGCCCTCTCAAGGATTCACCGACAGCCGGCTCGCCAATATCGGCGCGAACGCGATCTGTGACGCGTTCGAGGACTATCAGATCAAGTTTCATGCCATTACACGCCGGGCGCAAGGACGCTTTGAGCGCTGCGACTGGCGCGGCATGGTAGCGGACGCCGCCGAGCGCCTTGACCTCTACACCTCGGTGCTCGGTCAGATCGTCGCCGATGTGTGCGCGCTCCTGGATGGCCGGGTGAATGACAAGCTGGTCTGGGTGAGCCTGAAAGCGGTCTATTCCGGTCTGATCGCCGAACGGGATGACTGGGAGCTGGCGGAGACCTGGTTCAATTCGGTCACGCGGCGCATTTTTGCGACGGTCGGCGTCGATCCGCAGATTGAATTTGTCGATACCGATTTCGGCACCCCCCCCACCTCGACCACTTATCCCATTTATCGCCGCTATGAAATCGAAGGCTCTGTTCACGCGCTGGTCGAGTCGATTCTCTGTGCCTATACCTTCAGGGTCGAGTATCAGGATCTGGAACGAGATACGCGCCGGGTTGCTTCCCGATTGCAGGCGTATCTCGATAGCCGCGCCGACCTGCCGCCGTTCACTGGAATTGAGATGGTCCGGCCGGTCTTTTATCGCGGGCGCGGCGCGTATCTCGTCGGACGCCTGTGCCTGGGTGAACAGCACCTGCCGTTCGTGCTGGCCCTGCTCAACGACGAGAGCGGCGTGTGGGTCGACGCCGTGCTCCTGGAAGAGGACGATATCAGCCACGTATTCGGTTTTACGCGCTCCTACTTTCATGTTCAGGTCGAGCGCCCGTACGACCTCACCCATTTTCTAAAGTCCATATTACCCCGCAAGCGCATCGCCGAGCTCTATATCGCCATCGGCTGCAACAAGCACGGCAAGACCGAGCTGTACCGCGACCTGCTGCATCATCTCGAGCAGACCGACGACAAGTTCGATATTGCGCCCGGCGAGCGCGGCATGGTGATGGTCGTCTTTACCATGCCTTCGTATGACGTGGTGTTCAAGATCATTCGCGACCGCTTCCCTGAGCCCAAGAGCACGAGCCGCGCCGAGGTCATGGGCAAGTACCGCCTGGTGTTCAAGCACGACCGGGCCGGCCGGCTCATCGACGCGCAAGAGTTCGAGCATCTCCAGTTTAGCTGCGATCGCTTTACCCCGCGGCTGATTGAGGAGCTGCGCCGCACGGCCGCCAACAGCGTTGACATCGGCGACCGGTTCGTGCACATCAAGCACCTGTACGTCGAACGGCGCATCACGCCACTGAACGTCTTTATGCGAGAGATGAGCCCGGCCGAATGCGAGCTGGTGGTGGCCGACTATGGGAATTGCATCAAGGACCTGGCTGCGGCCAACATCTTTCCCGGCGATATCCTCCTCAAGAATTTTGGCGTCACCCGGCACGGGCGCGTCGTCTTTTACGATTACGACGAGTTAACCCTCTTGACCACCTGCAATTTCCGTGAGATGCCGCGCGCCGCCGACGAGGACGAAGAGATGTATAGCGAGCCGTGGTTCTCGGTCGGTCCGAATGATTTCTTTCCGGAAGAGTTTCGGACCTGGCTGGGGTTGGCCGCGCCCTGGCGCGAGGTCTTTACGCGCCACCATGGCGACCTGTTCGGGATTGATTTCTGGCGGGGGACGCAGGACCGAATCAGGGCAGGAGAGATTATCCCGATCTATCCCTACTCGCAGAGCCGGCGGCTGGTCAGCTAATCGCGCGCTGTGCGAATGCGATGGTCTCTTCGAGGGACAGGGCGCGTCCCTGTTCCCAGGCGCGCGCAAAGGCGTCAGGTCCCAGTCTGGCCTGCGCCTGCGCATTTTCTGTTTCTATCGCCGGCCGGTTCATCGGGGGCGTGGGAATGTGATACGTTTCGCGCAGTTGCGCCGTAGCGCCATAGAGCTGTGCCGCCTGTGCAAATTGCCCCATCTCATATTCGACGACGGCGATGCTCTCCAGGCATTCAATCGCATTCTCTTTGGTCCCCAACACTTGATAGAGCCCGAGCGCTTCGCAGAGCAAATCGCGCGCGCGCGGCCACTCCTTTCGCATCCGGGCATGGTAGGAGAGGGTGTGGAGTGAGAGGGCCGTGCCGTGTGGGTCGTCGAGCTGGCGACGAATGGCAAGGCTCTCGGCGGTCAGCGCCTCACCCCGCTCCAGGTTGTTCTGATACGTCTCGGCGATCCCCAGGTTGTTCAAGAGATTGGCCAGGGCCTCCGGATCTCCGGACTGGCGTGTGAGCGGCAGCGCCTGTTCGTAGAACTGAATCGCCCGCGGCGTATCTCCCTGGTTTATGGCGACAAGGCCCAGGTAACACAGGGCGGACGCCATATCGGCTGTGTTGTTCGCCGCACGCGCCAGTTCCAGGCTCGTCTGGTACAGGCCCGCCGCGCGTGTGTCATCGCCCTGCAAGCGCATGACCAGTCCCAGCCCCGCGAGGGACTCGGCAAGATGGGGATCGCCCAATTCACGCCGGATGGACAGCGCCTCCTCGTGCAATCGCGCCGCGGGTGCCGGGTCGCTCTGGTAATAGGCGAGCATCCCCGCCGCGTACAGGGCCCGTGCACAGGTGGCCGGCGCCGCAGCGCAGTTCCCTTCGCGCGATTGCGCCAGCAACAGCGCATACCACCTGCGGCCCTCGGAATAATACCCCCGCACTTTCCAGAATCGCCAGAGCGCCGTAGCGAGCTCCAATCCGCTTTCAATTTGGTTTGACGAGTGCGCCCAGGTGAGCGCGGCGCGGATATTGTCGTGCTCGACCTCGAGGGCGCGCATCCATTGCATTTGCTGTGCGCCGCGCAGTTGCGGCTCGATTTGCACTGCCCGGTCCCGGAAATAGTTCAGGTGCCGGGTACGAGCGGTGTCGCGTTCCGCAAGACCCGCTTCTTCCAGTTTGTCCCTGGCGTATTCCCTGATTGTCTCTAGCATCGAATAGCGTGATTCGCCAGTCTGAGTTTGGGCGAGGACCAGCGACTTGTCGACAAGCCGGGCGAGGAGGTCCACATCCCTGGCGCCAGGCAGTCGGTCTTGCGTCATGCCGGCCAGTGCGTCGTCTCGCGCCGGTGGCCGGAACCCCGTGACCTGTTCGGCCGCGTCTACCGTCCAACCGCCGGCAAACACCGCAAGCCGGCGCAAGAGCTGCTGCTCGCTCTCTGAGAGAAGGTTATAACTCCAATCGATGAGGGCGCGGAGGGTTTGCTGGCGTGGCAGCGCCGTGCGACTGCCCGCGGTCAGCAGGTTAAACCGGTCGTCGAGGCGCGCCGCGATTTCGGCGGGCGAGAGTGAGCGCACTCGCGCGGCGGCGAGCTCAATGGCGAGTGGGATGCCATCCAGCTGGCGGCAGATTTGTGCAATGGCGGCGGCATTCTCAGCGGTCAGCGCCAGGTCGGACCGAATGGCGCGGGCGCGATCGACAAAAAGCCGGATGGCCTCGTACGAGAGCAAGGTCTCGGCAACCGTTGCCGGGCCGACTGGCGGGATGGAGAGGGTGGGGGCGTGCCAGACCTGCTCGCCGGGAATATTGAGCGGCTCGCGGCTTGTCGCCATCATGACGAGATGGGGACATACCAGGAGCAGATGCTCGGCCAGTTGCGCCGTCGCGGCGATCAGGTGCTCGCAATTATCCAGAATGAGGAGTAGCGGTCGTGCTCCAATGGACTCGGCAATGGTCTCGGTCAGCGATTGATTGATCGTTTCGGCAATGCCCAGAGTTTTGGCAACCGCTTTGGGGACGATTTCCGGGTCCATGACCGAGCCCAACTCGACCCACCACACGCCCGCCTTGAAGGCGTCGAGCAAGTCCATGCCAACCTGGATCGAGAGCCTCGTCTTGCCCGTGCCTCCGGCGCCGGTCAGTGTGACGAGGCGGGCCTGGTTCAAAAGGCTCTTGATCTCGGCTGTTTCGTGTGTGCGCCCGATAAAGCTGGTGAGCGGGATGGGGAGGTTGGTGATACGGGGGAGAAGAGAGGTCTTTTCGATCGCCGCCTGTTTGATCCATCGCGCCAGTTCTTGCGTCTCGGCGGATGGCTCGACGTCAAGCGTCTCGGCAAGTGTCTGGACGCACCGGTCGTAGGTTTCAATTGCGGCAGGCCGGTTGCCAAT
>JBAVQS010000157.1:0-25725 GCA_049694275.1 Anaerolineae bacterium | reverse complement strand
AAGGATACGTGATGGCTGGACTGGCACGCACGCGCCGCTCGCAAAAGCGTCTCTGGGCATGCATCTTTGGTTCTGACCTGCCGTGGCGGCACAAGCGCGGACATTAATTAATCAAAACTCTGTAACTGTCACTCACTCACACCAACTTTTCAAAATTTGAATCGCGGCAACGGACGCACTTATCGTCGCAGGTACGAGCCACGCAAAGGCTCGTAAAAAGAATCAAGCCACCCTAGCTCAATCGGCAGAGCAGCGCTTTCGTAAAGCGCAGGTTCAGGGTTCAATTCCCTGGGGTGGCTCTTTTCTTGTACGCTTACCATCAGCAAACAGAAAAACTGTCGGAGCGATAGTATCGTACGTTTGTTTGCGCTTGTCAATCGTTTTTCGCTTCTAGCCAATAACGCGAGGCAGCATAGACCTCGCGTCGTTCTTTTTTTGGACAGCCGAATGACCGGCAACTGCTTACAGGTCAAAGGTCATGGACCGAATGGGGTAACATTGGATATTTTCAGCGGGAACGGCAGCGCGCCATATTGCAATTGCACAACAAGGTCTGTTGCTTCCTGCCGGGTAAATGCCCCGACGATGACTCCATTTCCACCGGTAATGGGGCTGCTGATACGGGGAGAGGTAATGACCTTCTTGTCTAGGACGATGGCGAGATATTTGCCAACATGCGTCGAGGTGTGCTCAGCCAGAATCTGCGTCCCTTCGCTATTCAAACTGAATTGAATCTCCGGCTGATTCTGTTGATCAAAGGCCACATTGGCAGCAGATAGACAATCACCTGTCATTACCGTTCGATAGACAATTGCTTTGCCAGAAGCGGGCGATGTAGGTACCGGGGATGGAGGATTCCCGCTACCACCTGCAGATTGCCGAAAACACGAGTTATCCGATGTCAGCCCTGTCGTCTGAATGACAGTCCCTTCGTCCAATGGTTGATCTCCGAGGTCTACAAATTCGAGCAAACCGGGCGCTATGGCAGCCCGAATGGTCTGCTCCTGCAAGTTCTTACCCGGTAATTCGACGAGGAGATGACGGTCATCCTGAATGCTGACGCGGGAACTAATGCCTAGTGCATTGAGCCGTTTGCGGAGAATGGCCGCTTCTGTCGGCATCATCTCGTCAGTGATGGGAATTTCGGACGACACATCCGCTTGGAGCAAGATGCGTGTGCCGCCCTGAAATCGGATGGCGATTGAAGCCCGCGATTCTGAGGAAAATGGCCCTTGATTGTACACGAGCCCGAAATATACAAGACCCACACCGCTGCAGATACAAACCGCGGTGGCAGCCACGAGAATGATGACAGCCCAGATTCGTCTATTCATGAATCACCTCGCTTGCGGAATGGGCGTTTTGGGAGATAATGGGCGAACTCGTACCCGCGTTCAGGACTTGCAAGTATTCTTACTCGGTTCAAATCCGGTAACGCAATCTATTTCGCCTTACAGATCGCAAATTGAAGAACGAAAAATCACAGCCCCTGCGCCTGGCCTTGCCTCTCCTGCTCGTCGGCTTTCTCCTCATCGCGTCTGCCTATAGCCTCGTCATCCCGCTCGGCGAAGGGCCCGACGAGGTCTCTCACTTTGGCTATGTCGACTATGTCGCGACGCACGGGCGCTTGCCCCCGCCGCAGGGTGCGGCCGCCGGCGAAGTGCACCAGCCGCCATTGTATTATCTTGTCGCCGCGTTGTCTACTGCCTGGGTCCAACCGCACAATCTTCAGGTCATTGACAACCCCGACCTGGTCCTGTACGATCCGCAGACCCCCAACGTTCTTTTGCACACACGCGCCGAAGGCTGGCCGTTTCAAGGCGCCGCGCTCGCCTGGCACCTGGCGCGCCTGCTCTCTATCCTTATGGGCGCGGTCACCGTATGGGCCACCTGGCAAATCGCCACGGCTCTCTTCCCCGGTCGAGCCTGGATCGCATTTGGCGCCGCGGCGTTCGTCGCGCTCCTCCCCGAGTTTGTGTACCTGTCCGCGATGGTCAATAATGATAACCTGATCATCATGCTCACGAGTCTCGCCATCCTCCTCCTGTGCCGGATTTCAGCCGCCCCCTGGAGAACACGTGACGCGCTGCTCCTCGGGCTGGTGCTTGGACTGGCGCTCTTGAGCAAACTGAATGCGCTCGTCGTCTGGCTCTATGCCGGAGTATTGCTCATGTGGCTTGCCCGCAAAAACCGGGCCTGGGGACAAGCAATCCGGTTTGGCCTGCTCACGTTTGGAGTCGCTATCGTGATCGACCTACCCTGGGCGGTCTACAATACGATCCAGTACGGTGATCCGCTGGCATGGACGCTTTACCTGGCGGTGGGGACAATTCGGCAGACGCCAATCACCATGGCGGATTGGGCGTATATTGCGAACGGCGTCTATATTAACTTTTGGGGTTGTTTTGGCGGCGCGCTTCAATTGCACTATCCAACAGCCCTCTACATTGCGCTGGGCTTTGTCGGACTGGCCACACTGATCGGCTGGGTCCGTCTCGCGCGTGGCGGGTTTCAGGAACATTCAGCCCGCCTCTTGCTCGTCTGGGTCGCCCTCTTTTGGGCCATCTCGATCGTCGCCTATATCCGGTGGGCCATCAACGACGCAGGGGCCGGCCAGGTACGCCAGTTATTGCCCGGGCTGCCACTCCTCGCGGTGGCTATTTCCGTTGGGTTAGGCTGGCTCGGTCGCCCTCATCACAAAAGCGTAATCGCCGGCTGGAGTTTCGCCGCTGCAGTGCTTGCCGTCGGCACGCTCTTTTACCTCAACAGTCTCTATCTCCCCGCCCCGACCCTCGCCGCGCCGCTAACCATCCGCGGAACGGGTACGCCAACACGGTTTGGCGATACGCTTCTCCTTCAAGCCTACTCACTGGACCGCACGCACATCGCACCGGGAGAGACCCTCAACATTCAGCTCGATTGGGAATCACAGCAAGCCACCCGTGAGGATTACTGGGTGCTGTTCAAACTCAGCGCAGCCGACGAAACCGTTGCCCAGCAGGACAGCGTCCCTTCTGCGGGACGATTGACCACAGACTGGTGGCAGCCAGGCCAAAAGCTGAGCGGACGGCACAAATTGGTGATACCTGTCGATACCGCTCCGGGGACATACACCCTCAGCATTGGCCTGCATCCATTCGGGAAATGGGATTGGCTCCCGGTGCATGGGCAGGATACGCTTACACTCCAAGAGATTGTGGTGACACCTCCAGGCCAGTAACGGTCCTCTTTGAAGGATCGCCCTTTTCCGCTAGACCAAAAAATCTGTTACAATAAGCTATACCGTTCCAAGAATCACAGCACGATGGAGAGTCTTTATGAGATTTCCGCGCCGTAGCGGCGTCCTGCTGCATCCCACATCCCTTCCCGGTCGCTTTGGAATCGGCGACATGGGCGACCAAGCCTATCGCTTTGCCGATTTCCTCGTTTCTGCCGGGCAGACGTACTGGCAGGTTCTGCCGCTCAGCCCGACCGGATACGCCGATTCCCCCTATCTTTGCTTTTCGGCGTTCGCCGGCAACCCCATGCTCATCAGCCCGGACAAGCTGGTGGAAAAGGGGCACCTGAGCGCCGCCGACATTGCTAACCCGCCCGCCCTTCCAGCCGCTCACGTCGAGTTCGGTCCGGTGATCCAGTACAAGACCGATCTGCTCAATCGCGCCTTTCAGCACTTTAAGGGAAACGCGTCCAGCGCTCAGCGCACCGCCTTTGAGCATTTTTGCAAGGAACAGGCGTACTGGTTGGACGATTTCGCGCTCTTCATGGCGCTGAAATACGCACACGACATGCGCCCCTGGGATGAATGGGAACCGGGGCTCGCCCAACGCGACGCCAAAACGCTCGACCAATGGCGCATAACGCTCGACAAAGATATCGAGAATCAAAAATATCGCCAGTGGCAATTCTTTGAACAGTGGCTGGCGCTCAAACGTTATGCCAATGGGCTGGGCCTCCGCATCATTGGCGACATTCCAATCTTTGTCTCGTATGACAGCGCCGATGTCTGGGCCAACCCGCGTCTCTTTTCGCTCGACGCGAATCTCAGGCCGGTCGTCGTCTCGGGCGTCCCCCCCGATTATTTCAGTGCGACCGGTCAGCTTTGGGGACACCCCCTCTATCGCTGGGATGTGATGGCACAGGAACATTATGCCTGGTGGGTCGCCCGTTTTCGGATGGCCTTTACCCAGGCCGACGTCGTGCGCATCGACCATTTCCGCGGATTTTATAACTATTGGGAGGTACCGGCCGGCGAAAAGACCGCGGTCAAGGGGCGCTGGCTCCTCGGGCCGGGCGCTGACCTCTTCCGCGCCGTGACCGCCGAGCTGGGCGAAGTGTCCATCATTGCCGAAGACCTGGGCGATTTCGACAAGGTCTCGCGCGCCGGCGTCGACGCGCTCCAGCACGAATTTGGCTATCCGGGCATGAAGGTCCTGCAGTTTGCCTTTAGCACCGGGCCGACCGATCCCTTTTTACCGCACAACTTTACCCGCGACTGGGTGGTCTATACCGGCACACACGACAACGACACGACCCGCGGTTGGTACGACGCCACTTCGACGCCCGTCGAGCGCAACTATGCGCATCAGTATCTGAAATCGAACGGGACCGACATTGCATGGGACATGATCCGGCTCGGCTGGGGCTCGGTTGCCCAGACGGCCATGACCACGGTGCAGGACCTGCTCAGCCTCGGCCATGCGGCGCGCATGAACCTGCCGGGCACGGTCGGCGTGCCCAACTGGTGCTGGCGCCTGACCGAAGGGCAACTCACCCCAGCCATCGCGCAGCGCCTGTCGGAATTGACAGCGATTTACGGACGAACGCCGGACAAGCCGGGAACGGAAGAACAGAATAGCAAGTAAAATTAAAAAAGACCCGAAGGTTTTTAACCCTTCGGGTCTATTACTTGCAGGGAGTATCTCACATGAGCACACAACCCGACATCAAGCGCATTGCAATCAGCACGGGCGGCGGCGACGCGCCGGGGTTGAACGCCGTCATCCGCGCGGCCACGCTGGCCGCCCTTAATCGCGGCTGGGAGGTGTATGGCATCCGCGATGGGTTCAACGGCCTGCTGCTACCCGAGCAGTATCCCGATGGCGGACTGATTCGGCTAACCCGCGATAAGGTGCGCGGCATCACCCATCTCGGCGGCACGATTCTCGGCACGACAAATCGCAACAACCCCCTACACTTTCCGATCAAGTACCCGGACGGGCTCATCCGGGAGATCGACCGCTCGGATGAACTGGTGCGCTACTTTATGCTCCACCAGCTCGACGCCCTCATCACCATCGGCGGCGATGGCTCAATGACCATCGCCAACGCGCTCGCCCAAAAGGGGCTACGCCTGGTCGGCGTGCCCAAGACCATCGACAATGATCTCGACCGCACAGTCATTACATTCGGATTCGAGACCGCCGTCGCCTTTGCGACCGAATGCCTTGACCGGCTCCACACCACCGCCGCCTCACACGGGCGCGTGATCGTCGTCGAGGTCATGGGCCGCTATGCCGGCTGGATCGCACTGCACGCGGGCATTGCGGGCTCGGCGGACGTCATTCTCATTCCGGAAATTCCGTACGACCTCGCCCCCGTCATTCGCAAAGTCAAACAGCGCGCCGAGTCGGGGAGCAACTTTACGCTCGTCATGGTGGCCGAGGGGGCCAAACCGCAAGGGGGCGAGGTTAGCATCATCGGCACAGAGGTCGGGCGGGCGGAACGCCTGGGCGGCGTCGGCGAAAAAGTTGCCGACGAGGTTCAACAACTGAGCGGCAAAGAGACACGGGTCGTCGTCCTGGGCCACCTCTTGCGCGGCGGCAGCCCGGTCGCCTCCGACCGCCTCGTCGCCCTCCGCTTTGGCGCGGCGGCCGTTCGCGCACTGGAAGAGGGGCAATCCGGAGTCATGGTCGCGCTCGACCCACCCGACGTCAACTATGTGCCGCTCGCCGAGGCGACCTGCCGCATGAAGACCGTTCCACTCGACGGCGACACGATCCTCACCGGCCGCGACTTGGGAATCTGCTTCGGGGATTAGAAATTGCTATTGCAATCGGTATCGTCTGGTTAGCTGAGCTTGTTCCCGCAGTTGGGACAGAACTTGGCGCCGTTCGCCGGCGTCCCACATTTGGGACAGTTCGCCGGGGCGGCTACCGCCTCGGGCATCTTGGTCCCACAGTTGGGGCAGAACTTTGCACCCTGCGCGTCCGTTCCACAACTGGGGCATTTGGCGCTGACCGCGGCTTGCGGTTGGACCATCGGCGTGCCACAGTTGGGGCAGAATTTGGTCCCTGCCGGCGCCGTCGTCCCATCCTTGGGGCAGCGCGCAGTGCTCTGCGCCGCCTTTTTTGCGGCCTCACCGGCCTTGCGCACCGCGTCCCCCAATCCAAACGCATCCGCAAACCCCTTGACCATTGCCCCGGCCTGCTCCGCCTGCGCCTGCGCAATCTGTCCCCGGCGCGGGCTGTCCTGATTGCAATAACCGGTCTGCGGATCCCAATCGGAATTACAGACGATCTGCTTGCAGGTCGGGCATTCGTGGAAAGTCTCCCGGACCTGGGTCCACGCCGCTTGCAACTGTTGCGGCGTCAGCGAATAGGTATAGCGCGGGTCCTGCCCGACGACGCCATCCGCCACTGCGCCGCCAACAATCGGCACATTGCGCAGGAAACCACCCAGCGTCTTGCGCCCAATGTCCTGCGCAATCGTTCCACCCACATCGGGCGTGCTCCGATACTCGCGGCTGCACCTGTCACAATAAAAAGCCGCATACGGGCCTACCCCATCATTGCGCACATCATAGCGCGGCATTCGCTCTGCCATGTTCTTCCTCCACGAAATGAAAAAATAGCGCGTCAGGTGAAATCGACAGCGTGGCGCGCCGAACCGTACCGAGTATACACCGCAGCAGCGCATCATGTCAATGCACAACCTGACGCGGTTGAGATCCGCCGATCTCCTCGTGCGAATTCGAACAAAGCCCCCTTGACATGAACACCCACGCGGTGATAGAATCGCTTCACAGTAGGAAATCAGCACGACCTAGATCGTCCTCTTGCAATTACCCTTCATTGCAGTTCCCCGCACCAACCTTCGTATTCGCTGATTCAAGCCTTTCAATTGCATCGCTGGAAGGAGGTGGACCGCAGATTGAGTATCTCCATCTGTCTATCCAATGGTAAACGCTACAGATCGAATGTTGCTCAAGGAGGAGTCCATGAATACCGATATTCGCCGCTATGAGGTGCTGGCCGTCCTCTTGATAATGGTCGCACTCATCAGCACATCCGCGGCGCTGGTCACCCCGGCCAGCGCCGCCCCGAACGCGACCCCACAACGTCTGCTCATCGACGTCAAGAGCACCGGAGATTTCGCCCTGCTCCGCGCCGACCTGGCCTCAAGCGGGATCAAGGTTGTTCGAGAGATGCCCGCGATCAATATGATGGTCGTCCTTGCCCCGACCGCCGATGCGCGGGCCCCCATCGCACGTAATTCGCACGTCGCCGCCGTCGCGCCGGACCGCATCGAGCAGATCGTTCCGCCCGAATTCGGCACCCCAACCGGCCAGCAGACACGGATGTCTCTCAATCGGAATATCCAGAAACGACCTGCTCGGCCGAGCCTGTCTCTTCCGCCTGATCCTGCGTTCGGCCTGCCCGGGCTGATGTGGAATGTAGACCGCATCCATGCGCAGCAAGCCTGGCTCATCGGTAATGGCCTAGGCGCCGGATTCCAATCCATCAAGGTCGCGGTCGAGGACACCGGGCTCGATTACACGCACCTCGAACTGCGAAATAAGGTAGACAAGGTTGTCGACTTTACCGTGAACGAACAGCCCAACATCTGCTCCTACTTTTTCAGTCTCCCTACGGACGCACAGCTTGCCACCGCCTTTGGCGCGCCATCCTCCGATCTAGATTTCAACGGGCACGGCTCGTGGATCGGGGGAAACATTGCCGCAGCGATGAACTCTTGGGACCCGACGCAGCCTTATACGGGCACGAACGGGATCGCGCCGGGAGTGCAGCTCGTTTCGCTCAAGATCTCGCAGAACTGCGGCTCGGCCTATGATTCCACGATCCTCGATGCCTTTATCTATGCGGCGAACAATGGCATCGACATCGTCAGCATCTCGTTCGGCGGCTACCTGGACCGCACCGATCCGGCGCAGGACCTGATCTACCGCTTTTACAAGCGCGCGGTGACCTATGCGCTGGCCCATGGGACGGTGATCGTCGCGGCAGCCGGCAACGAGCACACCAAGATCGGCGCGGGCGGTCAAGTCATCAGCCACGGTATTCTGTCCACTCCGCCTGGTGGCACGGATTACTTTGGCCTGTGGGAAACCCCGGGCGGCATCCCCGGCGTGATCGACGTCGCCTCGACAGGGAACGTCGTGAATGCCCCTTCCGCCAGTTGTCCTGGCGACTCACTCGCCGCCGGTTCGCATCAATGGTGCAAACCGACGAGCGACGCGCACCAGTCATTCGGCGTCGGCAAGATGAACCAGCTCACCTACTATAGCAACTATGGCCCGCGCATTGACTTTTCGGCGCCCGGCGGGGCGCGCAAGTTCAATGTGCCAGCCATCGATCGCGGCGGCTGCGAGGGCTGGCCCTGGTGCGGCATCAACTCGGTTGAAGGGGGCACCTCGGTGGCCGATGGCTATAACGCCTGGGAGGATTTCTCCATCACGTCGAACTATGCAACCGAAATCCCCTGCTTTACCTTTACCAGCGACCCCGTCTTTCCGTCCAATCAATGCTACGCCATCATTCAAGGAACCTCGATGGCGACGCCACACGTCTCGGCGGTTGCGGCCATTGCCCTCAGCACTCATCCGGAGGCCTGGAAGAATCCCACCGCGCTGATCGCGATCCTCAAGGCGGGCGCAACTCATTTTCCCTCGGGCTATAACTCTACACCGGGGGTAAGCAAGACCGACCTCACCCCCGGCGACCTCGGGGGCGCCGCCTGCACGAACGGGTATTGTCACCTGGGCGGCCTGCCGATTTACTATCTCTGGGCCTATGGCAAGTACGGGTTCGTCGACGCATTCAAGACAGCCACCGTGCCATAAATAACCACTCCACACGTACAAGGCCCTGCTCTCGTAGAGCAGGGCCTATTTTTTCTCCACCGGCCATTGTGCGCGGGCATCAAAATGGATACAATTGCAACACTTTATTTTCCTTAACTGCATTGGGAGATACGCAGACTCACAATGGACCTTTCCGCAACCATTCACTTACTGGGCGACCTGCTCGGCCAGGTTATTGGCGAACAGGAATCGCCGGCGCTCTTTCAAACCGAAGAGCAGATTCGCTCGCTTGCCAAGGCGCGGCGCGCGGGCGACGCTCAGGCGGCAGAGCAATTGGCCGCGCAGGTCGCCGGCCTGATGCCTGATGCCGCCCACGGCATCGCCTCAGCTTTTACTCTCTATTTCGATCTCATCAATGTCGCGGAGGAGGCGCAGCGTGTGCGCAACCTGCGTGACCGCGAGCGGGAGCAAGACCCCGCACCCATCGCCGAATCGATCGGCGACGCGATCAAGACACTCCACGACCGTGGTGTCTCACCGGAGCAACTCGCAGCGCTGCTCGAACATTTGCAGATCGAGCTCGTCCTCACCGCCCATCCGACCGAGGCCAAACGGCGCTCGATTCTATCCAAGCTCAGGCGTATCGCCGAGATCGTTCACATCCTCTACAATTCGGACCCGCTCCCCCGTGAGCGCGCGGCATACGACCAGGCGCTCGCGGCAGAGATGACTGCGCTATGGCTCACGCGCCGTGCGCGAACCGCCCGCCCCGCCGTCACCGACGAAGTCCGCACCGGCCTTTATTTCGTCGACGACATCTTTTGGGAAGCGCTACCGAGAATCTATGCCGACCTCTCCGCAGCGCTCCAACGTGATTATCCGACGGTCGAACCGCCGCGCCATTGGCTCGCGCTCGGCTCGTGGATCGGGGGCGACCGCGACGGCAATCCCAATGTAACGGCGTCGGTCACCGCAGAAACCCTCCGGCTTCATCGCGGGCTGGCGGTGGAACGCCACCGCCGCGTGCTTCAGGAACTCGGCCGCCGCCTCACGCTTAGCGGCCAGCGCGTTCCCCCGCCCCCCGAGCTATCCGCCTGGATTCAATCGCGCATGCCGGCCACGGGACACGTCGCCTACCTCGGCGAGCGCTATGCCAGCGAACCGTACCGACTTGCCGTCTCGCTGTTGGCATCCGAGCTCGAACAGGCGTCGCGCGAGGACATGACCACACACCTGTTGGAAGATGCGCCGTATGCCGCGCGGATTCATCTGCCGGAACTGGTTCATGTTATGGCGCTCATCGCCCGCGCGATCCCGCCGCGCCTGGCCCAAGGGCCGGTCCAAATCTTCCGCGAGCAGCTCGACATTTTTGGCCTGCATGCAGCGCGCCTCGACCTGCGGCAAGAATCCACTCGCCTGGCGGCCGCGCTCGGCGAGATTCTCCGCGCGCTCAGGCTCGAACTGCGGTTTGAAGAGCAGAGTGACGCGCAGCGCACTGAAGTGCTGCTACGTCTCCTTGCTCACGAACAGCTCCCCGCCCTCGCCCGCAATCCCGGCATTACGCCGGAGACGGCCGAGACATGGGCGCTCTTTCGCCTGATTGCTCGCGCACAGCAGGTTTATGGGCGCGACCTGCTCGGCCCTTTTATCATCTCGATGACCCGAGGTCCGGCCGATGTGTTGACCGTGCTCCTCCTCGCGCGCTGGGCCGGTTGCGCCGATGGGCTCTCAATCGTCCCACTCTTTGAAACGGTAGACGATCTCCAGGCTGCGCCGCGTATCTTGACGGATCTGTTCGACCTCGATCTCTATCGCGTCCATCTGGCAACCTGCGGCGGCAACCAGATGGTCATGATCGGATATTCAGACAGCAACAAGGACGGAGGATACCTCGCCGCAAACTGGGCGCTCTACCAGGCGCAGCAAGAAGTGGTGCGCGTCTGCGTCGAGCATCAGATCAGGCTGACCCTCTTTCATGGGCGCGGGGGGACCGTAGCCCGCGGAGGTGGACCGGCGAACCGGGCGATTCGCGCCCAACCCCCCGGCACAATCAACGGTCGCCTGCGCCTGACCGAGCAGGGCGAGGTGATCGCCTCGCGCTATGCCGACCGCGACCTGGCGCATCGCCATCTGGAACAGATTGTCAGCGCCGTCTTGCTCGCCTCAACCGCCGGCGCCTCCACCTCCGATCCAATGCGTCCCGAGTGGCGCGACGCGATGCACGCCATGTCCCAGGTGGGACGCGATGCCTATCGCAATCTGGTGTACGAGACCCCCGGCTTTATCGATTTTTGGCGCGCAGCCACCCCGATCGACGAGATCAGCCATCTTGCCATTGGCTCGCGTCCCACTCTGCGCAGCGGAAGCAATCTTGACATTACGCGCATTCGGGCCATCCCCTGGGTCTTTTCCTGGATGCAATCGCGGTTCAACCTCCCCGGCTGGTATGGGTTGGGTACGGCCCTCCAAAGCCAGCCCAATTCCCTTCTACAGGCAATGTACGCCGAGCTTCCGTTTTTCCGCACGCTCCTCGAAAACGCCGAAATGTCGCTGCTCAAGGCCGACATGGGAATCGCCGCGCTGTATACGACCCTCGTCCCGGAGCGCGAGCTGGCCAACCGTATTTTCGGGCGCATCTGCGCGGAATATGAGCTGACGCGCGAATCCCTGCTCCAGATTACCGGGCACAAGGAACTGATGGACGCCGAGCCGGTCATCCAGCGCTCGATCCACCTGCGCAACCCGTATGTCGATCCATTAAACTATATCCAGGTCGAGATGCTCCGCCGCCTCCGCGCCCTTTCTGATATGGAAGGGGCGCAAGCAGACGCTATCCGCGAGGTAATCAATGTAACGATCAATGGCATTGCGGCGGGGTTACGGAATACGGGGTAAAACAGAGAATGACACAATCACACGGTTCGCATCGCGTGAACTCGTCGCCCACATCTACTGCGCGTTGAGCAAGAGAGACAAGCATACAGACAGGACTGAAGGAGAGAAAAAAACATATGAGCCAGATCGTCCCACATTATGAGCACGACCATGCACCGGTGCGGAATGCAAATGACCTCGAAAAAGAACGGCTTACCCTGGGGATGCAGACGGCCGATGTTTTTGCAAGGGTCATCGGCAGTTGGAGATTCATTATCATACAGAGCGTCATCCTCGTTTTTTGGATGATCCTCAACGTGGCGGCGTGGATCGAGCACTGGGATCCCTATCCCTTTATCTTGTTAAACCTTGTCCTGAGCTTTCAGGCCGCATTTGCCGGCCCCATCATCATGATGAGCCAGAACCGGCAGAATGAAAAGGACCGGCTCGCCGCGCAGCTCGATTATGAGATCAACGTCAAGGCGGAAGAAGAGATCAAGGTTATGCTGCAACGCATTGAAGAGAGCGAGGGGTATATCCTCGAAGTCTTGATGCGATTAAAGAAAGAAGACGAAAAGCTCATCAACGATCTCGGCCAACACCCCCCGGCAGAGCCGCACGGCGGCGTGGGCTCCAGTTCAGCCGGCTAACCTGCCACAGCAACAGGCCGTTATGACAAAACCGATAGGAGCCACCGTCGTAAAGAAGGCGGTAGCTCCGGCCTTTGGGTTTGAATAATCTGGGGTATAATCTCTTTTGTCATGAGATTGAATTCATCACAACTCGCGCTTCCGACCGTTGACAAGCAGCCCAGCAATCCAAGTAATAGTCAAGCGAACAAACTGGATTCGCAGGACCGGGCGTTCCATGATTGGTACCGGTTCGTGCTCTCCTATCCCCCCCACCTGGTCCGCTCCTATCTCGCAGAATTTGGGCTCGGACCAGGGCAGACTGTTCTCGACCCATTTTGTGGAACGGGGACGACGCTGGTTGAAGCAAAACGACAGAGAATAGCCGGGGTTGGCTTGGAAGCCAACCCCTTTCCACAATTTGCCAGCACGGTCAAGCTGGATTGGCAAGTGGATCCGGAGGTGTTGGCACAGCGCGCCCGCGAGATCGCGCGCCAGGCGCATCTAGCTCTCCTTGCTCAGGGGATAGACGATGCCGCGCCATTTTTTGGAGCGGGATCAAAGCTCTCCTTGCGGACGCTAGACCCCGAAGCACAAAAGCTGCTTATCACCAACTCGATCAGCCCGCTGCCGCTCCACAAGGTTCTGGTTCTACTCGATTTCCTGAATGGGCACCGAGACGAGCGTTACTACAAGCACGCGCTATTGGCGCTGGCAAATGCTCTGGTGTTTTCCATTAGCAACCTTCGGTTTGGGCCCGAAGTCGGCGTCGGCAAGCAGCGGGCAGATGCACCTGTGCTTGCGCTATGGCTCGCCGAGGTGGACAAGATGGCTGGAGATTTGCGTCAGGTCGCGGGCGAAACCTATCCATCCTCCCACGTCCTACTGGCCGATGCTCGCCAGGCGGCCGACCTACTTGAGCCCAATTCCATTGATGCCGTCATCACCTCGCCCCCGTATCCAAACGAAAAGGATTATACGCGGACCACCCGGCTTGAATCGGTCATTACCGGCCTGATCAAGAATCGGACCGACCTGCGGGCCCTCAAACAACACTTGGTTCGCTCCAACACGCGCGCCGTATTCAAGAACGACGACGACGATATCTGGATTCGACAGTATCCCGAGATTGAAAGGATTGCCACCGCGATTGATCAGCGCCGCATTGAACTGGACAAGACATCCGGGTTTGAAAAGTTGTACGCTCGAGTCACGCGCCTGTACTTTGGTGGTATGGCGCGGCATTTTACCGAGCTAACGCACGTCTTGCGCCCCGGCGCGCATCTGGCCTACGTGGTAGGAGATCAGGCCTCTTATTTTCGAGTCATGATCCGGACGGGAGAGCTGCTCGCCAGCATTGCACAGGCAATCGGCTACGAACTCGTGCGAATCGACCTTTTCCGCACTCGTTTTTCGACGGCGACCAAAGAGCAACTGCGGGAAGAAGTCGTCGTATTACGATGGCCTGGAGCAAAACCATAGAGGATAACATGGACGAGCCCCAAAAGAATCGCTATACCCAACTGGTTGAGGAGATCTTCTTCAAGCACTATAAAAAGGGCGCAACCACTGTCGAATTTGAGCGGTCAGAACTTGTAGAGGCAGCAGAACGGCTCAAGCTCAAGCTCCCCAAGAACCTGGGCGATGTCCTCTACACATTTCGCTATCGCGGCACACTCCCCGAATCGATTACGGCCAAAGCGCCGCCCGACAAGATGTGGATTATTCGCCCGGCAGGACGCGGGCAATATAGGTTTGTGCTCGCACCCGCCGTGCATATTAGCCCTGCTCCTAACCTGGTAGAGACCAAGATCCCAGATGGAACTCCCGGCATCATCAGCCAATATGCACAGGGCGACGAGCAGGCGCTCCTCGCGCAGATTCGCTACAACCGCTTGATTGATATTTTCACAGGATTGACCTGTTACTCACTCCAAAATCACCTGCGAACAACCGTTGCCGAGATGGGGCAGGTGGAGACGGATGAGTTATATGTAGGTTTGGACAAGCGGGGCGCGCACTATGTTCTCCCCGTTCAAGCCAAGGGACTGCGCGAACATATCGGGGTTGTCCAGATTGAACAGGATATTGCGCTCTGCGCGGAAAAGTTTCCCCCACTGATTTGCAAGCCGATTGCCGCGCAATGGATCGACCGCGGGCTGATCGCGTTATTCGAGTTGGAAAAGACGGACGAGACGATAGCCATTGCCAATGAACGGCATTATCGTCTCGTCCACCCGGAGGATTTATCGGCCGAGGAATTAAAAAGCTACCAATCCCGGTCGATGTGATGAGCACAAAGCCAAGCCCCGAAGGGTTTTTAGAAACCCTTCGGGGCTGATTCTTTTAGATCAGTCTACTAAACCACCACAAGGACAGCCCGCTCGCCACGAGCAGCACGACAATCCCAATCGCGGTAAAAAGAGCGGTCACCTCGGTCTTTTGCGTCTTGATGACAAAGTGCGTATCGAGCGTCTCATATACCTTGACCAGTTCCGCTTCGTTCGAGGCGTTATAGTACGTCCCGCCGGTCAGGTCGGCGATCTGTTGCAGGGTCGCTTCGTCCAGACGAGTGCGAATCGCGCGGCCCTGGACGTGAATGACCGTCCCCTCCGCGCTGCCTACGCCGACCGTGTAAATCCGCACGCCGCGGTCCACTGCAAACTGGGCAATCGCGAGCGGATCGGGGAGTTGGTTATTTTCGCCATCGGTGAGCAGCACAATCACGGCCGGCGCATACTGTCCCTGGGGCACGGGAGTTGGCGTGGGCGTCGGCGTGGCAAACCGCGAGATGCCAGCGGGCGCCTCGCCTTGCCCTTCCGAAATCGCATTCAAAGAGACCTGGATCCCGCGCCCGATGGCCGTCCCGCGCTGTGGTTGGAGCCGGTTGATGGCAGACATAAGCGCATCTTGATCGGTCGTGGGCGGCTGAACCGTAAAAGCATTATCGCTGAAGGAGACGATGCCAATTTGCACCGTCGGCGGCTGTTTTTTGATAAAGGCCCGCGCCGCCTCTTTGGCGGCCTCCATCCGCGACGGTTTCAGGTCGTCCGCCACCATGCTCCCCGAAACGTCGATCGTTAGAATGACCGTCCCTTCCTGGTTCGGCAATGCAACGACCATTTGCGGACGCGCGAGGGCAAAGATCAAGATGGCGAGCGCGAGGAGCAAGAGCGCAGGCGGAATGTGCCGCCGGATACCGGGGCCGCGCCCAACCACATCGCGCACAAGCGAGAGGCTTGCATACTTGACCGCATACTTTTTCCGCCGGCGCAGCAAGAGGATATAGACCACGACGAGCGCCGGCACCAACAGCAACAATAACAGCGCTGGAAGCCACAAGAATTCCATAACTACTCCAAACCTGGATTCGCCAACAGGGACAGGGCTAACGCCGGCGGGACTCGCGCTCGGCGGCAAAGCGGATAAGCGTGCGCACCAGGTCTCCTTCGGTTGAGAGCGGGAGCAGGTCCACGCCTGCGTGATGGATGCGCGCCTTGAGGTCTGCCTCGCGCTGGAGCATCATCTGTTGAAAGCGGGCGCGGAATTTGCCATCGTGCGTATCCACATACATCTGCTCGCCGGTCTCGGCATCCTCCATGATAATCGGTCCCACATCCGGCAGCTCCATCTCGCGCGGGTCCCACAGCCGCACCGCCAACACCTCATGCCGCTGGTTCAGCACCCCCAACTCGCGCTCCCACCCCGGCGTGCTGATGAAATCGGAGACTACAAAGATGAGCGAGCGGCGACGGATCGTTCGCAAGGCGGTGCGCAGCAGAGGATTCAGATCGGTCAGCGGCACGCGGCTCGGCGCAGTCGCTTTCAACAGGTCGTTGACGAGTCTGAGCACATGCACACGCCCCCCACGCGCGGGAATGGTGCGCGAGGCGCGGCTATCGTATAACAACGCGCCAACGCGATTGCCATGCCGTGTCAGGAGACGCGCCAGCGTGGCGACAAAATCAATCAGTACCTTGCGCTTGCTGCTTTGCGCCGTTCCAAAATCGATCGACGGAGAGAGATCGAGCAGAAACCAGGCGGTGATCTCACGGTCCTCGACATACTGGCGGATGTACGGGGTGGCCATCCGCGCCGTGACGTTCCAGTCGATATAGCGAATATCGTCGCCCGGCTGGTATTCCCGCACATCGGCAAAGTCCAGGCCATAGCCGTAAAAGAGGCTGCGATAATCCCCCTGGAGCAAGCCGTCGAGCCGGCGGACTACCTGCCAGTCAAGCCGCTGCAAGATACGCTCAGGCAGCGTGGTGGCCTGATCAGGCGTTGACGTTGACATTGAAGTGCTCCCGCAGCGGCACAACCGGGACCGGCACGCGGTCGATTATCTTTTTGAGAATCGCGTCGGGCGTCACATTATCCGACAGCGCCTCGTAGGAGAGAACCAGGCGGTGACGGATTACGTCGAGCGCCATGTCGAGCACATCCTGTGGCAGAACATAGTTGCGCCCGCGCACAAATGCCAGCGCTTTGGCAGTCAGGATGAGGTTGATTGAGGCGCGCGGGCTCGCGCCAAAGGTAATATAGTGCTCCAAATCCTTCAGTCCCAGGTCGCGCGGCCGGCGCGTCGCGGTGACAAGACGCACCGCATATTCGATCACCATCGGGTCCACATACACCCGGTCCACCTGCTTTTGCTGATCGATCAACTCGTCGGTGGTCAGCACACGCTGTACGGGAAGTGTGCTGGTCGTCATGCGCTCCACGATGACAAACTCTTCCTGGTCGGTGGGATAGCCGACCAGAACCTTCATCATAAAGCGGTCCACCTGCGCTTCCGGGAGCGGATAAGTCCCCTCAGTCTCAATCGGGTTTTGCGTGGCGAGCACTAGAAAAGGGTTCGGGACCTTGAAGGTCTCGCGCCCGATTGTGACCTGACGCTCCTGCATGACTTCGAGAAGCGCGCTCTGGACCTTGGCCGGTGCGCGGTTGATTTCGTCGGCGAGCAGGAGATTGGTATTAACCGGGCCGAGTTCGGTGCTAAATTCACCGGTGCGCGGGTTATAGATGCGCGTGCCGACCAGGTCCGCGGGGACAAGGTCCGGCGTGAATTGGATGCGCTTGAAATCGCCGCCAATCGTCTCGGCCAGGGTCTTGATTGCCATGGTCTTGGCGAGCCCAGGCACCCCCTCGACGAGGATATGCCCACGCGCCAGGAGTCCCACCGCCATCCGTTCGAGCAAATGGTCCTGCCCGACAATAATCTTTTTCACCTCAAAGAGCACGCGCTCCATCGGCGTTCCATTTTCCGGTCGAATATTCTTATCCGTTGCCATATGATTCCTCAACAATAGATTTCCAAAACGTGGGTGTTAATAGGGAGGTGAGCCGGCGGCGGAAGCCGCGACGTCGATTGGCACAGCAAAGCCAATGCCGATGAATACATCCTGCCCCGTCGGGTTTGCCAACCCGGTAATGATGCCCACAACTTCGCCATCGCGGTTCAATAGCGGTCCACCGGAATTCCCAGGGTTGACCGCAGCATCAAACTGGATCAGCCCTTGCAACCGGGGGCCGCCATCGGGTGTCTGGAATGGGCGATTTTTGCCTGAGACCACCCCCGCGCTCATCGAGCCATAGAGCCCAAACGGATTGCCGACGACATACGCTTCATCGCCGATGCGCAGGTCATTGGGGTTGCCCAGGACAGCAGGGATAACCTGCGCCGGCCGGTCGACCGGGCGCAGGACGGCAATGTCTTTATCCTCTTGCGAAGCAATCACCGTAGCGGGCGATTCTGTCCCATCGGCAAATGTGACCGTGATGTCGATGGCGCCTTTGACGACGTGGAGCGCTGTCAGGACCGTGCCGGTATCATCCAGCACCACCCCACTGCCGAGGCCTCCTTCAACCTTACCGTTCGTAGTCAGATCGTGGGTTTGGACAAGGACGAGCGATGGCGCGATCGCGGCAAAGACACGCGCGGAATAAGCGGGGGGAGGAGTGGCCGAGGCCATGGCATGGGCAACGAGCGTATTGACCTGTTGAGATGTCATTGGACGCTCGGCGGGCAGGAGGAGATTATAGAGCAGGAGAGCGACAAAGGCAATGACCATGCCTGCCGCCAGGGGCGCAGCCTTCCGCGCCAGCACGCTCAACCCGCGCCATCGCCCTCGCGGCCGCTCCGCTTGCGAAACTATAGGTTCTTGCATAACTAACTCCCAAACAAATCCTCTCTACTCGACACTGTGTGACAAACAGACAGCCATTTTATCACCGCAATATCTCAATCGTCAATCCCCCTAAATGTTACGAATGGAACCGACGAATGGATTTATAAAAAAAAGACCCGTTGACAGGTTAGGCACTCGCTACTAAAATAGGGGCCTATCCCTCGAATGAGGAATCTTGATGTCTGACCCGACTGAAACGCAGATCACACAACTTGAAAAGGTCATCGCTGCGCTCGAATCTCAGCGCGCTATTCTGGGCGATTCGGCTGTCGATACGGCGCGCGTCTCATTGCAACAACAGATTACCCTGCTCCAGGCGCAGCTAGCCGTTGCACCCATTCCAACGCCAACTGAAGAACGCCGTCTGATCACCATCTTGTTTTCCGACGTGGTCGGCTCTACGACAATTGCCGAGAGGTTGGACCCGGAGGAATGGCATCAAGTCATTACGCGGGTCCACGCCCGGCTCAGCGAAATTATTACCCGGCACGGGGGGATGGTCGCACAATACCTGGGGGATGGCCTCCTAGCCCTTTTTGGCCTCCCGGTCGCCAGCGAGAGTGATCCTGAAAACGCGATCCGGGCGGCGCTCGAAATACAGGGGTCCAGGAATTTGGATTTGGATTTGAAAAATTTGGGTTCAAGAGACGGAAATCAGCCCAGAGGTGAATTACCGGCGACTGACGCTACGACCCCAACTCGACGCTCTCCACTTCCTAATCCTGTTCTTCAACTTCGGATTGGCATTCACACCGGCCTGGTTATTACCGGTGAGATTGGCGGCGACATCCATCGCGAGTTTACTGCGATTGGCGATCCGATCAATCTCGCTGCGCGGCTCCAGTCGGCGGCCCCCCCCGGGGGTATCCTGATCTCGCATGACACGTTTAACCAGGTGCGCGGACTGTTTGAACTCGAACCCCAATCCCCACTCACCATCAAGGACAAAACGGAAAACGTCCAGACCTATCTTGTGCACAGTGTCCGCCCTCATCCCTTTCAGAACGTTTCGCGCGGGGTGACAGGTATACAGACGCACACCGTCGGGCGTGAGGATGAATTCAAGGCGCTGCAAAATGCCTACCTTGACGCGTACGAGAACCGGGGCGTCGTCTGGACCCAGATTATTGGAGAGTTGGGTATCGGCAAGAGCCGCCTCCTGGAAGACCTATCCGCCTGGCTCGAATCACGCCGGGAGCGCCTTTTGATCTTTCGAGGACGCTCGTTCCCCGGCGAGACGATTCACCCTTACACGATGGTCCGTCGTCTCTGGTTCGATTACCTGCAAATTCCCGAAGATACCCCGCGCGATCTTGCCGAAGTGAAATGGATTGACCAGTTTCGCGTGATGTCTGGCATCCAGGATCCGGAAACAGCGTACGTGGTCGGGCTTTTGCTCGGTCTCTCCTTTCAGGGCCATCCCCATATCAATCCCATCCTCGGCGACCCGCTCCAGATCAAGGGGCGCGCGAACGCAATCAGCCGCGACCTATTGGGGCAAATGCGCGAGCAAGCGACAGTGGTCATTCTCCTCGAAGATGTGCACTGGACCGACGCCTCTTCCTGGGAATGGCTGGTCCAGGTCCTGCTCAATTCGAGCCAGGTGAGCCGTCCGCACAAGCACGGCCTGTTTGTACTCGCGACCGGCCGTCCAGATATGGATGTTCCCGCCGAACTGGTCCGCCACGCCCCGCGCAGTTCATCCGCAGATAATGATTTGGCAAAGCGGCCCCCTGCCCCGCATGATCCTCTCCGCTATGTCCCGATTGCGCTCGCGCCGCTCGCCGATACGCCGGCCCGCGAACTAGCCCGCAACCTGGTTGCGAGCATCGATGGAATCACGAACGAAGTGATTGAGATGCTCGTAGAACGGTCAGAGGGCGTTCCCTATTTCGCCGAAGAGATGGTCAACTGGTTCATCGACCACAATATCGTCGATACGACGTTCACCCCATGGCGATTCATGCCGGACCGCTTGAGCGAATCGCCGCTGCCATCAAGCCTCCAGCACCTGCTGCTCACGCGGCTCTGGGCCTTGAGCGATGTAGAACGGCTGGTGCTCCAGCACGGCGCAGTCTTTGGTCGCCATTTCTGGTCGGGGGGGGTTGAAGCGCTCGGCACGCCGGAGAGCAATTCGATTCTCGGCCAACTCCAACCACGCGGCATGATCCACGTGGAACCGGTGTCGTCATTTGCCGGCGATACAGAGTGGAGCTTTCCGCATACGCTCTTGCGCGACGTCGCCTATGAGAGTATTTTGAAACGTGAGCGGCCGCACCTCCACCTGGCTGCGGCGCAATGGCTGGCAGGGCAGGCACAGCAATCTGGTCTCGTAAACGATTTTGCAGGATCGATCGCCGAGCACTATGAGCGCGCGGGCGAATGGATCTCGGCGGTCGATTGGTATCTGCAAGCCGGCGACCAGGCGCGAGCGTCGAGCGCGCTGGCAGAAGCGCGGCGCCTGTACGACCGCGCCTACAAGCTCGTCCCAGCAGATGAACGCGAGCGCCGAGCGCGCACACTCCTAGGACGGATCACCATCGCGGACATGCAGGGAAACATGCCTGCGCAGCAGGCAGACATCCAGGCCCTGCTCCTGATTGCCGAGGTAATCGACGATGATGGCTGGCGCGCCCAGGCTCGGTATCGCCAGTGCATGCATGCCTGGAAGACCGGGAATTATCCTGGCGTGATCGTCGCGGGCGATATGGCTATTGCCGCCGCAGAGCGAGCCGGCCGGGTGGATATCAAAGTGCAAGCGATGGCCTACCGCGCGAGCGCTCAGGCATTGATGGGGCAGGGAGATGCATGACAGAATCGGCAAGATTGATTATTCGCGATGCGCGCCGAGCAGACCGGCAAGCAGCGCACGATGTGACAATGTCCGCCTATCAGCAGTACGCGACGGCAATGCCGGATTGGGCCTGGAGCGAATACCGGCAGAACCTGGAAGAAAACGTCCTTCATCCCGAACCCGCTCAACAGTTTGTGGCAGAACTCGACGGCGCGATTGTAGGCAGCGTCCTCCTTTTCCCGCCCGGGTACACCTCTAACGATCCCGATCCGGCTGTAGCTCCCCAAGGGCCCGAGATTCGTCTGCTGGCCGTTGCGCCCACCGCACGCGGCCAGGGAATTGGCAAGGCGTTGGTGCAGGAATGTATCCGCCGCGCCCGCGAGGTCGGGTACTCTGTCATACACCTTCACACAACAGAGATCATGCAGATCGCGATGGAGATGTACGAGCGGATGGGCTTTGAGCGCGCACCCGAGCTTGACTTTGCGCCCGCCCCGGACATCCTCATCAAAGGCTATCGCATGAACCTCTCCGCCTAATACACCCGGCGCTGGGACAGCGCGCCTCGCGTTTCAGAAAGGAGAAACCGGTATGGGCTACTGTTTTGATACCGGAAAACTTGTTGAATAGAGGAAACGCGCAACCCGGCTATTCGTTCACGTACGGTACGAACTCTGCGCGGGCCAGGCCTTGCTCGATCGCCTTTTTGGCAACTGCAGTAGCGACTGCGCGATGCACACGCTTGTCAAGCGGGTTGGGCATCAAGTCGCCGCTGGGCGTGTGGGCGGCGATGGTCTCGGCCGCCGCGATATACATTTCTCGAGTAATGCGGCGAACGTTCGCATCCATCGCGCCGCGCAGGATACCTGGAAAGCCCATGACATTGTTGACCGATTTACCGTCGGCAGCAAAAATCGCGCCCGCAGCTAACGCCGCTTCAGGCTGAATCTCGGGATTCGGATTTGAGAGCGCGAGAATGATCTGGCCTTTGCGCACCATTTCAGGCTTGATAAGCCCCGGTCGCCCCGTCGTCGAGACGACAATATCACAATACTGCATGACCTCAGCGAGACTGGAAGGCTTGCCGCCCGCCTGGCGCAGACGTTCGAGCGCGCCGGGATTAATATCCGCCCCATAGACCGGATTGCCAGTCAAGCTCATCAACATTTGACTGATGGCTGTTCCTGCCGCGCCCAGGCCGATCTGGCCGATGACAGCTTTGCCGATATCGATACCCGCCATGCGGCAGGCACTCGTGAGCGCAGCGGTGCTGACCACTGCCGTGCCGTGCTGGTCATCGTGCATAACCGGAATGTCGAGGCAATCCTGCAACCGCTCCTCGATCTCGAAACATCGCGGCGCCGAAATATCCTCAAGCTGGATTGCGCCAAAGGTGAGCGAAATACGACAAACCGTATCGATGATCTCGTCGGTATCCTTTGTATTGACAAGGATCGGCATGCCCGAGAGACCGGCGAGGGACTCCATAAGCATCGCCTTGCCCTCCATGACCGGCATGCCGGCCACGGGACCAATGTCGCCGAGACCGAGAATCGCGGTGCCGTCGGTGACGATGGCGACAAGATGCGAGATGGCGGTATATTGGCGCGCGAGCGCGGGGTCGGCATGGATGCGCATGCAAACCTCCGCCACACCGGGCGTATAAACCCGTCGCAGCGTATCGATCGAATCAATATTCACGCGACTGCGCACCGCGATCTTACCCTTGAGATGCAGAGCCAGGACCTCATCGCGGACCTCGAGGATGCGCGTGCCGGGATTGGCGGACATAGCGGCGAGAATGCGATCGAAATGCGCCAGGTCATCGGCAAAGATGGTGATATCGCGCACTACGCGGCGATGATCCTCTTTGATGAGCTGCATTTCGCCAATATTGCCCCCCTCGCTCGACACGGCGACGAGTAGGTTGGCAAGCGTACCAAGCACCGGATCGTTCTGGCAGCGTACGGTGCGCATCAATTTCGTTTCCCAGGACATATCGGCTCCTTTTTTAGCCTATGAATCGGGTTTACGATACCCGGAGCGAGTCAAGGATGGGTCCTAATCAAGTCGCAATTGGGTTGCGATGTATTTTGGACGAAATTGAAACCCAACCGAACCCTGATTGGAATGATGGTGTGGTAATTTTCACCAGTTATCTGATGAGCCCCGACCAGATGCCCTGGCCAAGACGAAGGCGCTACAAGTACAGCATGGATAGGAGACAAATGCAAAAACGGGAAATATCTGCTAAAATAAGCCCGGTTGCAACGCGTTAGAGCCAAGATTTGTGGAGGGAGCCATGGCGAATCGCAAGAGCGAGCCATTTTCTGCCGTAGACGCCGCGTGGTTACACATGGAGACGCCGACCAATTCGGCCACCATCACCGGCGTCTTTATGTTTGACCAACCGATCAATTGGAAGCATTTTAGAGAGAGCATCGAGAGCCGCTTTTTGATTTTCAAGCGATTCAAGATGCGCGTCAAGGAACCATTCCTGGGAATCGGAACGCCAAAATGGGAGATCGATCCGCACTTTAGTCTCGACTCGCACATCCACCGCATGGCCTTGCCAGCCCCCGGCGGCCAGGAAGAATTACAAGAGATGGTGGGGGACCTGATGAGCCAGCAGCTGGATTTCACGAAACCGCTATGGCAAATGTACCTCGTCGAGAACTATGGTGCGGGGTGCGCACTGATTAGCCGCATCCATCACTCGGTGGCAGATGGACTAGCGCTCGTGCAGGTCTTGCTCTCCATGACCGAAGAAGAATCGAACCAGCCGCGCCCGGCCAAGTCCGGTTCAAAAAGCCTTGCCAAGACCGTAACCCGAACCCTCAGCAATGCCGAATCGCTTCTCTATGAAGGGATTGAGACGATTTCTGACCCCGGCCGCGTACTCGACGTTGCCAAGCTCGGGCTGAGCGGCACGCAGGCGCTAGGCAAGCTGCTCCTGACGCTACCCGATAGCAAGACCCTCTTTCGCGGCCAGTGCGGCGTACCCAAGCGCGCGGCATGGACTCCACCCATCAAGCTTGAAGACGTCAAAACGGTGAGCAAAGCGTTCGACAGCACGATCAATGATATTTTGATCAGTTGTCTCGCGGGCGGCCTCCGGCGCTATTTGGAGGGACGCAACCAACCGACCCAGGGGCTAAACATGCGCGCGATGGTGCCGGTCAATCTCCGCAAGCCAGAAGAGACAGACCAGCTCGGCAATCGCTTTGGGCTCGTCATCCTCTCACTCCCCGTCGGGATCGAGGACCCCATCAAGCGGTTACGCGTCTTGAAAAAACGAATGGATGCCATCAAGAATTCGCCTGAGGCTATTGTCGCCTTTGGACTGCTCGGCACCATGGGACTCACTCCTGTTCAAGTCGAAAAGGTCCTCTTGCGCTTTTTCGCGGCCAAAGTATCGGGGGTAATGACGAATGTGCCCGGCCCGCGCCAGACGCTTTATTTTTGTGGGCGACCGATTCGTGGTCTCATGTTCTGGGTACCGACGCCCGGCAATCTCAGTCTCGGGACGAGCATTATCAGCTATGATGGCAACGTGATCGTCGGCGTCGCGACCGATGCGGGCATCGCTCCCGATCCCGAAGCGATTGTTAAAAGATTTCAGGACGAGTTCAAGGCGATGTACAGTCGTCTCCAGCCGGCGCGCCCCAAACCCGTCGCGCTGCCTGAGAGAATGCCGATGGCGTTAGAGGCAGAAGCGAGCGACCACGCGAATGTACACGCCCTGTGCAAGGCGCTGACCAAAACCGGCAAGCCGTGCAAGAACCGCGCCCTGCCCGGTATGACGACCTGCACGCGGCATGTGCCCAAGGCCGAAGCGAAAAGGCCACTACGTAACCAAACAATCACACACTGATACGCTATCTCTTATCCCTTGCTTTCGAAATCTTGAGCCACAGGAGAGCACCCAGTGCGCTCACGCAGGCCAACAAGGCCACTCGCTGCACACGGGAGAACTCCGCCGGTTTAGTCATATAGCGGGATTCGGGATAGGGTGTGCTTCCGGTATCCCCGCGCAGAGCCATCTGCAAAACCTGCGCCAGGTGCAGGGCGCGCCGGTTCGTCGTCTGCGCAATCTGTTCTCGACAGCTAAAACCATCAGCGATAATCAACGTATCACGGGCGGCGCCCCTTACGGCAGGGAGCAAAACCCGTTCCCCGGCCTTGATCGAAACATCG
>JBAVQS010000156.1:0-3451 GCA_049694275.1 Anaerolineae bacterium | reverse complement strand
CAAAGAACCCGCCCCTAAAGGGTGGGTTCCGTTTTTATCTCATCGAGAGTACTTTGACAATGTCAGATTTCAATCGGCGTAGGCCGATTTCGCCTTGCGTAGCCGCGATTTCAATCGCCCAGCCGCGAATGTGACATTGTCGAAGTACTTATTCGCGGGTTCTGATTCTATGAACCTCGACCAAGAACAACTTGCCTGCGTATGGGAACGCACTGATCGGCAAAGAAGCGTAATGTCATGCAGCAGCCGTCTCAATCTCAGATAGCTCGCGTGCATAGTCGAGACAGGCGAGAATTTGCTCGCCCTTGAGGTCGGGGAACTCGGCGATGATCTCTGCGGCAGTGCTGCCCGCCGCAAGGTAGCCAAGAATAAGGCTGACCGGGATACGCGTACCCGCAAGCCGTGGCTTACCTTTCAGCACATCGGGTGTGCTCGAGATAAAATCCCTCCAATTGATTAGCGCATTTGCCATGTTCTAATCCCCTATTCCATCTACTTGGATTTGACCTTTCTTGCCTGTCGCTTTTCGCCGGGTGGCTGGGGAAGCGGCTTGAGGTTATAGCGACCGCGCAGGTCGTTCATGCGGACGGCAAAGACATCGCGGAGATTGCGCCACGAATCCTTGACGGGGTTGACCTTGGTCTCCGTCCCATAGCGCCATTCGACCGGGACTTCTTTGATGCGATAGTTGAGCTTGCGGCCGATAAACAGCACCTCGACGTCGAACGCCGTCACCATGCCGTTCTTGACCCTGGGCGCGTTTTCGCCGTAGAGAACCACCCGCGTAAAGATGTCGTGGACCACGTCGTCGCGGAACGCCTTGAACCCGCACTGGGTATCCTGGATGCCAGGGATGGCGAGGAGGCGAACGAGGAGGTTAAAGACGCGGCCCATCAGGTGACGATAAAAGGGTTCCCGGATGCGCTGGGCGCCGCTCCCTTCACGGGACCCGATGACAATGTCATACCCCCGCTCGAACCAGGGCATGAGCTTTTCCACATCCTCGATCGGCGTCGACAGGTCGGCGTCTGAAAAGAGAATGACGTGCCCCCGCGCCGCCAGCATTCCCACACGCACGGCAAATCCTTTACCGCGGTGGTCGCTTGAGACAAGGCGAATGTTCTTGTGGGTCCGCGCGAACAGGCTGACCATATCGGCGGTGCGGTCCGTCGAGCCGTCGTCGACGACGAGCACTTCGCTCGGATAGCTTCGACCGGCGAGATAATCGTGCACGCGCGCCAGCGTCTGCGGCAAACGCTTTTCTTCGTTATACGCCGGAATAACAACCGACAATAGGGGACGGCTCAAGGCTTGCTGGTTTCCTTCCACGAGTGAATCCTGAGTATTCTATCTTAAACCGATTGCTTGCGCAAGAATAAAATGGGCCGGCTGGCTAGTGCGCCAGAACGCGTTCGAGCTCTTCATCGCTCACGCCGCGCATTGCCTGGATGGCCTGGCGCTTGCCGAGAAAATGGGGGAGGCTGGCGAGACCGGCCAACTGGCCGCGGAGGCGGGCGCGGGCCGCCTCCCCCCGCCACGCCTTTAAAGCGTCCCAGGTGATGCGAAACTGCGCGGCGAGAATGCGCCGCCAGTATTTTTTCCAGAGGCTCGCCGGGTAATTCTTGGCGAGGACGAGGATGAAATTGCGACCGGCGAAAAAGCTGGAACGGACGCCGCCGCCGGTCGCGCTCACCATGTGATAGACGATCGAGCGCGGCGCGAAAACGCACGCATAACCGGCGAGACGCGCGCGCCAATTCAGGTCTACATCCTCGCAATTGAACCACAACTCTTCGTCAAAGCTGCCGACCCGGTCGAATAGCTCGCGCCGGTAAGCCGCCGCGCCGCCGCAGGCGCCAAACACCGGCGGCGGGGTTGTCGGGTCATCGTATTGCCCCCGGTCCTCTTCCCATACCCCACGATTGCCCGGAATGCCGTCCACGCGATAAAAGTCGCCGGCCGTGTGCAGCTTGTTCCGTTCCGCAAAAACGCGGAGTTTGCTGGCGGCCATGCCGGCGCGCGGATTGGCGAGGAGCGCGCGGACGAGCTCCTCCAGCCAGGTGGGTTCGGCCTCGGTATCGTTGTTCAAGAGAACCAGGATCTCTCCCTCGGCCGCTCGAATCCCCGCATTCACCCCGCCGGCAAACATGCGATTCGAATCGAGCGCGACGACGCGCACCGGCGCGTAATCGCGTGCGAGCAGCTCGCGCGAAGAATCGGTCGAGGCGTTATCGACCACGAGCGTCTCGAAATTGGGATACGTCTGCCGGGTCAGGCTGTCGAGACAGGCGGGCAGGAGGTGGGCGCCGTTCCAGTTTGGGATGATGACGGAAACGCGCGGCGATTTCTCAGGCGACATCAAGGCTGGAAAAACTCGCTCAACGCGTCTTGCCAGGGGCGCAGGGTAATGCCGAGCGCCTGGGCGGCGATAAAGTTTTCGAGTGCGCCGTTCCTGGGCGGGGTCGATGCGCGGCTGTATTCGCTCATTTTGATCGGCTTGACCGGCCGCGGCAGATTGGCGAGGCGCAGAATCTCGACCACCCATTCGTAACGCGAGCAGGCGCCGGAATTGACCAGATGATAAATGCCATAGTGCTCGGATTGGATGAGCCGGGACATGGCGGCGACGAGGTCGGGCGCATAGGTCGGGCAGCCAATCTCGTCGGTCACGCCGGTCAAAGAAGGCAAGCGGCGCGCCAGTTCCAAAATCTTGTCCGGGAATTTGCCGCCGCCGCGCGCATAGAGCCAGGCCGTCCGCACGATATAAAAGCGCTGGAGCAGGTGCTGGACGAACCACTCGCCCGCCAGCTTGCTCCGGGCGTAGGGGTTGAGCGGGTTCGGCGTGTCGAATTCCAGGTAGGGCGCCGCTTTTTCGCCGTCAAACACCTCGTTCGTGCTGACATAGAGCATGGCGGCGCCGGTCCGCTGGCAAGCCAGCGCCACGTTCTGGGTGCCCAGGGCATTGATGCGAAAAGCCAGTCCGGGATCACGCGCACAGGCGTCCACATCGGTGAACGCTGCATTATGCCACACGAGGTCCGGTTTCAGCGCGGCCAATTGCCGAATACAATCGGGATTCGTCAATTCAAAATCGGGAATATCCAACCCGATCACCTCGTGCTGTAATTCGAGGGCGCTTACAACCAGGCGTCCCAACTGCCCTTTGCTACCCGTGACTGCAATTCGCATCAATCCATCCCTCAATCAAATTTCCCGCGGTATTCGTCGATCACCTGCTGCCATAGCTCGGGTTCGCCGCGCAACTGCGCGACCTGCCGCGCATACCGTTCCATCTTGCCCTGCTCGCCGATCCGGCCATAGGCCGCGCCGACGAGATAGGCATTGCCATCGTCGGTGGGGCGTAATTCCTGCGTTTTCTTTCCCGCCTCGATGGCGTCCTTGTATCGCCCGACCTGGAAATAGCAGGCGGCCAGCACCTTCCAGGCAAGGT
>JBAVQS010000155.1:0-8360 GCA_049694275.1 Anaerolineae bacterium | reverse complement strand
TGTCGTGATGGGTGATCACGATCGCCTGGACATCCGGATTGTCGAGCAGGTTTTGCGCGGTGGCTTCGAGCCAGCGCCAGGTTCCATCCTTATGTCGGACGCGATACTTGGCTGGATAGGGCGTCCCGGATGTTGCAGGACCTGGGTCCACTGGGTGCGTGTGGCATCTACATCGTCCGGATGGATGATCTCGAATCCGCTGCGCCCGATTCGCTCCTCATTGCTATACCCGTTGATCGTTTGTTCGGAAGGGCTTCGATACTGAGCCACCCCGTTGGCATTGCAAAACAGAATGCCGTCGTGACTGTTCTCGACGACGGCGCGGAATTGCGCCTCGCTCTTGCGCTGCGCTTCCTCCGCTTGCTTGCGCTCAGAAATATCCTGAACGTTGATCACGCGATAGAGGACCTTTCCCTGCGCATCGTGGACTTCCGTGACATCCATCTGGGTGGGGAAACGCGTGCCGTCTTGACGGATGTGAATGGATTCCCATACATGGTGGCCTTTTTCGTGGGTAAGCTGGCGATGGATAGGCAGGTCCGCCCGGACTTCCGGAGCAAATACAGTGAGCACAGGCTGTCCGGTCAATTCCTGGACCGTATACCCGTGCATCCGGGCAAACGCGGGGTTCAATAGCTCCAAAGTCATGCCGTCCGCCGAGGTGACAACAATTCCCACTTCGGTATGTTCAAAGATGTGCGCCCATTTTTGCAAGGCCTCGTCCGCCTGCTTGAGCTCGTTAATTTCTGCAAAAGTGGTGACCACACCCTGCGGCGTCTCCAGGCCTTGCGCCCATATCGGCTGTGAGTTGATCGAGATCCAGGTCAATGTGTCATCCGGTTTGTGGACGCCCATGATGACGTTCTTGAGCGACAAGCCCGTGCGCAGCGTCTCCATGGAGGGATGGGTCTCGCCGGGGAACGGCGAGCCGTCTTCGTGAATGGCGCGCCAGCGGGGATCGACCGACGCGCGCCCCATCATCTGATTGGCCGAGAGCCCCAAAATCCGTTCGGCGCTGGTATTGCAGGCCAGAATCACTCCCTGTGTATCCTGTAAGGTGATCCCTTCGGCCAGCGCGTCCACGACCGAATGATATTTCTCTTCGCTCTTGCGCAGGGCGGCTTCCAGGCGCTGGTGCTCTTGAATCTGGCGCGCGAGCTCTTGCGCCTGCCGGTAATACAGGTCGGCGTCGCGCCGGGCGGCCTCGGCGTGGTGTGCGCTCATCAGCGCGGCGATGAGTCTGCTGGAATTCTCCTGATGGAGTTTCGCGTGCAGCGCATGCATTGCTTGATGGTGCGCCAGCGCGGCGGGCCAGTCGCTTTGCGCTTGTGCGATTTGCGCCAGTTGGGTGTGGCATTCCATCTCAATCGGGCGTGCGCCGGTTTGGGTCGCAATCTCCAGCGCGCGGCTCAGGTGGTCTTGCGCCCGGCCCAGGTCGTGCTGCGCCAGATAGATTTTGCCCAGGCTGAGCCGGCAGTATGCCTGTCCCAGCTCCTGCCCTGTCTGGATGGACATGGCGACCGTTTCTGTCAATACCTGCTCGGCGCGTGCATCCTCGCCCAGTTTGTGCAAAATCTGTCCGAGGGTATCCGATGCGGCGATCTGCTCTTCTTCGAGAGCCAGCCGCCGCGCAATCTCTAAACTCGCATTGCTCAATTCGAGCGCGCGCCCGTATTCGCCGCGTTCCATCAGGACGAGGGCGTTATTGTTGAGCACGTTGAATTCGAGCCGTTCATCTCCCACCTGATGCGCCAGGTTGAGCGCGGTTGCATGATTTTGGATGGCCTGGTCGGTATCGCCCGCGGCGGCGTAGACCATTGCCAGGGCGTCCAGGATGGCAGCCTCCTCGGTTCTGAGCTGCAGGCCCCGGGCCAATTCGAGCGCCTGTAAGCCATAACGCAGAGCCATCCCGTGATCGCCCAGAAAATAATGGACCCAACTGATTGTGCGCAGGCAATCGACGAGGACACGGTCCGGCGTTTCCCCCTCCAGGATTTCCAGCGCCTGAAAGCATTGTGCGAGCGCCATCTCCAACTTGTTCTGCCGGCGATTTAAATAGGCATGTGCGACCAGACTCGCCGCTTGTCCGTGGCGGTAAGGTTGCTCTGCAAATTCGCCTGTGCTCGATAGAGCGTATGCCCGCTCGCCGAGTGTGGCCGCGCGCGCCGAGTCGCGCAAACGCAACGCCCAGGCGAGCTCATTGAGAGCGTCAATTTCTTCGCGCCGTGTTTGCGCACCGGCCAGGCGCGCTTCCAGTTCAGCTAGAGTAGGCATGGGGGGGAGTCTCCTTGTCTATCATGAGGTCAAGTTATAGAGAATAGAAGGATTCTTGGCAAGCAAGACGACATTATACCGCAGAGGTTCATACGTGAAAAGAACGCGTCTTGCAGGTGCATGGCGCGCGGAGCCTATTGACAGGTCGGGTACTATCGCCTATCATTTGCCTCTGAATTATGAACCATGTAAACGCCAGGCCAAGAGAAATGCATATTGTTGCTCTGCTCGGACTCGTGCTCCTGCTTGCCGGGTGTACCGCACCGTCGCCTGCCCCCAGTCCGGTTTCAACCCCGCCGGAGGCGACGCAGACGCTCATATTTTCTCCATCCCACCAGGGGTCGCAATCGCCCGCTGCGCCGGCGATCACCGTCGCTCCCAGCGTTCCACTGGCGACGGCGACCAATGTGGCGGCTTTGCCCGTTGTGACCCGGCCTGCGACGCGGATGATCTTTGCCTCTCCCAATCAGTCGCCGCTGGCCTGGGCGCGGCTGATGGTGCAAAATGTTCAATCGTCCAATACCTCTTATCAGCACAAGGACATTCTCGTCACCTGGGCCGGCGTCAATGGCGCAACCGACTATGTCAGTTATGCGGATTGCAGTGGTTGGATGAATGCGCTCTTGACCCAGACTTTTGGGCTGACGCCGGTGGATTTTGCGCAGTGGTTGGGCGCGCGGCGTCCGCTCGCCAAAGACTATTTTGCCGCGATCGGAAACCGGCGCGGCCTGACGCCCGTAACCCGGATCGCAGACCTCCAGGCCGGCGACCTGATCGTCATCCGTTATCTCAACAGCGCGCCTGGCGATAATACGGGACATGTCCTGCTCGCCGCCGCCGCGCCGCAGCCCCACCCCGCGACCAAACCCCTTGTGAACGATACGCGACAGTGGGATGTGGCGGTCATCGATTCCAGCGAATCGGGGCACGGCAAGGCGGACACGCGGCGGCTCGCCGATGGCAGTTATCACGATGGGGTGGGTCAGGGCGTGATGCGCCTGTATACCGACAATGGCGGGACGCTTGTCGGCTATACCTGGAGCGATTTTACCGATTCGACGTACTATGATGCGGCGACGCGCCCGCTGGCTGTGGGACGGATCGACCCGCAGTTCAGTCTACCGTAAGCGGCAGTTTCAAACCCGAAGGTTCGCCAAAAGACCCTTCGGGTTTTGTTCGCAATAACCTCTTGACGGGGCATGTCGAGCACTCTGTAATCCGTCCTGCTTGTCACAATTTCAAAGGTAGGTATGGTATGTATTCTAAACTGTTCATTCTTATTACCGTTTTCATGGCTGGAATGTTGATCGGTGGTTGCCAGTCGTCCGGCAGTGCGAGCAAGCCGACGGTCGTGATCACCTCGCCGCTCAGCGCCAGCGAGGTGGCCGTTGGGGATCAGGTCGAGGTAAAATCGACGGCGACTGATACGCAGGGGGTGACGCGCGTCGAACTGCAGGTCGATGGGGCGACGGTGCATACCGATCCGAGCCCGGTGGCCCAGGGCCAATCTCAATTCTCGGTGGTTCAACGGTGGCAAGCCGCCGGCGTGGGCAATCATACCCTGGTCGTACGGGCGTACAACAGCACGGGCGCCTATGCCGACACGGGCATTACGATTACGGTCAAGGAAACGGCCGCGGTTGCCGTCGCCGGCACGCCGACCGCCCCTGTCGCCACGGTGACACCGTTGCCCACAACCGCCGCGCAGACCGCGACGAGTGCGCCCGTCAGCGCGACGACGCCGGCAACGACGGTAACCGCGACGGCGACGGCCGGGTGCGTATTCCGCGCGCAATATGTCGCCGATGTCACGATTCCGGATGGCGCGGTCATCCAACCGGGCGCGACTTTTGTCAAGACCTGGCGCGTTCGCAATAATGGAACCTGCCCCTGGAATGCCGCCTCCACGCTGGTCTTGACGGCAGGGACAGATCTGAGCACTGGCGCGGCGACGGTCCCCGCGCTCGCGCCCGGCGGCGTCGCCGACTTGTCTGTGCCCATGAAAGCGCCGGCAGCCTCCACCTCGTTCTTGGCAAGCTGGCGTCTGCGCGGGGCAGATGGCGTATTTTGGGGGGATACGCTCACGATGCAAATTACTGTTGTCAGCGCCAGTACGCCGGACAACTCGACCCCGACCAGTACCCCCATGCCGGGTGCGCCGGTTATCTCTTCTTTCACTTGTAAACCTTGCACACTTCCTGCCGGTAACTCGGCCGTACTGAGTTGGGGCGCGATCAGCAACGCCACGAGTGTCACGCTCGATCCCACGTTCGGTCCGGTCACTGCGCCCGGCAAGCAAACAGTCTCGCCCAATGCCACAACCACTTATACCCTGGCGGCGACCGGCCCGGGCGGCGTAACCAAGTCCACGGTGACGATTACCGTCGTCGGCAACTTTGCCGGGCACTGGGAGGATAACTTTGGGTACATGGATTTGTCCCAGAGTGAAGCGAACGTGACCGGCACGTTCCACAACGTGGCGCTGGGGACCAGCAGCACGATCGCGGGCACGGTGAGCGGCAACGTCCTCACCGGCACACACGACGCCGGCGCCGGCCCGATTCAATTCACGCTGGGTCCGCGTGGCAACACTTTTACCGGTACCTGGAATACAACAAACCAATGGTGCGGCGCCACCACGGGCGCCTCGTTCCCTGATGGCTGCGGATTTAGCGGACGCTGGGATACCCAGCTTGGCCCGGCGCCGGATGTCTCCTGCGTCGTCATTTTGACTCAGAGCGGCTCTACGGTGACCGGCACTTATTGCAACGGGACCGTGTCCGGCGGGGTTACCTACCTGGGAGATTATGTGGTCTTGACCGGAACCTACATCTATCGCACGGGCACGACGGGGCCTCTGGTTTTTTATTTGCCCATCTACACCTCCTTGCAATTCCAGGGAGATTTTAACAATACTTACGAATGGTGTGGTTGGCGTGACGGATCGTCTGCGCCGGGTGTTTGCAAAAAGTAGGGGCAGCCGCCCACGAGAGGCAATAGCGATTGGCTCAGACTCTGGCGACAAGCAATGATGTAATTTCTGTCCAGCATCTTTCCAAGTACTATCAGGTCCACCAGAAAGAGCCCGGGTTTGCCGGGAGCGTAAAGTCCTTCATCCGGCGCAAATATACGGATGTCAAGGCGGTGGACGACCTGTCGTTCGGGATTGAAAGGGGCGAGATCGTCGGCTTTCTCGGCCCGAACGGCGCGGGCAAGACGACGACGCTCAAGGTCCTTTCCGGCCTGCTGTATCCGACGCACGGCGAGGTGCGCGTGATCGGTTACAAGCCGCAAGAGCGCCGCGCCGATTATTTGCGGCAGATTACGCTCGTCATGGGGCAAAAGCAGCAACTGTCGTGGGACCTGCCGGCGATGGAGACGTTCCTGGTCAACCAGGCGATTTACGAGATTCCCGACGAACAATTCAAGGCGACGCTCGGGGAATTGACGGAACTGCTGGACCTGGGCGGGCTGGTCAAAAAGCAGGTGCGCAAGCTCTCACTCGGCGAGCGGATGAAGTGCGAGCTCGCGGCGGCGCTGCTTCATCGCCCGCAGGTGCTCTTTCTCGACGAGCCGACCATCGGGCTCGACGTGACGATGCAGAGCAAGATTCGCCAGTTCATCGCCGAATACAACCGGCGGCATCGTGCCACGGTGATTCTGACGAGCCACTATATGGCGGATGTGACCGCGCTCTGCCGGCGGGTCGTCGTGATTGATCACGGCAAGCTGCTCTATGATGGCGGGCTGGATGAACTGGCCGAGCGGATGGCCCCGCAAAAGCTAATCCGCGTCGAGCTCGCCACGCTGCTGGATGGACGCTCCCTGGCGGCGTATGGCGAGGTGGTGCATGTGCGCGGGCAAAAGGTGGAGCTGCTCGTGTCGCGGGCGGCCACCTCTGAGGTTGCGGCGCGGATGCTGGCCGAGCTGCCGGTGGTCGACGTCTCCATCGAGGACCCGCCCATCGAGGATGTGATTACCAAAGTGTTTGAAGAGGCCGCCCGGCGGCGGAAAGAGCTGGGCATTACGGATGAGGACAAGGAAGAGGAGTGATGCTGAACAAGTACCTGGCGCTGCTCCGCCGCAGCATGGGCATCATGCTCGAATATCGCGTGAGCATGTTGATCTGGGTGCTGACCGCGTCGTTCCCGCTGGTGATGATGGCGGTGTGGCTCTCGCTCGCCCAGGATGGGCCGGTGGGAAACTATACGGCCTCCGATTTTGTCGCGTATTACCTGCTGGGGCTCTATGTGCGCGAGATGACCACCGTCTGGGTGGCGTACGACCTGGATAACGACATCCGGCACGGCGACCTGTCGGTCAAGCTGCTCCACCCGCTCAACCCGATCCACGAGTATATTGCGTTCAACCTGTCCGACAAGCTCATGCGCGTGATCGTGCTGACGCCCCTCGTCGTCCTGGCGGCGCTGCTCGTGCCCGGCGTTAACTATGTGCTGACGCCATTAAATATCCTCCTGTTCCTGGTCGCGCTGGCGATGGCCTGGTTCCTGCGCTATATGATCCAATATGTAATGGGCTTGCTGGCGTTCTGGATTTCGCAGGCGCTCACCCTCATTGATATTCAGTGGATGCTCTTCCTGCTCTTTGGTGGGACCGTTGCGCCCATTGACCTGCTGCCCCATCCGCTGGATGCGATTGCGCGGTTCCTCCCGTTCCGGTTCATGCTCTCGTTCCCGGTCGAGTTGTTACAGGGGCGGCTGAGCATGACCGATCTCGGGATAGGGTTCGCCGTCGGCCTGGGGTGGGTGCTGGTGTTCTATCTGCTTTATCTGTTCGTGTGGCGCAAGGGGCTCAAGCAGTTTAGCGCCTTCGGGGCTTGAGGAAATTCAGAATTCAGAATTGGATTATGCGCTACCTAAGACTACTCGCCATCTTTTATCGCTTTAGCATTCTGCGCGAGCTGGAATACCGCGTGAATTTCCTGTTGAACGTGGTGATGAGCCTGTCGTGGATGGCGTGGAGCATTCTCGGCGCGACGATTCTGTTCAACGTCCGGAGCACCGTCGGCGGCTGGACGTATGACGAGATGCTCATGGTGATCGGCCTCTATGCCATGTTCACCGGCGTGATCGAGGCTTTCTTTCGCCCGAATGTCACCACGATCATCGAGCAGGTGCGCGATGGCACGTTCGATTTCGTGCTGACCAAGCCGATCGATGCCCAGTTCTATGCGAGCCTGCGCTCAATCGTCGTCTGGCGGCTGTTTGATATTGCGGCGGGGCTGGCGCTCATCGCGTATGCCCTCAACCGACTGAATATCACGCCGACGGCAGGGCAGATGCTTAACTTTGTCCTCATGGTGGCGTTTGCGACTGTCATCGTCTATTCGATGTGGCTCATGATGGTCACGCTGGCGTTCTGGTTCATCAAGGTGGACAACCTCACCGAGCTGTTTGGCGCGTTCTATGAGGCGGGCCGCTTTCCCATCTCGGTCTATCGGGGCTGGGTCCGCGCCTTTTTGACGTTCGTGATCCCCATCGCCTTTATCACCACGTATCCCGTCGAGACGTTTCTCAACCGGACCGATGGCGCGCCGGTGTGGTGGGCGCTCGCTCTGGCAACGCTCTTGTTTGTGGGCTCGAACCGGTTTTGGAATTTTGCAATCCGGTCCTATTCGAGCGCGAGCAGTTGAGCGCGCGTCGTTCCGTAGGGGCAGTGCCTTGTGCCTGCCCCAGTCCTTGTGCCTACTGTCCCGTTGCCGGCGCGTGCGCCATCAGCTTGGCGAGCGGGCGCAGGGCCATCCACCATTCTTCGACCGGCCGCTGTGCTTGATGGTCCATCAACAGCGGAATGTCGCCGAGGCTGGTGAATTCGGTCTTGCCGCCCTGGAGCCCGATGGCCGCGCACGAAGGCGCGGGCTTGCCGGCCTGCTGGACGAGAAATTCGACGCAGCGCGCGGCGAGGCGGGTGGCCTGGATGCGATCAAAGGGCGACGGGTTGCCGCCCTGCTGGACGTGGCCGAGGACCGCCTGGCGCACGTCGAACAGGTCATTCCCCTCTTTCTCAAAGAGCGCGCACATGAACGCCGTGGTATAAACCTGGTCGGCGTTCTCGTTGCGAATGAT
>JBAVQS010000154.1:0-2319 GCA_049694275.1 Anaerolineae bacterium | reverse complement strand
GGCTTGGGATTGATCCCCTGCTTTACAGGCGGCGAGCACGCGGTCGCGCAAGTCCTGAGAATATGCTTTCATGGGTATAGCTTACCAGATTCCATTCAGTAAATCAAAACGGAATTCGCTCTAAGTCAATCTGAACTTGCCAAAACGATGCTCGAAGAAGGTGATATTCTTGTCGTTAGGACAAATGGCAGCGCCGACCTAGTGGGTAGATGTGCAGTAGTTCCAGCTTTACAAGAAACAATGGCCTTTGCTTCATATATGATTCGTCTTCGATGTGATCACCGTTGCGTCGATCCTCAGTTTCTCCAATTCGTGCTTCACCAACGACGGACAGCAGGTCAGCTTTTCAATCTCGCGAGGACTACAGCAGGACAGTATAACGTAAGTCTGGGTCGATTGCGAAATACGCAAATACCACTTCCCCCTATTTCTGAACAGCGCCGCATCGTCGCCTATCTCGATTCGCTTCAGGCAAAGGTGGATGAACTCCACCGTTTGCAGGCCGAGACGCAGAAGGAATTGGATGCGCTCATGCCCGCCATCCTCGACAAGGCATTCAAAGGAGAGTTGTAAATCGAGCCCCCTCCCCAAGCACTTGCCGGCGCGGCAAGGGCGGCCAGAGGTTAGAAACCGCCTGGCTGAAAAAAGCAAGGACGCAAACAAAAAAGGGCCAGCCCCCCCTTTTTTCGATAGCCACGCTTTGTTCAGCCCGGAATTTCGAATTCCGAGGCCGCCGCCTCTGGCTGAAAAAAGCAAGGACACAAACAAAAAAGGCCCGCCCCCTTTTTTTCGATAGCCACGCTTTGTTCAGATAGCCGCACTTTTTTCAGCCCGGAATTTCGAAGACTCCGTTGGCGAACGCCAGCCGCCGATTCAAATCGGCGGCTAAATAGCCCCCTACGAGGGTCCGTAGAAATCGGTTCAAACCGATTCCGGCGAATCCGATTCATCGGATTTCCACCTACTGAGCAACCGAATTGATTCGGTTGCGCCGTTCGCCAACACAATCTTTCGAATTCCATGGCCGCCGCCGGCGCGGCCATCATCCCGTCAACGTCCCAGCGGAATAGATTCGGCCTGGCCGTCGACCTTGACCTCGAGCGTGTAAAATCGCCACACGTCCTGCTCCAGGCGCGCGGACGCGTGTAACGCGCCGCGGTTGCGTGACCCGGAAAGCGGAATGACCAGGTCCGCCGCGCCCCCCTGGTTTCTTTGCGATAGCGAACCGGTCACGTGCTCGCCGGCTTGAATCGGCTCGCCGAGCGCGGCGATCACGCGCGCATCCGCGCAGGCCGCTTGCAGCGCCTGGGTATACACCGGCGACGAGGTGAGCCTTCCGGACGGCGCGCCCGGATTCATTGGCCGGACAAGCTTGAGGTGCGTCGCCAGACCCACCGCGAGATTCCCCGTATCGACATCGGAATGCCGGTCAAGCAAATGATCCGGTCCTGGCGCATCAGGCGCGCGCCGGTCCGGACTGGCGGCGGGCGGAGGAACAGCCGGGACTGCGACGTTGAGCGGGGCCTGGGCGACGAGCGGCGCATTTTGCAGCGCCTCGATGTTGACCAGCCCTTTGCTCATGGGCAGGTAATACAACCGGCATTGCTGTTCCCATTCCGGGAATGCCTTATAGCCCGCCTCCTCGACGTAGAATTCCTTGCCACCGGCGGAATACGCATAGAGATCGATTAGGAAGGTGTCCGTCGAGCCGTCCTGGCTGCGGGTGGAATCCTCACGCCGCTGGTACGACCGCGTGACGCCCCCCTCGACGCACGCCACCTGACCGCGGATCAGGTCGATCGCCAGAAAAAACAGGCGGGGCAACGTATCCCTGCGGTTTGTAAGGTATTTATCCGCGCCGGTGCGTTTGGCCAGGTTAAACAGGACGCCGATCCCGGCGATCAGCGCAACGCCAATCGCGAGCGGGACCGCGGCAGCCCCCCAATTGCCCGCATTCAAACTGCCAAATCCGATGCTACAGGCCAGGAGCAAACCCAGCACGACGAACAGTATCGCAAACGCCAGTCCCAGCGTTTCCGTCATGTTCCATCCCTGTTTGGCAGAGAGTTTTCCCTGCCGGTTCGCGTCCAATGCATCCGCATCGAATTTGTTTGCGCGCACGAGATTTTGGGTGAGCACATCCGGCGCGGTTTCAAATCCGGTTATTGGGTCGTCCATCGTGAACCTCCCCTTTTATTCCTTTTCGCATAAATTGCCTTACAATTGAGCCATGATCTGGCAACCATCTCATCTCACCCGCGGGCAAATGGAGGAACGTCGCCGTAGTGCCGCTCGGCTCCTCCGCCGTCGTAAGCGCTT
>JBAVQS010000153.1:0-9707 GCA_049694275.1 Anaerolineae bacterium | reverse complement strand
GGCTTGGGATTGATCCCCTGCTTTACAGGCGGCGAGCACGCGGTCGCGCAAGTCCTGAGAATATGCTTTCATGGGTATAGCTTACCAGATTCCATTCAGTAAATCAAAACGGAATTCGCTCTAAGTCTTTCACCTGTCGCGCAGCGCATGCTGGACCTGCGGCAGATTCAAGAACGCGCGGCGCAGATCGTCGGGCGTATGCGCCGCGATGAATTCGACGGTCTCGCGCGCCTGGGCGTGCAGCGCGGCTGCCGCGGATTCGTTGCCGCGCTGTTGTTCCAAATCGGCGGAGAGGGCGAGGATTTCCCACAGCGTGCGGCGCGTTCCAAGCGCTTGCGCCTCTGCGCGAGCGTCTGCCAGGGTCGCGAGCGCATCGTCCGTCCGGCCTTGTCCGGCCAGGGCACGGCCCTTGTACCAGAGCGCGCCAATGATGTAAATTCGGATGCCGTGCTGCTTGAGCAGGGTCAGCAACTCATCCGCAACGCGGAGGGCGCGCGGATAATCGCTTTTGGCCAGTGAGAGTTCAAGGTCTGCCAGCCAGGTAAAGCCCTTGCCAAGCGGCATGTTGGTCTGGCTGGCCGCGAGGTAGCTCCGCTGGAGGTCGCTTTCCGCTTGCTCCAGGTCACCCGCCAGCGTATGGAGTCTGGCGAACATGGCGGTAAGGGCTGAGCTGCTGCTGGGCATTGCCTGGCCTTTATCCCAGGCGGCGTGGACAAGCGCAAACCCCCGCTCCAGGTCCCCCATCGTGGCATACAGTTCGCCCAGCGCGGCGCGCTCGCTCGCTGCGGCGACGAGAAAACCGGCCTGGTCAGCCAGCCGAAAGCATTCCTCCATCCTTTGGATTGCCTGCTCGATTTGCCCCCGTCCCCAATAAATATAACCCGTCCCCATACGACTGTAGGACTGTCCCCACAAACTGCCGATGGATTCACTCAGCCGGTAGGCTTCATCCGAGTTTTTCAAGACCTGATCGAATTCGCCCGTTTGTGAATAGCGCAGGGCCGTATTGCGCAGGCTGTCAACCAGCATGGGCTTGTTGTCCAGTTCTTGCCAGAGCGCGTGCGCCGCGTCGGCCGCGGCGTTGGCGCGTTCCGATTGGCCGAGGACTTGATACACCCTTCCAATGTCGTTCAGGGTGTAGGCCAATTGCTCGCGCAGGTTGAACTCGCGGGCCAGCGCCAGCGATTGTTCGCCATACGCTAAAGATTCGGGCAGGCGGCCGGTAAAATAGTTCAGCAGCATCAAATTCCAGAGGATCTTGGCAGAGGCGGCGCGGTCGTCCAGCTCCTGCGCGAGGGCCAGGGTTTGCTCTGCCAGGGCCTGGGCGTGGGGTGGGTCAAATCGGGCCGTCGGCGCGGAATAGACGGTGGCAGAGGCCATCAGCGCGGCGAGCTCGAGCGCGCGCTCATTGTGCCGGCGTGCCAGCAAGGCCATCTCATCGTAATTGGCCAGGGCGCGGTCATAGTCACCGGTCAACTCCAGGGCGCGCCCACGCCGCGTATAAAGGTGCAAGAGCTTGTCCGGCGCAGGCGGCATCCGCGCAGCAACCTCCAGCGCCTGCGTGTAGCGCGCGATCGCCTCAACGTTCGCTTGCAGCCGCCCGGCTGCATCCCCGGCGCGTATAAGGTATTCGAGCGTCCTGGCGTCGTCCCCCGCTTCGGCATAATGCTGCGCGAGCACCGCGGCCAATTCATCCAGGTGCTCGGGATCAAGCTGCTCGTATGCCTGCGCGACGTGCCGGTGAATCTCGCGCCGCTTTTTCAAAAGCAGGGATTCGTACGCGGCGTCTTGCGTCAACGCGTGTTTAAAGAGGTACGTCAGGTCCTCATCGGGCAGCCGCCTTATGAGCTGCGCCTGTTGGAGTTGTTCGAGTTCTCGTTCAAGCTTCATGTCGATAGCCCTTTCCAAAGCTTGCCGGGTGCTGATGCAGGTTGCGCCGGGAAAGTTGCAGGCGAGATGGGGCGCGAAGCGTTCACTATATTAGGCCGTAGTCTAGCATAGGGATGAATTTCATGCCAGGGGTGTCCATCCAGGTTTAGCAACTATTGGCGGTGCGAGTGAGTAGGGTTAAAATACGATAGAGCGTATGGCGCATGACGAGATCGCTTTGTATCCCCTCATCCTCGGTCCGGCCTGGGAGCAGGTGGACCGCACGGTTCGACGCGCACACTTGTCGGGTCGCGTGCTGCGGGCGCAGGGGGTGTTTGCAATCAAGCACGGCGCACGCCCTCCAGCGCGCCTGATTGCGCGGCTCTTGCTGCTTCCCGCCGAGTCGGATTCGGCCCCGATCCACCTCGAGGTTACGCGCGAAGGACCGGGGGAGCATTGGTCGCGTACCCTGGGCGGCCGGCGCATGGTGACCACACAGCAGGCGAGCGCGGATGGATTGCTGGTTGAGCGCCTGGGGATCCTCGAGTTCCATTTACGGCTGGGGGTTGTAGCTGGGGCGATCACTTATTCCCAGGAGAAAGCCTGTTTGCGTCTGGGGAGATGGCTCGTTCCGCTCGCGCGGTGGCTCGCGCCGGCGGTGAGCGCGCGTGAAGCGGCTGTCCGGCGAGAGGGTGCGGTCCAGGTGCATGTTGTGATTACGCTTCCGGTTGTCGGGCCGCTTTTGAGTTATGGGGGAGAGCTTGTCTTTGAGGAGGCGAACGCATGAACGCGGCACTCGTGTTGTTGACTTTGCAGGGCCTTATCGGCGGTTTTGACACGTTCTATTATCATGAATGGCGGGCGCGGCTTCCCGCGCTGGCGACGGCCAGACCCGAACTGATGATTCACGCCGCCCGCGATTTTCTCTATGCGGTCCTCTTTGCGACGCTGCCGTGGCTCGCCTGGCAGGGCGCCTGCGGAGTGGCGCTTGCCGTGATAATCCTGGCCGAGATTGTTCTGACCCTCTCTGATTTCGTGGTCGAGCGGACTGTGCGCAAGCCGCTGGGCGATGTGTTTGCAGGGGAACGGGTGACGCACGCGATCATGGGGATCATCTATGGGGCGATGCTTGCGAATCTGGTTCCCATCGTGTGGCAGTGGTGGTCGCTGCCCACCGCCTTTGTCTTGATGCCGGCTCCCATTCCAGAATGGCTGCGGTGGTTTATGATGTTCCTCGCGGGCGGGGTATTCCTTTCGGGTGTGCGTGATCTGTATGCGGCGCTGCGCCTGCCGCATGGGAGTTGGCCGTGGGGAACACGGTAGGAACATGCCGCAAAATCCCGCCAGCCCTTGTCTACCTCTTGCACCTCAGGGGCTTTTTTGTTATCATCTAGCAGTCGGTCAGAGAGGAATGGTCGAGCGAGTTCTCCCCGATCCAATCGAGTCAATGTTTTCAGAGAGGAGTTAAACTATGTATGCAGAGATACGCAAGTACAATTCGAGTTCCGTTGACGAGGTGATCCGGCGAGCCAATGAGGGCTTTGTCCCGCTCATCAGCACACACGCCGGATTCAAAGCCTATTACATTCTCAAAGAGGAACCGCACACCTTCGCCAGCATCAGCATCTTTGAGACGCAGGCGGAGGCGAGAGAATCCAACAAGCTGGCGGCGGACTGGGTTCATCAGAATCTGGCTTCCCTCCTCCCGCAGCCTCCGGAAATCACAGAAGGTGAAGTGAGGGTCGCGAAGGAAAAGTAGTGAGCCAGAGAGGTGGGAGGTGTGTACCGACTTGCCTCTCTTGTGAGAATTTGCATAGAGCGCGAATGTTCGCCCACCGCCGACGCAGCCCTTCAACGTCGGTCGGTGGGCTGAATCGTTCTGATGAGATTGACGCCAAATTGAGTTCGTCGGGAGTCCAGATGCGTCGAGCCTTTCTGCTGGTGTTTCTCGTCCTCGTTTTCCTGCTCGTCCCCGCGCGTGCATCTGCGGCCGATCCGCTTCGCGTCTATTACGCCGGTCCCGATAGTCGGGTGCGAACCGCGCTCACCCTGACCGACGCGGCGCAGCTCACCGCCGATCCGGCGCAGGCCAATGTGTTGGTTCTCAACGACGCCATTCCCGACCCGGCCGCGTTGCACGCCCGCGTCGCCGGCGGCGCGGGGGTTGTGCTCATTATGGGGCCGGATGTGCAGGCGGACCAGGTTGGCCAGTTGCTCGGGACCCCGGTCACGCTGACGCGTCTCGACGCGCCGTTGAGCCTCGACCAGGCCGGGGCGGCGAGCGCGGCGCCGATCAGCCAGGTGCAGTGGAGCAGTGCGCCCCAGGTGCGGGACCGCGTGCGCCTCGACGGCGTCGCTCTCACTCCGCTTGCCGTGGGGTATGAAACGCAAGAGACGGTGCTTGGCCAGATCCAGGTTGGGCAGGGCGTGGTGTACATCCTGACCCCCTTCCTCACGAATGACGCCAATCCCCAGATTCAGGATTGGGCCTATTTCAACTATCTGGTCTATACGCTCGCCGCCCGCGCCGCCGGGCATATTCCCCAGTCTTTCGCTGATTACCCGGCGTCGCCGGTCCCGCACGCGCAGGACCGCAACCTCATGATCGGCGTGCTCGCGCTCCTCCTGCTCGGCGCGCTCATCCTCTTTGTTCTGGTCCGGCGCTATAGCCAGGCGCACCCGGAGGCGCTGGACGCGATCGTCGCCAACCGGCGCGTGTATGCCGCGCACGAGCGCGGGACGGATTGGGAAGAGGTTGGGTTTCATCGCCCGCTCGGCGGCTTTCTGCTGGCGTTCATGCTCGGGCTGATCTTTTTTGTGCCCCTCATCATCTATCAGAACCTCGTGCTGCCGGTCTATATCCTCCCCTCGGCGCAGGCGCTCGGCATCTGGGGGCGCGTGACCCAGTTCTTTAATCTGGCGTGGACTTTGTTTGATATGGGGACGAGCGCCGCGTTCATCAAGTATCTCGCCGAGTTTCGCGTGCACGACCCGCGCCGGGGCATCCAGTACGGCCAGTTGTTTGTGTGGTGGCAGATGCTGTCGGGTGCGGTGCAGGTCGTCCTGGTGGTCGTCCTCGCCAGCGTGTGGGTCCCTGAATCGGCGTACGCGCTCTATGCGTGGAGCATTATCGTCCACGCGGCGATTCAGCTCCCCGGCTTTTACCAGGTCATGCGGCACGCGCTGATCGGCTTGCAGCGCTCGGATTACGCGCAGGGGTTGGAGATCGGGTTGAACGTGGCTTTTCCGATGGTCGTTCAGCCGGTAATCGTCACCGCGATGTTTGCGTGGGGCCGAAGCAATCCGGTGTTCGGCGGGCCGATGGGCGGGCTGGTGGGGATGGGGATGGCGGCGTATGCGGCCGAGCTGCTGGCCTTTGGGGTGGGGTTGTGGCTCTATGCGCGGCTGGGCTATGGCGCGCGCGTCCTCTTTCTCGCGCATTTTGATTGGAGCATCATCCGGACCGGGTTCGGGTTTGGCGTCTTTGAGATGCTCGGCTCGGCGGCGTGGACGGTCGGGCAGGCGGCCGAAATCTGGATTACGCAGACGCGGCTCATCAACTATGCCGAGATCTGGGGAAACTGGGTGATGGCGCAGAACTTTGTCTTTGCCTTTCAGGTGCTCCAGACTCTCTATAACAATGTGATGCCGTCGCTCTCGGAGGCGATCTCACACGGCCGGCGCAGCCTGAGCCAGTACTATGCGGCCGAGTCGTATCGCTGGGGCGGGCTGGTCAGCGCCTTTGTCGGGGCGGTCCTGCTCGCCGTGGCCGACCGGTTTATTCTGGGGGCCTCGGGCCCCGAGTTTACGCGAGCGGCGACCTACGCCGTCCCGCTCATCATCTGGGGCGCGATCCAGTATCCCTCCTGGGTGGGAGATACAGTGCAGCTCGCAGACAATCGCCCCTATCTCAAGGCGGCGCTGATTGTGGGCGAGCAGATCGTGCGCGTCGTCCTGGCGCTCCTCCTGCTCTCGACATTTCAGATCAATGCGCTCATCGTCGCGTATTTCGTCGGATTGCTGATGAAGGATTTTGTGGGGTACGCGGTGAATCATCGCGTCTGTTTCCCGCAGCGCCTGTATGTCTGGCCGTCGCTCATTGCGCCGTTCCTCGCGGGGGCGACGCACTATCTCTTTATTCGCTGGGTCGGGGGATTGATCTGGCAGGGGGACCAGGTCACGAGCGTGGTGATTTTCCTGATTGGCATTCTGCCGAGTTATCCGCTCTTTGCGTTCCTCTATGCCCTGTTCGGCGGATGGGATGAAGGGACGCTGGAAGAGCTCAAGCGGGCGGCCGGGTTGACCGGGTTCATCCGGCCGTTCGCCTGGACCTTCTGGTTCTTTTCCTCCCTGGGGGCGCGGGTGAGCCCGCTGCACGGGCGATTCCCGATTGACATTCGCGCGGCGGCGCTGGCCGAGGCGCAGAGCCTGACGGCGGAGCGGACCCCGTTGTAGAACACCCGACTAAATTTCCCGGTACGGCCAAACGCTGGGGCTGGTGATTCCTCACGAGCGCCAGGTTCGGTTTGCGCTAGCGAGATTCTTCACTACGTTCAGAAAGACAAACCGAAAAGTGAGGAATCCACCAGTCGAGGGTATTGACACCAACCCGCGGCAGGCTATAATTTCTGCACCGTTGCTGCACGGTCGCAGACCGGGCCGCATTAAAATGACTGGCCTATGTCAATCGAAAGCCTCCTTGCCCAGCTTGAAGCTCAAGACCTGATCCGGCGCGCCCCCGATGGGGAATCGTATATATTCAAGCACGCCCTGACCCAGGACACGGTGTACGAATCCCTCTTGCGCAAAAAGCGCCGCGCCTTACACCGCCAGGTGGCGGAGACCTACGAGCAAGCCTTTCAAGACCAACTGGAGCCCTATACTCCGCTGCTCGCCCGGCATTACGCCGCCGCCGGCGATGACCCCAAAACGCTGGAATACGCCACTCGCTCCGGCGAGTTGACGGCGCGGGTTTATGCCAACGCCGAAGCGATCACCCATTATTCGCTCGCACTGGAAGCGGCGAAACGCCTTGCGCTGGAGGATTCGGAGCAATGGATCATGCTCTATATCCAGCGCGGGCGCGCCTATGAATTGACCGGCCGGTATCAAGAGGCGCTGGCGAACTATGAGGAGATGGAATCCGAGGCGCGCGTGCGCCAAGACCGCCGGCTCGAACTGGCGGCGGTAATTGCCCTGGCCTCCCTGTATTCATTGGGCGGCTACAAGATGGACAGCGGTCGCGCCGAAGCATTTTGCGACCATGCCCTGCTGCTCGCGCAGGAATTGGGCGATCACAAAGCACAGGCCAGGATCTTGTGGACGCTGCTTTTCTTGAACACCTATCTGACCAACCGGCCGCAACGCGCCGTCGAATACGGCGAACAATCGCTCGCGATTGCGCGCGAATACAACCTGCGCGAGCAAATGGCATACACCAGGCATAATCTGGGTTATGCTCTGGTGCAGATCGGCAAGATGAAGCGCGCGGCGGAGAACTTTGCGCAAGCGCGCGAGCTCTGGCGAGAACTGAATAACCTGCCGCTGCTTGCGGACAATCTCGCCGTATCGGCGATGAATGAATTTGTGATGGGGCAGGGCGAAGGAACCCTGCCGCGGGTTCAAGAAGCGGCGCGCATCAACGAATCGATTGACAATCCCTGGGGCATGACCCTGAGCTCTTTCGTGCAAGGCGTGATCCACACGGAATTGGGAGAGCCGGACCGTGCGATACAAGCATTCCGGGATTCGATCCGCACCGGCGACCCGGTTCATGCGATGGGGATGGCGTTGAGCGCGCGGTGCTATCTTGCCGATCTGCTGGGCCGGCTCGGCGCCATCGACCGCGGGATTGAAACCGCACAGGATGCAGTTGCCTATGCCAATGCGAATTTTGGGTGGTGGGAGCCCTGGGCGCGGGCGGTCCTAACGAAACTTTACCTGGCGAATGGGGACCGCGTGCAGGCCGAGCAAGCGAGTCGCGAGGGGTGGCCGGAATCTCTCGCCGATTATTTTGGTCGGTTCATCCCGCCGGGGGGGATGTCCACGGCCGCGGCCAGGATCGAATTGGCCCTGGTGCAACAGGGTTTTGTGCGTGCGCTCGAACTGGCCGGCGAGCTGCTCCGCCTGACCGACGAGAACGACCTCGCGCTCTATAACGCCAGCGCGCGTTATCTCAAGGGTAAAATTCTGCTCGCCCAAAGCCAAACGGAGGAAGCCTATTCGCTTTTTGAGAGCGCACGAGAGCGCGCGGAAGCGTTGGATGCGCGCTTTGTTCTGCTCGACACTCTGATTGCGCTGGTCGCCGTCGAGACCCGACGCGGCCACCCGGACCGAGCGCGTGAGCATCAAGAACGCGCGCGCGAGGTCATCCAGTTTATTGGCGCACACACGCCGGCCGATCTACAACCCCTATTTCTCGGAATGACTCGCCTGGAGGAGATTTTGCATGAAAACAGTTGATTTATTACGCGAGCAGATCAAACAATCGCACGAATGGTTTGCCCAGACAGCCGCCGACGTGACGCCGGAGCAAGCGCACTGGATTCCGCCGGGCATTGCGAATCCGCTTGGCGCGATCTATGCGCACGCGATTGCAGCCGAAGACGTCATCGTCAATGCGGTTTTGAAGGGCGGTCAGCCCCTCTACGCGACGGCATTTGCCGGCCGCAGTGGGATCAGCGAGCCCCAACTACGCGCGGAATTCGAATGGGCGAGACGGGTCAAGGTGGATTTGCCGGCACTGCGCGAATATACGCAGGCCGTGTGGGCGGCGACGGACGCATACATTGCATCCTTGACCGATGCGGATTTGGACCGAATTGTCGAAACGACGTTGGGCAAGTTGCCGGTGAGCTGGATCTTGAGCAACCTGGTGCTGGCGCACGTCCACAATATGATGGGCGAGGTCTCGGTCTTGAAGGGGGTGCAAGGCGCAAAAGGTTATCCGTTCTAGAGCGAATTCCGGGTTAATTTATGGCATCGGTGTAGGGGCAAATGCCTGGTGCTTGCCCATATGCAGGGCAACCCCATGCATAAAAATTCCCCTCTCCCGTTGACAGGGGAGAGGTACCTGGATGTACATTTCGGCCAGTTTGATCGATAAAAAATCCCCCCTCTCCCGTTGACAGGGGAGAGGTACCTGGATGTACATTTCGGCGAGTTTGATTGATAAAAATTCCCCTCTCCCGTTTAACGGGGGAGGGGTTAGGGGTGGGGGCGAGACTGCGGTTAGCGGTTCTTGCCGTACGCCTGTTCTTGCGCCGCCAGCGAGTCGAACGTGGTCTTGACGGTGTTGCGATAGGCGTGAGCGTCAAAGGCCATGGCGAACGACTGGCCGGGATAGACGATGCCGTTCTGGTTGCAGAGGGCGTGCGCTTCGACCTGCAGGCCGACGAGCGCGTCCAGTTCGGCCAGCGCCTGCTTGATCGCGCCTTTGTACGCCTCGGCGCGCTTGTCCGCCTCTTGCGCGATCTGCATGGCGCGCATCTGGGCGGCCTCTTTTTGCGCCGCGACCAGTTCGGCGCGCGCGTCGGTCACCTGGCGCTCGAGCTCAGTCTGGGCCGCAACGAGCACCCGCTTTTTGGCGTCTAACTGGGTAATGTCGGTCGCCAGTTTATCGACATCGCCCCCCTGCAGGACGAGCCGGCCCATGGTATTGTTCTGCCTGGCCAGGGACTTGTCCACCTCCTGGATTTGCGCCTTGAGATCATTGCTTTTCTGTTCCAGGGTTGCCAGTGCCTGCTGTGCTTGCTTGACCCGATCTGTTGCCATTTGAAACCTCCGGTTGGATTGTCCTGCGGTGAATCCTGTTGATGATAAAGGCTCTAATACTTACG
>JBAVQS010000152.1:0-7692 GCA_049694275.1 Anaerolineae bacterium | reverse complement strand
CGCCCACCGCCGCCGTCAGCGCAATCTCCTGGATGGTCTTGGCCTTGCTCGGCGTCCCTTTGACGAACACCTTGCCGTCCTGAAAGATCAGGTCGTCGGGGTTGGCCTCCAGCATGTGCGCCGCGATCCGCTTGGCCTTTTCCTTGATCTTTTGCACCGCGCGATGCACCGCGGTCGCGCCAACGGAGGCGCTGCGACTGCCGTAAGTCCCGTATCCGAACGGCGTGCCGAGTGTGTCATTGTACTGCACCTGCACATCGTCCATCGGAATGCCCAACTCGTCGGCCACGACCTGCGCCATCGTCGTCTCGTGCCCCTGGCCGTGCGGCGACGAGCCGGTGGTGACGACCACCTTGCCGGTGAGGTGCATGCGCACATTCGCGCTCTCCCACAACCCCGCGCCCCAACCCTCCTTGGTCACCCAGTTGGTCGGCGCGACGCCGCACATCTCCACATAGGTGGAAAAGCCGACGCCGAGGTAGCGTCCTTCCGCACGCGCCTGCGCCTGCTCTTCGCGGAACGCCGGATAGTCAAAGAGTTCTAACGCCCGATTCAGCGCCAGTTCGTAATCGCCGCTGTCGTACTTGAGCCCGGCGAGCAGATTGTCAGCGGGTGCATACGGAAAATCTTCCGGTTGAATGAAATTCCTGCGCCGGACCGCGACCGGGTCCAGGTTGAGCTCGCGCGCGACCAGGTCGATCGCGCGCTCGGCCACATAGGTGGCCTCCGGCCGCCCCGCGCCCCGGTAGGCGTCGACCATGGCGGTGTTGGTATAGACGCCGAGCACATGGCAATAGATATTGGGGAACTTGTACGCCCCCGAGAGCACCCGGGCATAGAGGGTCGTCGGAATGCCGGGGGCGATGGTCGAGAGGACGCCGCCCAGGTTGGCGTAGGTGTGCACCTTGAGCGCCGTGATCTGGCCGTCCTTTTTGGCGCCGACCTCGATCTCGGTGATATGATCGCGGCCGTGCGTGGCCGCCACATAGTTCTCGCGCCGCGTCTCCATCCACTTGATCGGCCGGTTCAATTTTTTCGCCAGCAGGGTCACCGCGACATATTCGGGATAGAGATAAATCTTGCCGCCAAAGCCGCCGCCGATATGCGGGGCAATGACCCGGATCTTGGTCTCGGGGACCCCGAGCACAAACACCGAGAGGAGCAGGCGATGCACGTGCGGGGCCTGCGAGGTGAGCCAGACGGTCCACTCGTCGGTCGCCTGCGAGTACTGGGCGATGGCGCCGCGCGGTTCCATCGAAGTGGGGATGAGCCGCTGGTTGATCAGCTTTTGATGGACGACGACATCCGCCTCCTTGAGCGCCGCGTCCGTCCCATCCTTGTCGCCGCACTTCCAGTCCATGACGATATTATTCGGCGCGTTCGCGTGAAGCTGGGGCGCGCCCGGTTGAGTCGCCTTTTCGGCGTCCACCACCACCGGCAGCGGCTCATAGTCCACGTCGATGAGGCTGAGCGCGTCCTCGGCCGTATAGCGGTCCTCGGCGACGACGACCGCAATGCCCGCGCCGGTCCACGTCACCTTGTCAATCTCTAACACGCGGGGCGTATTCACATTGTTCGTGACGCCCGCCGCCGGCCACGCGCACGGCATGGGCGGCACATCCTTGAAATCCTGTCCGGTGTAAACAGCGACGACATCGGGGAGCTGTTTGGCCTTGTCCGTATTGATGCTCTTGATGCGCGCGTGCGCAAAGGCGCTGCGCAGGACCGCGGCATAGAGCATGCCAGGCAGCTTGATGTCGTCGAGGTAACCCGCGGCGCCGGTAATCAGGCGCGGGTCTTCGCGTCGCTTGATAGAAGTACCAACAATACCCATTTTACGCCTCCTACATCACATCCGCCGCCGACTGGATGGCCCGAACAATATTTTGATAGCCGGTGCAGCGACACAGATTGCCTTCGATGCCATGCCGGATCTGCTCCTCCGTCGGTTCCGGATGGTGCTTGAGCAGATCGGTCGCCGTCATCAGCATGCCGGGCGTGCAGAACCCGCACTGCAAACCATGATGCTCCCAGAACGCTTCCTGCAGCGGGTGCAGCTTGCCTTCGACCGCGAGCCCCTCGACCGTCGTGATCTCGGCGCCGTTCGCCTGGACCGCCAGCATGGTGCACGACTTGACCGCCTGGCCGCCGACGAGCACCGTGCAGGAACCGCACTGCGACGTATCGCAACCGATGTTCGTGCCCGTCAACCCGAGCTCTTCGCGCAAAACGTGCACGAGCAAGCGGCGCGGTTCCACGTCGCACTCGTACGCCTTGCCATTCACTGTGAATCGTAACTGCATGTTCTCCCTCCTCCACACAAATTGAATCGGCGACAGAGTAAAAAGGTAAATATCCTGTCCGGTGACCTCCTTGTCATGAACCACGCTATGCGCCGGCGTCACTGTTCCGGGAAATGTAAACGCCGCGCACCGGGCGCGGCAAGAGAGAGGCGTTACCTCTTTTTGAAAAACGGCAAAATTGGCAAAATGGCGGAAAGGGCCTGCATGCATAACCCCCTTTGGTATTTGCGCGTCTGCAGGAAACAGGGCATGGGCTGGCAACCCCTGCTCACCTGCAAGCAACAAAACGCGCAGGTGAGCAGGCCGCGCCCGATCTCCATCAATCGGGTCGCCCAGGCCACAGCGGAGTGTGGTTATTTTAGCGTATGGAGATGCGCCCTGTCAATGGGGGGTGGAAACAAACAAAAACGACGCGGCGCGCCCCCCTTTACAGGGAATAGCAAATGGATATGATAATCAGCAACCGCACCGCACAGAACAAGGAGAGGATTATGCCGCTCAAGATTCAGGGGAGCGTCGCCATTGATGCGCCGCGTGAAGAGGTCTATAAGCTCTTGCTCGATGCCGCATGGATGAAACAGGTGATCGGCAAGATTCCGGGCATCACCGTCGAAAGCCTGGAGCAGGTTTCCGAGACAGAGTACAGCGGCGTGCTGACCCTTGGCGTGGCGACGGTCAAAGGGACCTACAACGGCAAGATTACCATCCTCGACCGGCAGCCGGTTGAGCTGATCAAGATGCGCGCAGAGGCCAAAGGCGGGGGCAACTGGACGAGCGGCGATGCGACGCTCACCCTGACCGAGCAGGCCCCCGTAACGCTGTTGAGCTATAACGGCCAGGGGAATATCAATGGCCCGCTGGCGAGCGTCGGACAGCGGTTGGTGGACGTGGTCGGCCGGCAGATTATCGATCAGGGGGCCAAAGCGTTTGCGGACGAGATCGCGCGGGCGCACCGCGAAAAGGCTGAGGCCGCCGCTGCCGCCGAAACCCCCGCGGGAACAACGACTGCGGCGGCGCCGCCAGCGCCCACCCCGGCGCGTGCACTTTTCGCCTGGGTCCTCCCGGCCGCGCTCGCCGCAATCGTCATCATTGCCCTGCTGGCTTATTACCTGATGTCCCGATGAACGCACACATGATCCAAAGAACCCTGCCTACCCCCCACGCGCTCTGGGTGCTGTTTGCGGCTGTGATCGCCAACTACCTCGCTCAGATCCCGTACGACCTGCATCTCTACGGGTTCTCATTCAACCCGCGCGGTGTCCTGCTGCTCGGTTCTACCCTGGTCTGGTTCCTCGTCGGATTCGGGCTGCTGGTTTCGCGGCATGCGCTCGGCTATTGGCTGACCCTCGCCTTTATCGCGGTCCAGGTCGTCTTTTATTTCAACAACGAGATCATCCTGATGTTCTATGGGTATGGACTCTTGTATCACCTGACCACTTTCAAGGACCCCATCATCTGGGCGACCGAGTTCATCGGAGACGTCAACTTTGTCGCGGCCGTATATTTTCTCTACTATTTCCTGCGCTATAAATCGCGGCTGCTCGCGCAAATGTGACCAAAGGGGGGCGCGTTCCGCTCATCCCATTTTCACGTACTCGAGATATCGGTTCACAACCCCAAAGCCAATCGATTCATAGAGCCGCCTCGCCGGCGTATTCCCCTCGCCGGTCGAGATGCATACACGGTCCATGCCACGCGCCTGCATCCGGCGCAAACTTGCGAGCAGTGCGGCGCGCGTCAATCCTTGCCGGCGATACGCCGCACGCGCGCCCACCGGACCAAAATCGCCGATCCGGTTGACCGGGTCAATCCAGCCATTCACATACGAGGCAATGACGCCATCCGGCGCGATGGCAACCACGTCGAGATCGCGATCGTAACCGGGCAAGCGCATCAAGCGTGCATAATCGTCGTCGCTCACATGGCCGACGGTCCACGGCTGCCACACCTCGCGCTGGGCTGCGGCGCGGTCTGAGATTTCAGCTTCAAGCGCGCGGACCTGGCAACCGGCAGGGAATGTCGCTTCGGGAATCGGTTCGTCCAGTGAACGCAGTGAGCGCAGCATATTCACCTCGACATACTCGCCGCGCCGGAACCCATGCTGCTCCAAAAATGCAATCCGTTTTGCATCGTCCTGCCGGACCCCGGTAATCAGTTTGCCGCCCCATCGCGCTGCGTCCTGCCCGCGTAGCTCGGCAAGACGGGTTTCCGCCCAGGCCATCGCCTCCGCATCGATGCCAGACCATTCATACTCGGGTAACACATGCCAATCGAATGTCGGGTCTTCGCCCAGAATCGCATAGCCGACCAACTTGCCCGCATTGTCGTGCCAGAGGCGAATGTATTCCTGCGGAGACAAATGGCAAGCTACCATAAAGAACCACCACATCAGGTCGCCGACGTGCCAGTAATGCCAATCATCGGTCCGCGAGCGACCTTCCATCAACAAATCCTGCATCTGAATCAGGTCAGATTCCGTTTCATAGCCCTGGGATGTCCACGCCCGTACGGGCGTGGACTGAAAGAGATTCGCACTCATAGCTTGGCCCCCTTGCCCGGGTGCAGGACGTAATGGTCCCACAACGAGCGCGTGATTTGCGTCGCATTGGCGGTGACGCCGTATCGCGCAAAGTACTGGCACAATCGCTCGATATCGCGGCCAAGCAGTGCGAACGCCTCCGGGTTCACGAAGGGATCGATGGCCTGCGGCAGGTCGATAATCTTGACCTGGCCGTTCCAGTACAGCACGTTGTACGCCGAGAGATCGGCGTGCACACGGTCGTGCGCGAGCATCAACTCGACATTGTGCATGAGGCGCTCAAAGAGCGGCCGCGCGGCGCGCGGGTCCAAGCGGACCTGGCCCAGCGCGGGGGCCGGGAATGTCTCCTCCCCCACGTACTCCATCAAGATCGCATTGTCGCCGGTCGCAAACGGTTTCGGCACGTCCGCGCCCGCGGCGTACAACCGCTGCAGCGTTTGGAATTCGTTGGCGAGCCAGGTCGTATGGCGCAGCGTCTGCCCGAAATCGGTTTTCTTGTGCATCGCCAGCTTTTCGCGGCGGCCTCGCACTTCCTTCCCCTCTTCGCCAATTACCTCGCGGCCCTGGCGATACACCGCGTCGTTGCGCAGCTGCCGGAACATGCGCGGGCGATACACCTTGGCGGCGATGAGGTCCACGCCGATCGCCGGGTTGGCCCGACAGCAGTAGACGGTCGCTTCCTTGCCGCCTTTCACCTGACGCAACACATCGGTAATCACCCCGTCCGTGTAAAAGTGTCCGAGATAGGTCATGATCCATTCGCGCTCGTGCCGCGAGCCGGTGAATGACGGATTGAAATCGCGGGGGCTATCATCGCCCGCTTGCGCCGGCGGAGCGGCGACCGGCGGGCGGTCATGTTTTAGTTTCTTGGGTTTGTCCGGTCGGAATCGAACATCGTATTCAAGCTCGTCCAAATTGTCGTCAAAATCCACACTGAGGTGGGGCATGGGTTATTTCTCCCTGGGTACAGGCGGCTGATTCAAATGAACCGGTCGCGGGTTTAATGCCCACGGCTGATCCAAATAAGACAGCCATGGGGTGATAGGCCCACGGCAAGCCCGTTCGGGGCTCAGAGGAACGAAAAAGCCGTGAGCGCAGAGGACGCCCACGGCGAGGAGATCAAAAGGAGAGCAGACTCAGGCGGCAGGCGCACTCTGGCAAGAGAACATCGCAGTGACAAAATATGGGGTTTGCATCGGTGCGCCTCCTTTCAAAGATTCTGGCTTATTTATATCATAAACCGGGGTGGCTGTCAATTCAAATTTTGCGGCTCACGGTATAACAGGCAAGGATGTTGCCAGAGCCCTGCCAGGTGCGCGTATGAATGAGTTTCAGCGACACCGGCGGGCGGCCTTTGAACAATAATGAGTTTGCGCATAATACCGCTACCCTTTACCCGCGGGCGCATTGTCCTCTTTGGCGTCACCCGTCCAGCCGTACGTGCGCAGCAGCTCTTCCGCCAGGGCATCGACCTGCTCCTCCAGCCGATAGACCTCCTGTTGTTGGCGAGCACGCTTCCAGAGCCTGAAATTGCTTGGAAGCGCTGCCCATTCCAGCTTTTGCGCGGCGCGCATTGCCGCCACCGCATCCCACAACCTCTTCAGATCGCTCATCTGCACTTCCCCCTCGTCAAGCGGATTCATCATTTGGGCATTCATCCTTGTACTCTGGGACGCCGCAGCCAGGCAAGCAACCCGTCAAGATGCGCTTGATGGTGATCGTAAGAAGCCAGGAGAATGAACACGAGCGGGTATCCTTCTAGCCAGGGGTATCTTCCCGCATCCAGCAGGTCTTTTTCAGAGATCGCCGCGCCCAATTCCAGGAACCGCAGAAACCCTTCTCGCCAATTCGGGTATACCTGTGCCCAGGGCTGTTCTCGGTAGGTCTCGAAAATCCAGGCGTTCGTTCGGTCCGGGCCGTCTTGCGAATCCGGGTCCACCTCGGCCGGCCATGGAGGGAACACGGGCGCTCGCCCCAGCGCCGCCGCTTCTAACCGTGCGATGGAACGCTGCTGCCACGCCCGCAAATGGACGATTTCATCTTTGATGGACCAGAGGGAAGGAAGGTGCGGGGCAATGATTTGCTCTTCGCTCAGGCTTGCGAGCACCTCTTCCCAGCGCGTGAACTGCTCTCTCAGCGCCATCAGGATGTAGCCCTGCATGTTCATGATGGGTCTCCAACCAACGCCATCGGAGGAACCGATGTGGCGATCCGAAACCCGATATCGCTGTAAAGAGCATCGGGGTCGGCCCGATTACGGTGAGCACAACGGGCATTGCTCAAATCGTAAGCAAAAGACCCGCTACGCACCACGCGCGCTCCGCCAGCCTCTGAATCTTCGCGTCCGTCATTGGCCTGATAGGGATAGGGTTTGTAAAGGCTACTGCACCATTCCCATACGTTCCCGGCCATATCACTCACGCCGTACGGGCTGTCTCCTTGCGGAGCATATCGCCGCACGGGAGTTGTGTCGTCGATTCCATTTCCCGGCGTATTGCACTTGCTCGCATCAAACTCATTGCCCCAGGGATAGATGCGCCCATCCGCCCCCCGCGCCGCTTTTTCCCATTCCGCTTCGGTTGGCAGGCGCTGACCCGCCCAGTGGGCGTAGGCGACTGCATCGGACCAGGTCACGCGCACGACCGGGTGATTCCTTTTCTCATGAATGTGACTACCCGGCCCCTGGGGTTGGCGCCATGACCTACTCTCTCCTGCTCGCTCCGCCGCCGTTTGATATCCGGTCGCGCGAACAAAGCGCTCGAACTGCGCATTCGTCACCGGATACTTGCCGATCCGGTAATCCGGCAAATAGACCCGGTGCGCCGGACTCTCATCGTCCCACTCCTCCGC
>JBAVQS010000151.1:0-2536 GCA_049694275.1 Anaerolineae bacterium | reverse complement strand
ATGGCGCGCAACGGGACCGATTTCGGGATTCGCGTCGCGGGCCTGCCCGGCCGATGGTTCACCGCCCCCGCCGGTCGCGTCAAGGGGCTCTATTTCCCTGGCTTTACCGAGGCCGATGCCAACCTCGACATGGGCGACAGCACCATCACCGAAACCGCCGGCTTTGGCGGCATGGCGATGGCTGGCGCGCCGGCCATCGTCAAGTTCGTCGGCGGCACACCGCAGGATGCGCTCGACGCGACGTTAGAGATGTACGAAATCTGTGCGAGCGAGCACGACTCGTTCCTGATGCCCGCGCTCAACTTTAGGGGCACGCCCCTCGGCATCGACGTCCGCCGCGTCGTCGAGACCGGCATCTCCCCCCGCCTCAACACCGGCATCGCGTCGAAGGAACCCGGCGTCGGCCAGGTCGGCGCGGGGCTGCTGCGAGCGCCGATAGAGTGTTTTGTTGCGGCGTTCCAAGCAATGAGAGTGATTTGAATGCAGTTGACTAACCTTGAAGTATCCTTCCTATTTGCCTGTAACGAACTTGTAATTCGCCAGCAAGAGGTATTACCAGCGCTCGGACAAACTCTGGGAGTACCTCCACAAAAGCTCTTTTATCTATGGACCAGACGTCGGCGTGAAGTTCGCCAGAGCGGGACGTTCGCAAATGGCGAGTGGAGATACTTTTTTCATGGTCTGGAATGCGATCTGAAAAATATACAGGACGGTCGTTACGTACGGATCGATTTTGGCCCTCATGGGAGAATAGACACTTTTACTGGATGGGGTGTGCTTCAGTTCATTATGACCTCTAAATCCCCATGGTCAGTCTTTGAAGAACTACAATCGTATCTAGCGGCCAAGCCACCTCCATTCTATGAGTTCTCAGGATCATATCAAAGGATGAAAAGCCTCTTCAATAAGCTTGTAATGCTGAAAATCGTGGAGGTTTCCGACCCAGACCTTGTCGCGTTAGTTGAGCAAAAGACGACAATCTCACAAAGCGGGGCGGCAGTTGTAAGCCTTCCATTCGACATCGCTGAGGATACATGGTGGGATGCACAGGTTTGCGGTCGATATGCGCTCTCCGGCCTGGGGAAACAAATCGTCGGTGGAAGTGAATCATAAGGTTACTTGATTAACTGTTGCTTGATTACTTTATTACGCACTACGTTTTACGCTATTCCCAATTCGGAGGTATCCTATGAAACTGATCGACCTCACCATCCCGCTCGGCGTCCAGACCCCGGCGTGGCCCACCTACGAGCCATTGCAGATCAAATATTTCAAGCGGCTCGCGCCGAACGGCGCCAACGGCCAACTCATCACCCACTCGAACCATCTCGGCACCCATCTGGATGGCGAGATTCATTTCTTTACCCCTGGCAAGGACATTGCCTCGCTCGACTTGAACGACTTTCTCGTCGGCCCCGGCGTCATCGTCGATCTCTCCGACGCGGCCGGCGACTATGACATCTATGATTCCAAAATGGTTGAGGAGCGTGTCGAGGTTCACGAGGGGGACATCCTCATTATCCACACCGGCTATCACCGCTATGGCTGGGACCAGCCGTGCGCCGACGAAATTCGCTATATGGTCAAGCATTCGGGTCCGGATCGCGAGTTTGCCGAGTGGGCCAAGCGCAAAAAGATCAAATGGATCGGCGTGGACTGCGGCAGCGCCGACCACCCGATGAATACCATCATCCGCGACTGGATGCCGCGCCAGGCCAAGGAAGCCGACGCGCATTTCCAGCAAAAATACGGCAAGCCGCTGGCCGATGTCTTTACCGGCGACAAGTACCAGCTCATGCACATCGAAATGTTCCCCCACCACATCATCCACGCTGAATGCCTGGGCGGGGATATTGACCTGCTGCTCAACGAGCGCGTCACGATCGGCTGCTTCCCCTGGCGATTCGTCGAGGGCGAAAGCTGCATCAGCCGCATCGTCGCCTTTGTACAAGACGACCAGTACGAAGCGCTCATGAAGAAAAAGGCCGGGATGCCCAAGACCAAGTTCGGCGACCTCATCGCGACCTGTCGCCAAATCTAGCTATGAAAGCATTTACTGCCGCGTGCGCCCAGTTTGCGATTACGCCGATGGCCGTACGCGAGAACGTCCAAAAGGCCACCGCCTGGATCGAGCGCGCAGTCAAGGAGAACGCGGCCCAGCTCGTCGTCCTCCCCGAGACCGTCACCACCGGCTTTGTCCCCGGCTGTCTGGTCGAGGAGCTATGGGACCGGGTCGATACACTCCCCGGAGCACTCTCAGTCCCCATTGCAGCAGCCGCGCGCCAGCTCGGCGTGTATGTCGTTTTTCCGACCTACGAGCGCGGCCCGCAGCGCGGCATCGTTTATAACAGCGCCGCGGTCATCACACCGGAGGGCGACATGGCAGGTGTCTATCGCAAAACGCATCTCTTTCCCACCGAGCGTCGCGCGGCAGGCGGCTGGTCCACGCCCGGCCAGTGTTCGGTCGTCGTCGAAACGCCGCTCGCCAACATCGGGTTATCGATCTGCTACGATGGCGATTTTCCCGAGCTCTACC
>JBAVQS010000150.1:0-4656 GCA_049694275.1 Anaerolineae bacterium | reverse complement strand
GGGGGACTCTCCGCCGGGGAGATCGAGCAAGCGCGCTCCCATGCCGTCCAGCCCATCACCCTCGGGCCGCGCATCCTCCGCGCTGAAACCGCCGGCCTCGTCGCCGCCGGCGCCATCCTGTTCGCGCGAGGGGAGATGGATGCGGTTCACGTTTGAACCGCGCGGTGGGTTGTGCTACAATTCTCTTTGGCATGACAATAGCAAGTGTGTCATTGCGAGAATCGCTTTGCCTCCCCTGGCGTTCTTCGTCCGCCGTAAGGCGGGAGGCCAGGGTTGCGACGTGGCAATCTCGCCAACGCAAACCAGATTGCTTCGCACAAAACGTTCGCAGTGACAATGAGAGGTAAGTTATGGCTGAAAATGTAATCATTATCGGATCGGGACCCGCGGGCCTCACCGCGGCGCTTTATACCGGGCGCGCCAATCTCAACCCACTGGTCATCAGTGGGAACGAATTCGGCGGGCAGATTGCGCTGACCGACCAGGTCGAGAACTATCCAGGCTTTCCCGAAGGAATCACCGGGCCGGAGCTCGTGGACCTGATGAAAAAGCAGGCGGAGCGTTTCGGCGCGCGATTAGAGACGGACCACGTCAGCGAAGTGAACCTGAACACGCACCCGTTCCAGCTCAAGACCGAAAACGGCAAGGCGTACGAGGCCAAATCCCTGATCCTCGCCACCGGCGCATCGCCCCGCAAGCTGGGTGTGCCGGGCGAGCAGGATCTGATGGGCCGGGGCGTCTCGTACTGCGCGACCTGCGACGGGTTCTTTTTTCGCAATCGAGAGATCGCCGTGATTGGCGGCGGCGACAGCGCGCTGCAGGAGGGGCTGTTCCTCACCCGTTTTGCCTCGCGCGTCCACATCATCCACCGCCGCGACCAGTTCCGCGCCCAGCCGATCCTCCAGGACCGCGCCAAGGAAAATGGCAAGCTGAATTTCGTCTGGAACTCGGTTGTCCGCGAGATCAAGGGGAACGGGACGGTTTCGACGCTGGCGCTGGAAAATCTGCGCTCGGGCGAAAAGAGTGAGCTGCCGGTGCAGGGGGTCTTTGTCTATGTCGGTCATATCCCCAATACGCAGCTCTTCAAGGGCCAGCTCGAGATGGACGAAGAGGGCTATCTCAAGGTGGACGAGCGACTGCACACCAACATCAAAGGGGTCTTTACCGCGGGCGAGACGCACGACCACGTCTTTCGCCAGGCGGTGGTGTCGGCCGGCTATGGCTGCATGGCGGCGATGGAAGCGGAAAAGTTTCTGGCCGATTTAGAGCACGGTGGGTACTAATATGCCGACCATGGATTGTATGTACGTAGGGGCAGTGGCTTGCGACCAAAGGGAGTCCCCGTTGGATCCCTGCCCTGGCCGGGCGAGCACGAGGCGTCGCCCCTACGCGATGTGAGGAATCACCAGATGCCCATTATTGAAATAGCCGGTCAGTCGGTGTATTACGCGGCGCGCGGGACGCAGGGCGCGCCGGTCGTCTTTGTGCACGGCTCGGGCGGCAGTCATCTCGTCTGGAACGGACAGCTCGCCGCGCTGGCGGAGCGCGCCCGCGTCTATGGTGTTGACCTGCCGGGGCACGGACGTTCCGCGCTGCCCGGCCGGGACTCGGTGCGCGAGTATGCGGAGGTGGTCTGTGGGTTCCTGGACGCGCTCGCGCTGCCGCAGGCGGTGATCGTCGGCCACTCGCTCGGCGGGGCGATTACGCTGACGATGGGCCTGGAGCATCCCGACCGCGTGCTGGGGCTGGGGCTCGTCGGGACCGGCGCGCGGCTGCGCGTCCTCCCCGCCTTTATGGAGGGGCTGTTGAGCGACCACGCGAATACGGTGCACGTCATTAACGAAACGATGTTTGCACCGGACGCCGACCTTCACCTGAAAGAGCTGAGCGAGCAGGCCTCGCTCGTCGTCGACCCGCAGGTCTTTCACGACGATCTGGCGGCCTGCGACCGCTTTAACATCATGGAGCGCCTGGGCGAAATCCGTGCGCCCACGCTCGTCGTCTGCGGCGACCAGGACCGCATGACTCCGCCCAAGTTCTCCCAGTACCTCGCCGCGCAGATAACCGGCGCACAGCTCGTCATCGTTCCCGGCGCAGGGCACATGGTGATGCTGGAGCGGGCGGAGGAGGTGAGCGCGGCGCTGGCGGGGTTGGTGGGAAAGGTAGACAGGGAAACAGGGAAACAGGGGGACAGGGGGACAGGCGGACAGGCGAACGGGTAACTCCGGTTCGCCTGTTTTTGATTTTTAAGGTACGGTGCGCCGGTGGGCGCTTACGAGGGGTTGCGCGCGCTTGTGTGCAGTTGGCGTTTTGGCTGAATGAAATTCAGCGATTTTTGAGAAACCGGCAAAACGCGCAAAAGGGCCTCGAGCATTTTAAAACGAAACAAAATGGACACGCGGAATATAATTAGAAAGCGGGGTGTTTGCCCATTTTAAAATCGTTTTGTTTTTGAGCGTTTTTGGACTTGGTCATTTTGCCTCTCGGAAGACGTGTCACCGACACGTCTCTACACGATGCGCGAATGATGTGTCCCCTCACTTACTGATTACTGCACGTTTTGGGGGTACGTCCGTTTGGTTTGCAGGGGTTGAGGACCTTAAATTTTGCGCGCAGGAGCGCGCTGAGCCGCTGGGACCGGTCCACTTTTGATTCAGGGGATTGGCGCACGGGGGGGCGTTTGTCACGCTTTTGTTACGGTGATCTGGTATGATGTTCCTGGTTGTCAAGCACGCCATTCTATTCCTTTTCACCAAAGTTGCCTTACAGATAGGCCAGCATGATGAATGAAGTGGAGTAGCAAATCCGGACGATGACGCAAGCGGGCAAACTCGCGATCCAGCAGGTGGCAGACTTCACCCTTGGTGTTGGGTGTGGCATTCTTCAAGTGCTGTTTGGCATTGCCATGACAATACTCTTCGGGGTTGAGCTCGGGCGCATAGCTCGGCAAGGGCTCCACGATGATTTCAGGATGAGCGGCCAGATAAGCCTCTGTCTGCGCACTCGTATGAATCGAGCCACGGTCCCAAATCAGAATAAACCCGTTGGGCAGATAGCGGTGAATATGCTCCAGTGCTTCAATCACTTGGGGACTCTTCATGCCCCCTGGAAAATGCCGTTTGTAAATCTTCCCCGAGAGGGTCAAGCCAACCGCTGTCGAAATCGACCGCCGTTCGCGTTCGATCCGTCGCACCACCGGCCGCTTGCCTTTCGGAGCCCAGGTCCGCGCGAGCGGCTCTTGGAAGGAAAAACCGAATTCATCGAAGAATACGATATCTACGCCTCGCCGCCGCGCTTTTTTTAATCCGGGGCCAGTCATGGGCGAGCCAGGCTTGGATCAACTCCTCATCCCGCTCTTGGGCGCGGGGCAAGGGCACTTGCGGGGACCAGTCCCAGCGTTGTAGCACGCGCGCGACTGCGTTGGGATGATAAATCACCTGGAATTCGCACTGGATCAGGCTTTGAATGCGTTTCAAGGTCCAGCGGTTTGTCGGAAAGCCTGCGGCTTTGGCCCCGCGGCGGAGCAAGCGGCGCAGGCGTTTCTCTTGCTCGTGTGTCAGTTTGCGTGGGCGCCCTGACGCTTGGCGTCGCCGCAGTTGGCGCAAACCACCCGCGGCCAATTGGTGGGCCCAGTCGCTAACGCTCGCCCGGCTCACGCCCAGTCGGCGTGCAATCTCTGCTTGTGACAAGCGCTTACGACGGCGGAGGAGCCGAGCGGCACTACGGCGACGTTCCTCCATTTGCCCGCGGGTGAGATGAGATGGTTGCCAGATCATGGCTCAATTGTAAGGCAATTTATGCGAAAAGGAATAGGTCCCTTGCACTGGGGCGAATTCCCCGAACGCAACCTAGAACGTAATTGGGGCCAGCCCACGATTCCGTTCAGCTCACCTAATCAAACTCGAAGAAGGGCGCCGTTCCTTGCGCACCCTGCGCAGCTTCCTGGCCGAGCATCCCAGTTTAATATGGGTGCGTTTCACTTGGGTTGAGAACATGTCAGGCCACCAAGGGTAATTGGGCGTAAGTCATCTTGCGGGTTGATACACCTGAGTCAAGCGCGGTGGGCGGCAAACGGATGGCCTGCACCTCAATGGGTTCTGGCTGCGCGGGTGCCGAACCATACAAGCGCTGGTGGCGTTGTTGTTTGCGGTAGGCATGGTAGGCATCCCAATCTTCGTTTTCCGCAGCGGCGCGCAGCCGGAGCAAGTTTTCAGCGCCGGTCTGCGTCCAGCGCATGCCCGATAGTTCGCACCGGTCCTTAACAAAATGGCGACACGCGCCTTCAATCACGCCCGACGCAATCGGCCAGCCGTTGGACAGATAGGTCGGATAGTCCATATACGGCAGATTCCGCTCGAAGTAATTAGCGGTTTTGTGCAGTTGGGCCCGTTGGGTCGCCGTGGTTTTGCGGGCGTGAGCCAGTTGGCGGAAATCCGCAATGACCTGTGGGGTGCCGCCGGAGAGCAACTGGAGGGTTTGCCGGGACATCCAGTCCAGCCGTTCGGGCGCCGTCTCACCCCATAAACTATTGGCCACATCCCACAAATACTCACTGGCGTGGATGAAATCCAACACCAAACTGAAATCCCGGAACTGCCCAGCCAACCGAGACTGTAACGCTTCACACCCATCACACAGCGCCACTTGATGGCGGAT
>JBAVQS010000149.1:0-3570 GCA_049694275.1 Anaerolineae bacterium | reverse complement strand
TGTTCGCCTGCAAAACAAAATCAAAAGGCGCCTTCGCGTTGATGCCCCCGCGCGAAATGGATTGCGACGCGTATCCCGGCGCCTGGGCTTGTACGAGAATCTGATCCGTATCGTGAACCAGCGCCGGCTCAAAGGAAAAAGAGCCGTCTGCGCCGGTATACTTTGTGCCTGAGCAAAGGACCCGCGGAAAGTAAGAGAACTGGCTGCAGGATACCAGGGCGCCGACGAGCGGAACCGGGGCGCCGCCATCCGCGCCGCTTACGGTCCCATGAATCGTCACCCAGCCAATATCTCCCGTCGCCGTGGGCGTCGGCGTACTGGTATTTGTCGGCGTGTCCGTGCTTGTTGGCGTACTCGTCGGCGTCTCCGTTGGCGTGCTCGTGGACGTCGGACTACTCGTGCTCGTCGCCGTAGGCGTGGCGGTTGGCGTAGGAGTTGGCGGAGCGAAACCGAACACATACGCCGCACCTTGGTTAATGTTGCTGCCCGCATCAACATAGAACGCGCCGGCGACGATGGTGCTCCCATCCCCGCTCACCACTACCGAACAACCCAGGCGATCATTTACTGCCCCGTCAGACGCTGTCAACTTGGCGGTCTCGGTCCCATTGCTCCATCCGCCATCCCCTTGCTTGTACACATAAGCCGCACCTTGTTGGTAGTTGCCACCCACTGTGGCGTAAATCGCGCCGGCGACAATGGCGCTCCCATCCCCGCTCATCGCCACCGAATAACCCAAACGATCACTCGGCGCGCCGTCGGACGCGGTCAGCTTGGCAGCCTGGGTCCCATTGCTCCATCCGCCCCCCGGCCGGACAAACACATACAACGCACCTGGAACGACTGCGCTGGCGACAATGGTGCTCCCATCCGAATTCACTGCCACTGACCAACCAAGGCGATCGTTTACTGCCCCGTCGGACGCGGTCAGCTTGGCAGTCTGGATTCCGCTGCTCCACCCGCCCCCCGGCTTGACAAACACATACGCCGCACCTTGAGTGGTGTTGCTGCCAATCTGGGTCATGGATGCCCCAGCGACGATGACATTTCCATCTGTGCTGATCGCCACCCCCAATCCCAAATCATCCCGAGCTGCCCCATCGGACGCGGTCAGCTTGGCGGTTTCGGTCCCGCTGCTCCACCCGCCCCCCGGCTGGATATATACATAGACGGCACCCTGTTGGGTATTACTGCTAATCCGGGCCTGAGGGGCGCCGGCGACGATGGCACTCCCATCCGTACTCACCGCCACCGAATAACCCAGGTAATCATTCGGCGCTCCGTCGGACGCGGTCAGCCTGGCGGTCTCGGTTCCGCTGCTCCATCCACCTCCCGGCCGGACATATACATAGGCCGCACCCTGGCCGGTGTTGCCGCCAATCGTAGCATAGGACGCGCTGGCGACGATCATGCTCCCATCCGAGTTCACCGCCACCGACCAACCCAAGCGATCATTTACGGCTCCATCGGACGCGGTCAGCTTGGCGGTCTCGGTGGCGCTGCTCCACTCACCCCCAGCCCTGACAAACACATACGCCGCACCCTGTTGGCTGTTGCCGCCGATCGCCGCGTTGGGCGCTCCGGCGACAAGTGTGCTCCCATCCGCACTCACCGCCACCGCATAACCTAATTGATCAAGCGTCGCGCCATCAGAGGCAGTCAGCTTGGCGGTTTGAATCCACGGGTCGATGACGAGCGGATACTGCGCCCCGGCGTCGTCCACGCGGAGGAGTAGAGCGGTCGCATCCGCCCCGCGCTCCAGCCAGGTATGGAGGGCGCGCCCGCGCGCATCAAATGCCGCCAGACCGGTGTAGCGCAGCGCGGCCACACCGTCCCCGGATGCGAGCGTCGCGCCCAACCCGTCGCCATCCACCTGCGCGGTCCAGCCCCCCAAATCCAGCACGAGGGTCAGCGCCTCACCCGCCTCACCCCCGCCCCCTCTCCTCTCGTAAGAGGAGAGGGGAGCGGCTATTGTAAAACCCTGCTCCCACCCATTCGGCCCGTTGACGTACCATTCCGTCAGTACCCCACGGTTCCATGCGACGCGGTTCGCGGTCGCATGCGGGATCGCCGCGGCCGCGGGCTGCCAGTCCGCGCCCGCGCCCCATTCCTGAAGCGTCATGCGCACCGCGCGGCCCGCCAGGGTGAACTGTGCGCCCTGCGCGTCAAACTGCGCCGCAAGTTGCTGCGCAGGATTCGTGCCGGTATACCCACCCGGCGTCAGGGCGAGTTGATAGCGCGTATCTTCCTGCCCCAGCGTGCGCGAGACGAGCGCCTGCGCCGCCGCGGGCAGGTCCGCCAGCGTGGTCGTATGCTGCGCCGAAACGGTTGCAGCCGGCGCGCCGCCGAGCACGAGCACCGCCAGCGCGAGCGCGAGGCCGAGCGCAACCGGCAGGCGAATGGACCATCGGGTCCAACAGGTTTTCATAGAATCCTCCTTCAGAAAACCGGAGGGCAACAAAAAACCCGCTCTGGTCCCAGACCAAAGCGGGCTCGTTCGCTTGCTTTCGAGCACTCCAAAAGGACAGGGCTCGACAACCTCTCAAGTCACTTTTATTATAGCGACTTGCCGGGGGAGAGTCAATACCGGCTTCCGTTTCTCAACTGCTGGATTTCTGCGGCATGTATTCGGCGAGACGCTGGGCGATCTTGCTCTCGGTCATCGAGTGCAGCCAGATGCGCCCTGGCCCTTTCAAGGTGGCGAGAAAGACGCCGGCGCCCCCGAGCAAAATGTTGGTCATCCCCTTGACCATCTCGATATCAAAGGTCACGGTGCCTTCGAACATCGCCACATGCCCCGGTTCCACCCGCATCACTTCGTTGGGCTGGAGATGATATTCCACCCCATCGCCATCCAGCTCGGCAAAGGTCATCCCGGGCCCCGTGAGCTTTTGCAGAATAAAGCCTTCGCCGCCGAACAGCCCCGCGCCCAGCTTGCGGCTGAAAAACACGTCGAGCGTCACGCTCTTTTCCGCGCAGAGGAAGGCATGCTTGTGCATGACGACCGACTGCCCGGCCTCCAATTCGATGGGGAGGATTTTTCCTGGGAAATCCGTGGTGAACGCGACCTGGCCCGGCCCGCCGACCGCCGCAAAGTCAATAATGAACGCCGTGGCCCCCGAGGCCGCGCGTTTGAGCATGCCGCCCAGCCCGCCGCCGGAGGTCGTTTTCATCGTCATGGCGGAAGTCATCCACGACAAGGCGCCGGTGTCGGAATAGACCGTCTGGCCGGGCTGCAAATCTAACGCCAGCGTCTGCTGGATCGTGCCCAGGACATGATACTGCGTGCCGCTTTTCGATTGTGCGCTGATTTCGGTTCTCGTAGGAAGATCGGGAATACTCATGGAACTGCCTCCTTGCCAAGTAAATACATAAGGTTTCCTGCCACAAAATGAGTATAGAAGGCGTTCCCTGCTCTGTCAAGGCCCCTGCTGACATTCCGGGCAGAGCCGAGGAATCGCGCGCCGCGCCAGTCACAAAGGACCGCCGGTCTGCATCATCCAGCGGTCCTCTCTATTCACGCGATTCAGATCTGTTCCAGAATCTTGCGCGCCCCTTTCGCTGCCTGCG
>JBAVQS010000148.1:0-12637 GCA_049694275.1 Anaerolineae bacterium | reverse complement strand
GTATTGGTCGGCGGAACATCATAGTAAACGTCCACGCGATTCAGCACCGGCGAACCCGTGCCGTTGGCGTCCGCGCCCATCGTGACCCGGTACTGGATATATTTGTCGGTTTGATTGACGGGAACATCCGTCTGGATATTGGTCCCGCTGGAGAGGGTGATCTCACTGCTGTAGGCCACCGCGGTAAAACTCGGGTCATTGCTCGTGCGCCAGGCGATGGTCATCGTCGTCGTCGATGGGATGGAGGTATAGAGATGGAGTTTTTGGATGGTCAGGACACCCGAGCCCGCCGTTCCGCTATAGAAAAGCGGCGGCGAGATATAGTCCCCACTGGGCGCATAGTGCGCCGTCCCGGCGGCGACGGAGGTCGGGCCATAGTCGATGGTTTTGAGCGGCGTTGTCCCGTTCGAGCCGGTTGCGCCTTCGAGGACATAGATCCACCCGTCACTGCTGACAATGGCGGCCGTGTTGACCCGTGATTGGGAGAGCACGTTATTGTCCAGCCAGCCGGGCAAATAGTCGCCCGTGTCGGCGAGCAGGTCAGACTTGACCGTCTGCTGCGGCGTGCCTCCCTGATTGATCGAGCCGCCCGAGAGATAGATCTGGCCGGAATAGGCGATCGCCGAGCCAAAGGCCAGGTTGTTCTGCAGGCCGTTGGCGCTCTGGGTCCATCCCGAGATCGAGCCATCGGCGTTCGGCTCGGTCCAATAGGCATCCGGCTGAACGACGCCAGAGCCATTGACCCCGCCGACCACATAAATCCGTCCGTTCGAGGTGGCGACCATATGACTGAACAACTGCACCGGCATGCTGATGGGGGAGGTCACCCAGGTCAGATCGCCGCCGGCCCCCGGTGTCCCGATGAGAAGATAATCGGTTGCCGTGCCACTGTCATTCGCTCCGCCGAGGACATAGACATGCCCGTTGAGCGTAACGGCGCGTAGTTCATACAACCCGACATCCGAAACATTCACCGGGAGCGGGTGCGGGCTGACGCTCCATGCGCCCGGCGCGCCGTTGCTTCCCAGCGATGAGCGATACACGGTGGCCTTGGCGTGCAGGTCGCTCCCCAGGCCGCCGATGACATAGAGGTTGCCGTTGAGCGAGACTGACGCGTGCTTTTGGCGCGTGTCGGGCAGGTTGGCGGCGGAGGGGCAGGTCCAGGTATTCAGTTGATGCGAGCTGGCGATAATCGAGGTATAGCAGGTCGCGGTGGTCGCCTGCGTCCCGGTAAACCCGCCGGTCACATAGATATAATCGGTCGGAGTGATGGTGGCCAGCGCCGCCGCATGGCTAAAGAGCCCGGTCGACGGCAAGCCCGTTGACGTGCCGGTCCCCAGGTTCCAGGTGCTGGCGTTGATGCCGATATTGAGCAGGCGGACCTGGCCGTTGGCGTCGCCGCCGTTGGTGGTCGACGCGGTCAACCCGGTGTGATAAAAGGTGCCGGGGTTGAAATCCGCGACCGTATCCTGCGTCTGGATGAATTGAACCGCAGACGCAGGGAGTACGGTCAGGCCCACGAACAGCAGCGACGCCATCATACACGCGGCCGCAATCATGACCGCCGCGCGTACGCGGGGCTGGGCAAAAATGCTGGAGGACATCGATTCGCTCCTTTACTCGCTCAACCAGAGCGCGCAACCACTCGACGTATCGCACACCTGGCCGGAATCGCCGTGGCCGAGCGATGTGAATCCCTGGAAGGTACCCTGTACGCACTGCGGCGGGTTGCTCGGATCGAGAAGAGAGCAATCGGCTTTCGTGATTCCATTCGAATGGCTGTTGCTCAGGTAATAGCCGGTCGGGATGAACTCGGCAAATGCCTTGATGTGGTAAACCATTTTCGAGCCATTGCCGCCGCCGGTGCAATTGGTATCCGTGACCTGGCAACTATAATCATAGACCGGAATGATCCAGTGGCGCTGTGCCACGGGCAAGCTCAACCAATAGTCGAGGGCGCTGGCGACAGCATCTGCCCCCGAAATACCGGTGGAACTGCAAAAATAGTGATCCAGGTTATTGACGCTCGCATCGTTGGTGGGATTCAGATAGTTTCCGCTCGGGTCGGCCTGCTTGGTGATGGTGCTGGGCGGGTTCTGGATGGCATTCGCCAGGTCCTGCGCGCTGCCGCCCCCCTGGCAACTGGTGTTGGCGGTCTCCGCCAGCCACTGAAAACCGCCGGGACCCGTCGTTTGCCCCATCATCTGGACGGTCTGCCCGTAACTAAACGACTGATACTTGACGGTCATTGGCATGGCGCCGTTGAACTGGGTCAGGATGCCGCTCTTCATGGTAGCCTGGCTCTCCGTATCGATCTGGTTCCCACCGTTCACGATGGCAATCATAAAAGGCTGGGTGTGGGCGGTAGCCTGAACGCGCACGCCAATGGCGGTGGTGGGCACATAGCCGTACACCCCGATCGCATTGCCCTGACTGCCGTCGGAATTGATATAGTAGGCCACCACGTCGCTCGCGGCGGAAACCCCATTCTGGGTGGCAAAGCTTCGGGCGACCGTGAGAATTTTCGCATCCTCGGCTGCGCCGTTATTGGTGCCGTTGTTATTCCGGGTCACCAGCTCGCGGGCGGCGGCAAACGCGGCGGCATCCGCTGCGTTCTGGCTCTGGCGGCGGGCGGCATAGACGCGCCCGCCGTCCAGCAGCAGCCCCATAAAGGCGATGATTGCCACCGCCAGAAACGTGATGAGAATCAGCGATTGGCCTTCCTGATCCTTGAGATTGTTCTGCATCATGCTTTCCTCCTTGTGAGACTCACTCCACAACCATCACCGAACTGGAGCTAAGCGGGATTCCGTTTGGCACAAAGGGTGAAATGATCGGTGTAATAGGTGTATAGGTATAGGTTACGGTCACGGTAATCGGGTTGGTCGAGGTGCGTGTGGCCGGGCTGATATAGATGCCCGGGCCGCTCGACGGGTTGCAGGCGAAGGTCGGCAGGGCCTGGAGCCCGCGCTGCGCCTGTGCGCAAATTTGGGCGTCGGTCGCCGAGACGATAATTCCCTTACGCGCTCCTTCGCGGGCGGCGAGCGCCAGGCTGTTGTTGACATAGACCCCCCACCCAAAATCAAATGCCCCCGCGATGAGCAGAACCAGAAAAGGGATGGTGAGGGCAAACTCGACCAGCGTTGCCCCATCCTGTCGTTTGTGCGAATCTTGCATGTTCATCTGGATGCCGGTCCTAGGGCAGCACGACCGCCATGGTGGCGCTGTTGCTGATCGTCGTGGTCGAGAGCCCAATCACGGAAAAAGTGACGAATTGGAACTGCGTGCTGACGCTCACCGTGATATAATCTCCACTCGCCGCGCTGGAGCAGGCGATCACGCTGTTGGTGGAATAGCTGGTGCAGACGAGCGCCGCGACGGTGACACTGCCGATTCCCGCGCCGGTCAGCTCCTGGTTCACGCGCGTCGTCACATCGGTCTGAATGGTAGAGTCGGTTGCGTTCCCGGCGGCGTAGCGCGCCCCCTCCCGGGCCGCATTGGTCACATCCACATACACTTCATACGCGCGGGAGAGGTCCAGCGTCCCCAGAATCAGCATGAGCAGGAACGGAAGCAAGAGCGCCAGTTCAGTCAGGCTCTGCCCGCGCTCGGTGTTTCGCTTTTGTCGGTTGAGAATGAATTTCATGATTGAGCTAGAGTTTTTGTCATTCGAGAGTTTTTGTCATTTCGAACCCGCGCTTTTCGCGGGTGAGAAATCTCACATCCGCTCCAGTAAGCATCAAAAAAGGGGTTGGGGTCACCTCTTGAACTGCAGCATTCCCCCGAACCCCAGTACAAGCCCGAAAACAAATTTCGGTAATGCGCCGCTTGGTGTACGGCGCACTCTTACTATATCGCGCTTGTCCAGATTGAACAATAAGAATTCAGTACCCCAAGACAAACGCGCGCGGGGGAAAATAGTACAAAATGCCTATGTACGAATAAGAGCCCGTTTGCCCTCTCTTCTTATAGAGTAGAGCAGGGGAGCGGGGCCTTGGGATAGTAATCGCACTGGTCCTTTTGGCCTATCGTCGCCGTATGCCGAATTTGTCCTTGTAGGCGAACGGCCGTTCGCCCCTGCACCGCAGGCCAATAGGAGCATCTTTCCATTGACTATTTTCGGCTTGGGGGTTAGACTTGCCCTATCCTTGTCGTGCTTGCGTGAGTGGAGCACCCGTCGTGTGCTTTACCCGCGCTCTTGTCCTATGCGCTTACCTTATTTTGCCCTGCTTCTGATGGTCCTGGTAGTCGGCTGCTCATCGCCTTCCACGCCGGCCCCATCAACTGAAACGGTTCCCCCGCCTCCGCCGCCGACGGTCAAGACCTCTGCCGCGCCGACGGCCACACCCACCCTGGTCATCCAGGGGCCTCGCGCGCCAACGGCGCAAGGCGCCCCGCAGGCCGTTCGCCGCTTGCCGGTTCTGGTCCCGGACGGGATTGGAATCTGGGGCGATATCGCAAACCTGAATTCGAACCTGAATCCGACCGTCGCCAATCAAACGGCGCAGCGTGTGCAACTGGTGAGTGGGGCCGCCGCTCTGAGCGTTCGGCAGGCCAATACGCAGGCCCTCGCGCTCCTGACGATCGACGCTTCCAAGCCCGATCAAGTCGCCAGCGCCACGCAGACCGGCCTCGGAGCGTACGATGGGATTCTGCTCGACCAGGCCGGTATCCCCGCCCGCGCCGATTCGCTGAGCAGCACGACCAAACTACTGGCCGCTTTGCGCCCGGTGGCCGGCGTTCGGATCATTCTGGCCAGCACCTATGCCTGGTCCGATGGCGCCGGTTATGCGCAGTATACGGCCGATGCAAAAAGCCTGTTGTCCCAGGTAGATGGAATCTGCATCTGCGATTTTCTTCGCAAAAAAGAGACGGCGCCGGATAGCTTTAAATCGGTGATCGAGTGGAAAAAGGATGTCGACGCGCTCGATCAACTCTCCCGGAATGCCAATACGATTGTGCTCGTCGCCACGCGGGTTGCGCCGCCTCAACCGCCGCCGGGGTGGGATCCCACGCAGTGGTTCAAATATTCCCTGGCGTCCTACCTGCTCGGCGTCAATGGCCCGCGCACCTATTACAGTTATCAAGGGCTGGGCGCAAGCGGGTTGATTCTGGATGACGACCTCACCGTCAAGCTGGGTGCGTCCTATGGTCCTTACTATTCCGCATACAACATGTACGTCCGCCAGTTCGCCAAAGGGTTGGTGGTGGTCAATCCCGGAACGAGCGTGGCCGAGATGCCCCTGGCACAGCCTTATGTTGCATCCAATGGACAGCAGGTGACGAGCGTACGCCTCGACCCCCAGACCGGGGCGATCCTCAGGCGCCTGCCCTAGAGCGAATGCGCAAGCGCCCTTGGCGCCGTTGTGCATCTGCCCTGATAAACAGGGCGAGCGAGCCACGCGCGGCTCGCTCGCCCTTGATCGGGTTCCATTTAATCAAGATGGAATTGGCTTAGGTCGAGGGGATGAGGACGCGCACCTTGGTGCCGCGGCCGGTGCCGCTCTGATACATGATCTTGCCCCCCAGCATCTCGACGCGTTTTTCAAGCGTCGAAAGCCCCGAAGTCCCGCGCAGGCGCACGCGCTGGAGGACCTCGTTCACCTCAAACCCACTCCCGTCATCCTCAAGCTGTACGACGGTGGGTTCGGCGTCAATATCGACACTGACCTGCACGTGCGAGGCGTGCGCGTGCGCCGCCACATTGTTCAACAATTCCTGCACCGCGCGAAAGATGGTCACGTCCACGTACTGGGGAAGCTTACGTTCCCCTTCGACGGCGAGCGTGATCGGCAGCTTGTTCTTGGCTTCAAAGTTTTGGGTATAGCGTCGCAGCGTAGGCACCAGCCCGAGGTCGTCGAGCATCATGGGCCGCAGGCCAAAGATGAAATCGCGCACTCGTTGAAAAGTGGTGTTCGCCGAAGTTTTGAGGCTGCCCAGCTCGGAGCGGGCGCGCTCGGGATTGGACTCGAACAGGCGCTCGACAATCTCCGCCTGGAGAATCAGGTTGGTGAGAGATTGGGCCGGCCCGTCGTGCATCTGTTGGGCCAGGCGCTGGCGCTCGGATTCCTGCGCCTCGATGGTCTGGACCACCGCGTCATGGTCCCCCTGGGCGCGATCGCCGCCCGGCGAGGTGGTTTTGCCCGGCGCCAGGTTCTCGGCGAACTGCTCGACCATATCGTTGACGCGGCGGAGCTGGGTGATATAGCGGTCGAGATAGCGCTGCTTGTTCTGGAACTGTTCTAGTTGTGAGCGCATCATCATGAGCTTGAGCTGCGCCTCGCGGTCGGCGGCGTACGCGCCGCGAATATCCTCGCGGCTGTACGCGTCCATATTATTCTCGACCTGCCGCAGGCGCGCCCCCATTTCCATCTGTCGCTGTGACAGGCGCTCGATCTCGCCGCCCGTCTGGCGAACGAGCACCTCGATCTCACGTAGCTCGACCTTGAGCTGCTCGATCTCTTTGCCAAATTCGGTCGCCGCGGTGCGAACCGCGGTTTCGGGAGAGAGTGTTACCGGCATAATTATTTGGTATCCTGTAAGCGAATCCAGCCGCGCCGGAGCGCATAAACGGCCGCCTGCGTGCGATCGTTCACCGCCAGCTTGCGCAGGATCGAGGTCATGTGATTCTTGACAGTCTGGCGGCTGATGCCCAGCGCTTTGGCGATCTCTTTGTTCGACAGCCCCTTGGTAATGTGTTTAAGGATCTCCATCTCGCGCGTGCTGAGCGAGCGGAAGGTCTCTTCCGGGCCTTCGTCGCCGCCGGCTGGCATCGACTCGAACTGGGTCAACAGCCAACTGGCGACCTGCGGTTTGGCGAGCACTTCGTCGTTTACGACATAGTTGCCCTGCGAAACCTCGTGGATGGCCTTGACGAGCTCGGTGGGATCGACCTCTTTGGGGAAATAGCCATACGCCCCCGCGCGCACGGCGTGCAGCATCTGCTCGTCGTCGTGATACGCGGTGAGGATGATCACCGCCAGGTCATCGCGCTCGGCCGTCAGTTCGCGCGTCGCCTGGAGCCCGTTCATTTCAGGCAGGTTGACATCCATCAGGATGACTTGGGGCTGGAGCTCGCGCGCCATCACAAGCGCCGCGGGCCCGTCCGCCGCCTCGCCGACGATATGGATATCCGGCTCGAATTCGAGCACGCGCCGCAGCCCTGCGCGAAAGAGGGGGTGATCGTCCACGATCATGGTGCGAACCGCGGGTTTGTCTGGTAAAGTTGCCATAGCTGTCTTATTTGCCGGTTTCGGTCGAGAGCGCGTTTGCTTTTTTGCGCGCGCCGGCGTTTTGCCCGTTTTGGTTTTCCCGTCTGTCTTCATGAGGTCCCCCTGCCGCAAGGTTGGACTGACCGTGGTAGGGTACGGTGACGACGACGCGCAGCCCCTTGCCGGCTTCGGAAAAGATCTGCAAATGTCCGCCGATCAACTGCGCCCGGTCTTGCATCGCAACCAGGCCCAACTGCCGCCGCCGCGCCCCTCCGGGGGCGTTTTGAAACCCGCGTCCATTATCCTCGACCTGCACTTGCAGTTGTTTGGCGAGCTGCTCGATCTGCACCCGCACGCGCGTCGCTCCCGAATGTTGCAGGACATTTGCCAGCGCCTCTTGCACAATTCGAAAGAGGGCGGTTTCAATCGTGCTGGGCAGACGCTCGTGCAGCGCATCACAGCCTATACATTCTACCGCGATTCCGTTCCGCGCGCCATAGGCGGCCACATACTGGTTCAGACTGGGTCCCAGCCCCATCTCTTCCAATAGCGGGGGCTGGAGCTCGGCCACATAAGCTTTGAGCTGATTCAGCCCCTCCCGGACTTCATCCCGCAGCGCGGCGAGACCGGCCCGGGCGGCATCCGGATTCGTATCCAGCAGGGCCAGCGCATGTTCCAGTTCCATGGTCGTATTCGCCAGAATCTGGCCGGGGCCGTTCATCAGAACGCGCGCCATCCGGTAGCGTTCTTCTTCCTGGAGCTGAAAAAAGGTGGGAGTGGAGAGAGATTCTTTTTCTGACAACATAATGCACAACCTTCTGGGGACTCGATGCCGGTACAGCCAAACGAGTATAGCATCTAATGCGGGGGACTGGCAAGGGGAATTCAATCCTAGCGTGAAATTGCAAAAACAAAAGGCAGGCGTATAATCGTCGCAGCGTGATGGGGTTCGCTCCCGGTGTTCTATTCTCAGCAGGACTTGCGCTCGTCATTTCGAACCCGCGCCCTCTGCGAGTGAGAAATCTCGTTTTGGGATTGGGCTGAACGGTTACAACGGCTCGAAATGGCAGCAGAGCGAGAATGTCCAACTTAGACAAGTGAGGAATGCGATGGTCAGCTTTGATCTCTCCGATGAACAAAAAGCGCTGCGCGGGCTGGCGCACGAGTTTGCGGCGAACGAAATCGCCCCCGTGGCGCGCCATTATGACCAGACCTGCGAGTATCCCTGGCCGGTCATTAAAAAGGCATACGAGTTAGGTTTGATGCACGTCACCTTTCCGGAGCAGCATGGTGGGGGAGGGCTCGGTTGGTTTGAAGCGGCCCTTGTCCAGGAAGAGACCAGTTGGGGGTGCGCCGGCATCACCACCTGTATGGCCGCCAGCGAGCTGGCGCTGACGCCGCTCGAAATCGCCGCGACCGACGAACAGCGAAACAAATTCGTCCAGCCGGTCATCGAGGCGCAAGGCGTCTTTGCCTTTTGCCTGACCGAGCCGGGCGCAGGGAGCGATGTCGCCGCGCTTCGCACGCGCGCCGTCAAGGACGGCGACGATTATGTGATCAGCGGGACCAAGCATTTTATCTCGAATGGCAACGAGGCTTCCGTTTATACCGTCTTTGCCTCGACTGATCCCGAGCAAAAACACCGCGGGCTCTCCTGTTTTATCGTGCCGCGCGTGACGCCAGGCATTACTTCCCATCACATGACGGGCAAGCTGGGGCACCGCGCGTCGGATACCGCCGAGGTCGTGTTTGAAGAGGTGCGGGTTCCCGCCTCGCAGCGCGTGGGGCGTGAAGGGGATGGGTTCAAGATCGCCATGCTGACGTTCGACCGCACACGCGTCACGGTCGGCGCGGGCGGGGTCGGCGTGGCGCGGGCCGCGCTCGAAGCCTCCACCAAATTTGCGCTCGAGCGCCAGCAGTTCGGCCAGCCCATCGGCCATTTCCAGGCGATCCAGTTCATGCTCGCCGATATGGCGATGCAGGTCGAGACGGCGCGCATGGCCGTCTGGTACGCCGCGTGGCTTGCGGACCATCACGCCGCGACGCACACGGATGGCAGCGCCTCGGCCATTGCCAAGTGCCTCGGCTCCGATGCCGCCATGAAGTGCGCCCTCGACGCCGTCCAGATTCACGGCGGCTATGGGTATTTCGAAGAGTTTGGCGTGGAGAAACTGATGCGCGATGCCAAGCTCCTCCAGATTTACGAGGGGACAAACCAGGTCCAGCGGCTGATTATCGCGCGGAGTCTCCTCAAGGGATAAAGAAATTTATCCCTTGTGTGTAATTTTGTAGGGGCGAACCGCCGGCTCGCCCCTACAAGGGCAAATTACACAATTTTCGATATACGGCCCGCCAGCCGGATAAACTTGCGGCGCCCGACGCTCAACACTCCCTGGCGCGGCGAGATGACTGCGTCCATCTGGTCCAGCTTTTCCTCGTCCAGCCGCACGCCGCCCTGGGAGACGAGCCGGCGCGCTTCGCTCTTGCTCGGCGCAAACTTGACCGCGACCAGCAGATCGATCAGCGGCATGGGCCCCGCCATGTCGAACGTCTCCATCTCGGTCGGGAGCTCGCGTCGTGAAAAGACGCGGAGGAATTCCGCTTCGGCCGCGCGCGCCGCATCGGCGTTGTGAAACTGGGTGACCACGTCGCGCGCAAGTTGGAGCTTGAGATCGCGCGGGTTGACCGAGTTGGATTCCATCGCCTGCGCCATCTCTTGAATCTCCTGCTCCGGGACGTCGGTCACAAGTCTAAAATAGGTGAGCAGGACGGAATCGCTGAGCGACATAACTTTGCCAAACTGGTCTTGCGGCTCGGCCAGCATGTCGATGGTGTTCCCGAGCGACTTGCCCATTTTCATGTTGCCGTCCGTGCCGGGGAGCAGGGGAACCAGAAAGACCTCTTGCGGGGTCTGCCCGAACCGCTCTTGCAGTTTGCGTCCCTGGAGGATGTTGAACTTTTGGTCCATCCCTCCAAACTCGACGTCGGCGTTGATGGCGACCGAATCGTAGGCTTGCAGCAGGGGATACAGGAGCTCGGTGAGCGTCAGCGGTAGCCCCGCTTTGAATCGCTTTTCAAAGGTCTCATGTTCCAGCATTTCGGCCAGTGTAAATTGCCGCGTCAGGCGGAATACGTCCTCGAGCGCAAATTTGCCAAACCACTCGCTCTGGTAACGCACCTCGGTCTTGTCGCGGTCGATCAGCATGAAAAACTGGTCCATATAAGTCCGGGCGTTCTCCTGGACCTGTTCGACGGTGAGCATCGGGCGTGATTCGTCCTTGCCGGAGGGGTCGCCGATCTGCGCCGTCCAATCGCCGACGATCAGGACGATCCGGTGCCCCAGCTCCTGGAACTGGCGCAGTTTTCGAATACCGACGGCATGGCCGATGGTGAGGAGCGGGCGCGAAGGGTCAAACCCCATCTTGAGTTTCAGGGGTTTTTCGCTCGCCAGGCGCTTGCGCAGGCCGGCCTCGCTAATGACTTCGGCGACGCCGCGTGAGAGAATATGGTCGATGGATAGAGGCATAATTCAATTTGGAATGACGAATGATGAATGCGGACTGGACCGTATGCCGATTTGTGTATAATTTTGTAGGGGCGAACGGCCGTTCGCCCCTACATGGGCAAATTACACAATTTTCGATGTACGGCCCGGACTGCAAGGTGATGTTAGTCCGGGTTTTGCGCCGAAGTCGCTTCGTCGGCGATTGTCAAAGGTGCGACCTCGATCGTGCTCTGTCGGTCTGGAAATTTGCCGGTCTTGTCGGCGTAAAAGCGAGCGATGACATGTATGTCGGCCGCAAGGTCTCCGCTGGGGTGCAGGAGCGGGCCGAGTCCCACTTCGCGCCGGGCATAGTCGGCGTAGCCCAGAACAATCGGGACGCCGGCGCCGGTCGCCATATAATAAAATCCGCTCTTCCAGTATCGGGACTTGACACGTGTCCCTTCAGGGGCGATGGCGAGGCGTAGCGACGCCGGCTGCTTGAGCCTTTCGACCATTTGGTCGACCAGGTTGTTGCGCTGGCGGCGGTTGACGGGAATGCCGCCGACCGACCGGAGCAGCCATCCCAGTGGGCCGACAAACAGTTCATCCTTCGCCATCCATTGGAATGGGATGTTGATGCCATATCTCAAGAGGACTGCGAGCAGCAGGTCCCAGCCGGTTGTGTGCGGCGCTCCGATAATCACGCAGTGTTCCGGGGGAACCTGTTCCATCTTGAGCTTCCATCCGACGAGCCGGGCGATAGCGAGCGCGAGATGTTGAGACATAGGCCGTGGAGCAGCAAAAAATGTTCTGGGACGCCTGATCGGCCAGGCGATGGCAGCGACCGGGAGTCTTGCCAATACTGTCAACGCGCCGGCGGTATAATCGCGTGCCGCCCGCAGGCGGCCGGGGCGTGGCGCGGTGATTACCGGGATGGGGCGTGGTTCGGCCGCCGGCGCCGGAGCAAGCTCCAGTTCCATGTCGCTCTGGCATTCCGGGTGCCGGGCGACGATATTCCGGTAAAAGGCCCGGATGATTTCCATATCGGCCTGGATATCGCCGCTGGGGGTCAGGGTGGGCCCAAAGCCCACAATCCGTCGCGGGTAATCGGCATAGCCAAACGACATGGGCACATTGGCGCCGAGCGCCATATAGTAAAAGCCGGTCTTCCAGTAACGGGTCTTTTTGCGCGTCCCCTCTGGGCCGAGGGCAATGCGGACGGGCCTGGGGCCGCGCAGCGCCTCGACCATCTGCTGAACAAAGCTATTGCGCTTACTGCGGTCGATCGGGATGCAGTTCAGGGAACGCAGAATCCAGCCGAGCGGTCCGACGAACATCTCTTTCTTGACGATCAGGGCAAAACTCGTGCCCGTGGCGACCAGGAGGAGGAGGGCTATGGGTACATCCCATGCCGAAGTATGGTGGGCGCCAACGATCACCGCGCGTTCCGGCGGCATCTGCTCTATGGCAATGCGCCAGCCAAACAAATTCAGGATCGCTTCGGCCAGCCGTTGAAGGAGCGTTCTTTTACGTTCTTGCACGCGATTGTCCTTTGGAAAACGAGAAACCTGACACAATAACCCGCAAACCGACCCGATTTCCATAACCCTCAAGAGGGTATCTGGTTGCGGGATTATACCTAAAAAGGGCCGAATGTCCTAATGGCAGGGGCGAGAAACAAGGACGGGGGTCAATACGGCGGTTTGCCCGCCAACGACCGCTCGACTGTATAGCGGTCCTGTATCTTTTTGCCGCAGAACGGACAGTGAAAGACCGGGATTTCAAACCAGTCGGTCTGTCCATCCTCCCGGGGCGCGCTCCCGACGGTCAGGTAGAGGATTTCGCCCTCGACGTGAAAGAACGAGTGCGGCACACCGATCATAGCCTGGCGCAGGTCCATGCAGCATGCGCCGAAATTGACAATATCCATGGGGCACCTCCC
>JBAVQS010000147.1:0-84969 GCA_049694275.1 Anaerolineae bacterium | reverse complement strand
AATTGTGCGTGGCGTATTTGCTCTCGCGCTCGTGAAAATCGAGATCGGAAGCGAGCAACTCGATTAACCGCTCGCGGTATGGTTTGCCGGCGAGCGATTCGAGGGGAGGCGCAGAGGCAACAGGTTGGGTATGAGCCATGAGCGGAGTTAGTATAACCCATGACCCCCACAGGGTCAACGTCGCGACCGGCCGCCGGGTTTTAAACCCGAAGGGTCTTTCGGAGACCCTTCGGGTTTGGGACTTGCACTTTTTCCCGGCGGGCATCTATGCTATACTCTCACTCACTACACCTCTGCGCTGAGGAGAGCTGGCAGCTATGGACCTTTTTACGGGCGACAACCTGACCTACATTCTGCTCGCGGCGGGCTTGATTCTGCTCATCGGCCAGTTCCTCTGGGTCCGCTACCGCGCCGCGCAGGTCGCGCGCCGCCGCGCGCCGCCCGTTTCACCCCCTCCCGCTGATCCCACGCCGCCCGCAGTGACCGGCCTGCGACCGGCCGCCCTCTTTACCGAAAACCAGAGCGGCGGCATGAACGTTACCGGCGGCTCGTTCGACCACACGACGCTGGTTGGCCGCGACCAGGTACAAATCGTTGCTTCCGCGCCCATCGTCCAGCAGACCGTCAACGGGAGCGGCAACATTTTTACCGGCACAGGCGATGTCTATGTCGGCGCGCCGACGCCGCGCCCCGCTCCGCAAGGACACCGGCCCGCGTCGAACGCCCCCGTCTATATCGATCGCGGCCCCATCGAGCAGCAGGTGCGGGCCGCCCTCTCGGCGCAGGGGAGAACCGCGATCGTCGGCGTGCACGCGCCGGGCGGGACCGGCAAGACCGAACTGGCCAAGGGGGTCATGCGCGACCTGCAAGCACAATTCCCCGACGATCCATGCCCGCTGTGGGTGGATTGCGGGGAGAAAACACCGGAGCAGATTGTTGGAGACATGGGGCTCCGATGTGGTCTCACGTTTGCGCCGGCTGCGACCTACCGCGACCGCGTGCTCCAAGTGCAAGGCTTTCTGAACAAGCGGCGTGTCCTGCTCATCCTCGACGATGTGCGGAGCGCCAACGCCGCAAGGCTGGAAGATTTCTTCCCCGCCTCGCCGCCGTGCGGCGTCCTCATCACGAGCCGTAGCCAGCAGCCGTCGCACGCCATTCCGCCGGATGCGATATTTCGACTGGAGGGGATGAGCCTGGAACAGGCGCGGGCTTTGTTGGAAGCTGCGCTCTCGCCCGAGCGCGTCCAGGCCGAGGCCGAGGCCGCCGGCCGGCTGATCGAGCGGTGCAAACACAACCCGCTGGCGCTCGATATTGCCGCGCGCCGCATTGCCCAGTTCGAGGGCGCGCCCCGGCCCATCGCCCTGTTTGAAACCAAGCTGCACGCGCGCCTGAGCGAGCTCAAGGTCGGAACCGACCCGCGCCTCGACCTGTTCGCCGTCTTTGCTGTGAGTTATGACGACCTTGCGCCGGCAGACCAGGCGCGCTTTCGCCGCCTCGCCGCGTTTGCCCCGACCGGATTCTCCGTTCCGGCGGCCGCCGCGCTCTGGGGCGACGACCTCCCGGCGGCGAGCGACGCCATAGCGCGCCTGCTGACACTATCTATGGTCAAGCTGGCCGAAGGGAGCGGGGAGCGATACCGCCTGCATGATCTGCTGGACGAGTACGCCGCGCGCGTGTTACATGATGTGGGCGAAGAGGCCGCCTGCCGCAGCGCGCACGCCGAATAGCTGGTCAAGCTATTCGATGCACATTCCATGGATGACCTGAGCACCGTACCCGAGTTATTTTTGGAATTGGACAATTTGCGCGCGGCAGCGAGATGGGCACGCGCCGCCAAGAATGGAATGCTACTCGGACGGCTGGCAACCACCCCGCGTAATTGGCTCTACAACATCTTTCGCGTTAACGAGGAATGGCTGGGCTGGCTCACCAGCGCCCGTTCGATTGGGATTCCGGACAAAGGACTGGAAGCCAATGTGCTAAAAGCCATCGGCGACGTGCAGCAGTTCCGGGATGAGCGGGAAGCCGCCCTGGACAGCTACGCCCAAGCCCTCACCCTCTTTCGCACCGTCGGGGCCCGGCTCGGCGAAGCCAATGTGCTAAAAGCGCTGGGCCTTGAGAGTGTTTCACAACAAGATTTTGACCAAGGCCTGAAATACTATCAACAATCGCAACAGCTTTACGAGCAAATCGGCGACCGGTACAGCCAAAGCGTCAATCTCGCGCAGACGGCAATCGCGCAATGGCAACTGGAGCAAAAGACGGCGGCAGTCGATTCATTCGCTCGGGCCGCGCGGCTGGCGGATGCCATCGGAGTGGAAGCACTGCGCCAATATATGCTGGAACGCCTGGCAGAGATGAGCAAGGAGCAGAGCGAATGGAGCGTCTTGACCACTCTGGTTCAGGAACTCGTCACGTTGCATCCCGATGACCCCGGGTTGAGATACGCCCATGCGAATGCTCTTTATGAGCAAAAGGAGTATGACCAGGCGCTTGCCGAATTCCGCCGCCTCGTCGAACTGGCGCCCGATGATCCTACAGCCTGGAACGGGCTTGCCAATACGCTTGAATCGCTCGATCTCAATCCAGAGGCCATTGACGCATACAGCCACTCTATCGAACTGACCCCGGACCAGGCGTACCTGTACCGGAACCGGGCGAACATTGAATTGGAGTCGAGCCGCCTGGATGAAGCGGAGCGGGACATCTCGAAGGCAGTCGAACTGCAACCCGATCATCCATACACCCATGCCCGCCAGGGCTATCTTGCCCTGGCACGCGGCAGGTTTGAGGAAGCCGAGACCCATCTTGCTTTTGCATCTGAAAACGACGATACGGCCGGGTGGAAACTCGGGCTGGCTCTGGCCAGGCTGGGAACAGGGAACGCGGACGGAGCTCGACAGCTTGCGGCAGAGGCTATGACGCGTGCCGACAAGGATGATCGGGCAAGTGCAATCAAGTGGCTGGAGCGCATGGTCAAGCTCAACCCCGACTTGCAGTCGGAGGTTCTGCAGGACATGCTCAGTAGCCCATGAGAGGTAAGGCACGTCTGCACATGAAATGACGCGGTCGCTGCGGTCCATAACCAAGCAGTACGTCCTCCCGGCGGAGCACGGCGGCTGGGTTTTGTGGATCGGGCCGTTCGTCCTCGGCGCGGTGGCCGCCGGGCGGTTCACGCTGGACCTGGTATGGCTGGCGCTCTCGGGCCGCCGCGCCCGCGCCGATAGGATTCCCGCCGGCCGCGCGCTCGCGGTGATTCTGGTCGCGGCCGCGCTGCTGCTGGGGATTCTCCTGCTCAAAGGGGATGGATACCTGGTTGTGCTGGCCCTCCCCATCGCCGGGATTTCCTTTTTATCCGATTCCCACCACGAACGCGATAGCGTGCTCCCTGGTATGCGAAAGGCTGACCGAGATCTCTTTAAAGCCCAGCGCCTCGGCGCGGGCGGCCGCGCGCCCATACAGCTTGAGCACCGGGTCGCCGCGCTCGCCTGAAAGGATTTCGATCTCGCGCCAGTCCACCCCATCCGGGTGCTGAATGCCGACCGCGAGGAGCTTGCTCACCGCCTCTTTGGCGGCAAAGCGCGCGGCGAGGGAGGAGGCGCGGCCGGCCGCGTAGGCCAGCTCGGCGGGCGTAAAGACGCGCGCCAGGAAACGGTCGCCGTAACGGGCGATCGACTGTTCGATTCGTGCGACCTCTACGAGGTCAACGCCGGTGCGCAACATTCGATTGCGGCTCGACCTGGAGCGAATTCCATATCGGTTGACGGGTGCGTAGGGGCAATCCCTCGTGGTTGCCCGCACTGGACGGGGCAGGCACGAGGCACAGCCCCTACAACGAGGCCGTAAATGGAATTGGAATTCGCTCTAGGTGGGCCGGCCGACGCCGCGATACTCGAACCCGAGCTCTTTCATCTGCTTGGGGTCATAGACGTTGCGGCCATCGATAAAGACCTTTTGGCGCATCGCCGCGGCGATGCGCGGGAGGTCGAGCTGCTTGAACTCGTTCCACTCGGTGACGAGAATGATTGCGTCGGCGTCCTGCGCGATTTCGTATGGGTCGGCGCAGAGGGTCACCTCGTGGAGCGCCTTGCGCGCATTCTCCATCGCCACCGGGTCATACGCCCGGACACACGCCCCTTCGTTCATCAAGAGGTGGATGAGGTCGATGGCCGCGGCCTCGCGGATGTCGTCGGTATTGGGCTTGAACGCAATCCCGAGCAGGCCGATATTCTTGTCGCGCAGGCTGCCCAGAAGCGTACGGAGCTTGACGATGACCTGGCGGCGCTGGTCGCGGTTGATATCCATGACCGCGCGGAGGAGCTGCGGGTGCAGCCCGTTCAACTCGGCCATATAGGTCAGCGCCTTGACGTCCTTGGGGAAGCAGTTGTGGCAAATCAGCCCCGAGGAGGCGATTAAGGTGCTAGTATTCGTCTCAATGCTATACACCGTCGTCTGCTCCTCCTCGTATTGGACCTCCTGCACACTCAGCGCCGCATAAGAACCCTGTCGCGCAAAGCCACGCTGCTGAATGTGACGTTGATAGCCGGCCAGCACGGCCTCGATTTGGGCCCGATGCTTTTCGCCAAACACGCCCTGGAGGGTTTCGAGTTGTGCATAACCGCTTACGCGAACGATAAAAGCGGGCCGCTTCGATTTGTTCATCCAGCGCATGCGAATGGATGGGATGACCCCCAAGGTTTGAAGCAGCAGTGATACGCCATCGGCGAGTAACTTGCTGACCGTCGCATATTCAAGCATCAAGTTCTTGCCATCCTGCACGGGTGTCACTGCCCCATCGCCGCTGAACGCGCCCCGGATCAATTCATAGCGCAACTCCGGCGAGACATTAAAGGCGAGACGCGGCAGCTGCTTGTCCTCCGAACGCGTACCGCATTTCAAAACATCGCGCACAAACCACGCAAAAAGGCGGGATGAAACGATTGTCGTAGTTGCATGGGTGCTGTGTCGCTCGATGAACTTGAGCCCCCAGCCGGTGAGGATGCGCTGCACATCGGATATGTATTCGCGCTCCTCTTCATGAAAGCTCAAGCCCAGGCGTTCGCGCACGGCGTCGCCGCGTCCAGAATCAAGGCTGATGTACCCTTCAGCCAGATAGTATCCGCAGAATCGCAGCAGGTCGGTATCCACTCGAATGACGGCATTCAACTTGGTTGCCGCGCCTTTGGCCGTATAAAGCTGCAGCTTTTGATCGGAAACCTGCAGGACGCCCTTCTCACGCAAGAGGCGCAAGAGGCGCAATGGCATATAATTGTTGCGCTTGATCTCATATGGATGCTGTATGCTGCCCGCAGGAATATCCGCCGCAAATCGGTCATATTGTTCTGCGAAGGTATTATCGGTCGGCGAAACGTATACGTCTTGTTCCAGCGCCGTGCCGCGCAGTAATTCAATGACGTTGAGGTCAGCGGCCTGATTGACCTCGGGCAAAGCGCACAGCGCCATCAGTTGGTCGCCCGGCGCGACGGCGGCGGCAGGCACTATTCTGATACCCGCCGGCGTATGGAGAATCACTGGATGATCGGCGGTCGTGCGCAGTGAACGTCCCATGCTCGTGTTGATCCGCACCATTGTTCCCGTATAAGGACGCCGGGTTGCTGCCGTCACTTGCGCAAGAACAGGCTGCCCGGTTTCCAGATCAAAGGCGAGCACACGCTTGTCGTGCGGGCGAATCACCTGTACAGCATCTTCCTGAACGGGTTCGCCCGCGGCGGCAAAAAGGCCCTCAAGCGTTTCGGTGGCGACATTGGGGCTGTTTAGCGCAAACACCGTCTCGTCCCCTTCAAAGCACGAGCCGCCGAAACCGATGCCGGCGTCGAGAAAGTGTGGACCGATGCGCTGGTCGAGGCCCATTCCATAGGCCACCTGCTTGACATCCGCGCCCAGCTTTTCGCAGATCGAAGCGATCTCGTTGATGAATGAGATGCGCAGGGCGAGGAACGAGTTCGAGGCGTATTTGATCATTTCGGCGGTGCGCAGGTCGGTAATGACGAACTTGCAGCGCAGCGGCGCATAGATCTCGGACACCGCCTCGGCAGCCCGCTGGTCGACCGAGCCGAGGACGACGCGGTCGGGATTGAGGAAATCCCAGATGGCGGCGCCTTCGCGCGTAAACTCGGGGTTCGACACGACGGCAAAGTCCTCGCCCCATTTCTTGCCGCGCTTGACCAGGATATCGGCCGTCTGGTCGCCCGTGCCAACGGGGACCGTGCTGCGGTTGACGATGACGGCATAGCCGGTCAGGTTCTCGGCAATCGCCTCGGTCGCCAGCCGCACATATTTGAGATCGGCCTCGCCGTCCACGCCCGACGGCGTCCCCACGGCGACAAAGATAAATTCAGCGCCCGGCACCGCTTCGGCATAGCTGGTGGTAAAGGTAAGGCGGCCGGCGGCGATGTTCCGGTGGACCATCTCTTCGAGCCCCGGCTCGTAGATCGGCAGCTCGCCTTGCTTGAGTTTTTCAACCTTGTCTTGGGCAATATCCAGGTTCACTACATGATTGCCCAGGTCAGCAAAGCAAGTGGCTGTGACCAGCCCCACATAGCCGACGCCAATGACACAAATTCGACGCACTGTTAGACTCCTCTTGGGATTTCATTGCGCAGGAATGCGCCTGCGTTTGTACAAAGAATCACTCCGTCACTTGCGCTAGACAATGCCTTGCGCATGCAGGTCGCGGATCGTCCCATCGCTCTCGCCCAGGTCGCGCAAAATCTCGTCGGTGTGCTCCCCCAGCAGCGGCGGGTGTCGCCGGTAGGTGACGCCCGTCTCGCTCAGCTTGATCGGGTTGCCGATGGTGCGGATGAGCCCGAGGAGCGGATGCTCTATCTCGACAATCATGCCGCGCGCCCTGGTCTGCGGGTCGGCCAGCGCCTCCTGGGTCGTATTGATGGGGCCGCACGGAATCTCCTGTGCGCGCAGCGCATCCAGCCACTCGGCGGCCGGCCGCGTCTGGATCAGCGCCTGCAGCAGCGGCACCAACTCTTCCCGGTGCTCGTTCCGGAGCCGGTTTGTGGTAAAGCGCTCGTCCGCGCCGATCGTATCCTGAATGGCGAGCACCTGGCAAAACCGCGTCCACAGGCTTTCCGTCGCGACCCCGATAATAATGTACTTGTCCTGCGCGTGAAAGACCTGATAGGGAACAATGCTCGTGTGGGCATTGCCGACCTGCTGGGGCACCGCACCGGCGTTCATATAATCGCTGCCGACGTGATTGAGCCAGGACAATTGCGAATCCAGGAGCGCCATATCGATAAACTGCCCGGGCGCGCCCCGGTCGCGCGCATAGAGGGCCGCCAGGATGGCGAGCGCCGCATAAATCCCGGTCGTAATATCGGCGATCGGGACGGGATATTTCAGCGGCTCGGCGCCCGGCTCGCCGGTAAAGCTCATCAACCCGGCTTCCCCCTGGGAAATCATATCATAACCGGCGCGCTCAGCGAGCGGGCCGCTAAAGCCATAACCGGTGATGGAGCAATAGATCAGGCGCGCGTTGAGGGCGCAGAGGGAATCGTAATCGATCCGCCGTTTGACCAGCGAGGCGCGCGAGGGCTGATTGATGATGAAAACATCGGCGCGTTGGACCAACCGGTGCAAGATGCCGATGCCTGCGGGTGTGTTGAGGTCAAGGGTGAGTGAGCGCTTGTTGCGGTTTGCCGTGAGAAAATACGTGGACTCGGTTTGAATAAAGGGAGGCCCCCAGCCGCGGGCCTGATCGCCGCTGCCGGGCTTTTCGATTTTGATTACATCGGCTCCCAGGTCGCCGAGTAACATGGCACAATAAGGCCCCGCCATCGCCTGCGTCAAATCCAGTACGCGCACGGCGTCGAGGACGGAATTCATTGTAAAACGATTATAACGCGAAAATGGGAATTTGGGAATTGCCCGCCGGCCGGCGGGCCGCCCCGAATCCAGGCCGCGAACCGGCGGCCGGTCTGGTCAGGGGTTGCTGCGATTTCCCGCCGCCCCCAGCGAAAACCGGACGATGTCGAGGATATAACGGGTATAATCCATCTTGGAATAGCCCAGAGTCCGCGGGTGCATCGTCATCGGCACCTCGGCCGCCCGCGCGCCGCACTCGAGCATCCGCACGAGAAAGACCGGAACCGCGATAAAGGAGGTTTCGCGCCAGGGGACCGTTTCCGGCTTGACCTTGAGGAACAGCTCGCGCGTAAAGGCCCGGTACGAGGTGGTAATCTCTCGAACGCCGTGCAGGCCCAGCATGGAACGGATGAGTTGGTTGGCCCCGACGCTGAGCACCCAGCGGTACCACGGCATCTTGTTGACGCTGCCGGGCGCAAAGCGCGACCCGATCACCAGGTCGTACCCCTCGTCGAGCTTGTTCAACAGCATCGGCAGGTCCGAGGGGTTGTGCTGAAAATCGGCGTCCATTTCGACGAGGACATCCGCCGCCAGCGTATCGATGCTGTAGCAAAACCCATTGTACAGCCCCAGGCCGATCCCGCGTTCGCGCACGAGATTCAGATGGACAAACGGGTTCTCCTGCGCCAGCCGCTCGACGATCTCGATCGTCCCATCGCGGGAGGTAGAATCGGAAACGACTACATGCAGCTCAAAGGTCGGCAGATGCTTTTGCTCTGCCAGGACCTCGGCGGCGAGCGCCGCAATATTCTCTTTTTCATCAAATGTGGGGATGACCACCGCCACGCGCCGGCGGGTAGGCGCTTGCTCGAGCATCTCAATTTCACCTCGGAGCGCATAGTAACACGAGCGGGGACATTGGTCAAAATGAAAGGACGTAAAGAGCTGACGAAAAAGCATGAACCGCGAAGAGCGCCAAGGGCGCAAAGATTACAAGTCTTTTTATTTGCGGTCTTGGCGTCCTTGGCGGTTCAATCTCTGGCGCTGCCTACTTGCGAGTCGCCGGGATGCGAGTGTCAATGCTCAATCGCGGCTGGGGCGAAACTTGTAGCCGTAAATAATCACGCCGGATTCGCCCTCCTCGCGCAGCTTGCGGGTCACCATCTCGACGCGCATTCCGACTTCGAGGTCGTCGGAGTTGACGTCGGTCAACTGCGCCTCGACCATGACCCCTTCGTCGAGCTTGATCATGCCGACCGAATACGGGGCCTGGTTCTCGAAACCGGTGGGGGCCTGCCGGAGCGTGGTATAGGAATACAGCTCGCCCTTGCCGCTGAATTGGAACGACTCGAACGTGGTCGCGCGGCATTCCGTGCAGACCTGGCGCGGCGGAAAGTATTTGGCGCCGCACCGGGCGCAGCGATTGCCGATAAGTTGATAGCGCTGCTCGCGCAGGCGCCAGTGACGAGCAAGGTCTTCAGCCATACCAGCCCTAGTCCTTTTTCAAAATGTGCGTCACCGCGGTCGCCGCAACGCCGCCCAGCGATTGGGCCATTGCATAATGCGCGTTGGGCACCTGGTTCGCGCCCGCTTCGCCGCGTAACTGGGTGGTCGCCTCGACCATCTGATAGACCCCGGTCGCGCCAATAGGGTGACCGCGCGCCTTGAGCCCGCCCATCGTGCTGATCGGCACGCTCCCGTTAATGCCAATCTCGCCGTCACGGCCCAGGTAAACGCCCGTGCCCCGGCCGGCAAACCCCGCCGCTTCGAGCGACATGGGCACGATGATGGAAAAGGCGTCGTGCAACTCGAACAGGTCGATGTCGGACGGTTGGGCCCCGGCCTGCTCATACGCCTTTTTCGCCGACAACTCGACCGCGCGGAGCCACAGCGGGTCCTTGCGGTCGTGCAACGCAATCGTATCGGTCGAAACCGCGCTCCCGACCATCTGGACGGAGCGGGGACCGTTGCCGTTGAGGCGATCGCTGCGCGAGAGGATCAGGGCGGCCGCGCCGTCGCAGATCGGCGACGAATCGAGCAGACTGATCGGGTCCGAGACCATCTTGGCATGGATCAATTGCTCGCGCGTCACCGGCCGGTGGAACATGGCGTTGGGGTTGTTGAGCGCGTTCGCGTGCGCGTTGATGGCAAAGGGCGCAAAATCCTCTTCGACCAGGTCATACTCGTACATATAGCGTCGCATCAAGAGCGCGTTCAGCGCGACGAACGAGATGCCGTTGGCCGCTTCATAGTCGCCGTCGGCCGCCATCGCCAGGCCCGCTGTGACTGCGTTGTTGGACATGTCGGTCATCTTTTCGACGCCGACGACCGCCACCGTGTCAAACTGTCCGGAGGCAATCGCAAGAAAGCCCGCGCGGACGGCGGCGCCGCCCGCGCCGCACGCCGCTTCAAGCTTGAGCGCTTCGACGCCGGTCATGCCGATCTGGTCGGCCACCAGCGCGCCCAGATGCTCCTGCCCGGCAATCTCGCCGCTCAGCATATTGCCAACATAGATCGCGTCGACATGGTCCTTGTGTGAGTCCGCCAGCGCGACGAGCAGCGCCTCGACAGCAAGCTCGCGCAGGCCCTTGTCCCAATGCTCCCGTACGGGCGTCTGCCCCACTCCAACAATCGAAACTTGATGCATGGTTTATGGTCTCCAATTCTAGTGCATGACTAATTTGCCGCGATAGCGCGCATACATGGCATAATCGATATACTCGCGCCGGGCCACATACCAGCCGGTGCGGGGCGCCACCTCCCGGCGCTCGACGAGGCGCTCGGTGGCGACAAAGGAAAAGACATCGCTGCCGGCGCCGGACCCGAACGAAACAACCAGGATGCGATCACCCGGTTTGGCCTGGTCGAGCACCGCGCTGAAACCGATCAGGCTCGCGCCGGCGTACGTATTCCCGATCTTACCGACCAGTAACCCGGGCAGGACCTGTTCCTTTTCAAAGCCCAAGGCCTTGGCCGCCTGCAACGGAAACTTGACATTCGGCTGATGAAAGATGGCCCACTGGAAATCGCGCGGGGTGAGCCCGGACAGTTCCATAAAGCGCCGCGTCGCCTCCAGCGTATGATCGAAATACGCCGGCTCGCCGGTAAAGCGATTGCCATGCTCGGGATAGTGCTCGTACGGGCGCCGGAAAAAGTCCGGCGTGTCCGTCACATAGGAAAAGGAGGATTCGAGGACCGCCAGCGCCTCCTCCTGCGGACCGATGATAAAAGCCGCGCCGCCCGCGCCCGCGGTATATTCCAATGCGTCGTGCGGCCGCCCCTGCGCGGTATCCATCCCAATCGCCAGGGCATAATCGGCCATATTGCTCCCGACCAGGCCGATCGCCGCCTGGAGCGCCTCGGTGCCGGCTTTGCAGGCAAACTGCCAGTCGCCCGCCAACGTTGCGCCGCTCGCGCCCAGCGCCTCTGCCACGAGCGTGGAGCTCGGCTTGACGGCGTAGGGATGCGATTCGCTGCCGACCCAGACCGCGCGCAAGAGTTGGGGATCAATCGCCGCGCGCTTGAGCGCATTCCTCGCTGCCTCAATGCTCATCGTAATCGTGTCTTCGTCGAGCGACGGCACCGCTTTTTCGTCAATCGGCAAACCCTCATCCGCCCCGCCCCAGATGCGCGCGATCTCACTCGCCTTGATCCGGAAGCGCGGGACATAGGCCCCATATCCAACAATTCCCACCGGCCGCGCCGGTTTCATCAACCCCCTGAGGGGGCGTTGCCTCTCAAGGGGACTCTGCTCTTGCTTCACTTGTTCTTTTTCTCCATCTCTACCCGGCGCTGGTGCAAGCGCATGTGTCCACGCTGGATGCCTTCAGTCGCCAGGGCACGCAGCGCCGACAGGTTTTGCGCCAGCCCGACCGCCGCCATGATGGCGGCCAACTCCGGTCCTGATTTGATATCCATTATTCGCAACACAATTTGCGTGACTTTGTGAATGCGGGTCAGCCCCCCCACAATACCCACGGCCATCGGCAGTTCGACCGAGCCGATCAAATCGCCATTCGAGGCCAGTTCCCATTGCGTGAGGGGGCGATACCCACCGTCGCGCGCCGCATAGGCGTGAGCGCCCGCCTCGATCGCACGCCAATCATTGCCGGTCGCCAGCGCCACGGCGTCGATCCCATTCATGACCCCTTTGTTATGCGTCGCCGCGCGGTAGCGGTCCACTTCGGCCATCACCTGCGCCTCGACAATCGTGCGGGCCACTTCCTCGCCCCCCAGCGCTTCGGCGCTGACACGACAGGTCGCACGCGCCAGACGCCGATCCGTCAGGTTGCTCAGAATCCGCAGATTGATCCGTCCGCCGCTCAGTTCAGCCACGCGCGGCGCAATCGTTTCGCAAGCGGTATTGATGATGTTCGCGCCCATCGCGTCCCGCGTATCGTACGTCAAATAGACAATGAGCATCGGCCCCATCCGCGTGTGAAAAAACTCGCGGACCTCGATATCGCGGGCGCCGCCGCCGCGGGCAATCAGGTTGGGGTGCGCCCGGTCGGCCAGTTCCAACAGCTCCGACCGCGCCCCCAAAATCCGGTCGCGCCCTTCCCGTAACTTGCGAATGGTTTCGTGCAAAAGCGCCGATTCGCTCGGGTCGGTCGTCGACTCGTAGAGCACCTGGATCTGGCCTACCATCAAGGGATCGTCAGCGCTCGCCAAAAACCCCCCGGAAGCCCTTACGATCTTGGCCGCATGGCTACATGCAGCCACAACGGACGGCTCTTCCACCACCATCGGAATCAAATAGTCTTTATGATTTATTGTAAAGTTGGCGGCAATTCCAAGGGGCAGGCTGTACAATCCCACGGCGTTCTCGATGAGCTGGTCAGCCTCCTCCATGGTCAAACCGCCGTTCAGCATTGCCTCCATATCGGCAGGCAGCAGATCGACCAGCGAAGCAATCCATTCCAGTCGGGCGCCGGGCTTGAGTTTGTAAAAGCCTTCAAGGCGAGACGAAAGACTCACCATTTCCTCCTTTATACGCCCTTTTCGCTGTAATTAACTCCACAACAACTCTCAAAAGCTATCAACTATGTGAAACAAGGTTACTGCTCAGGCGCTACCAATCTTTGACGAGTTTGGTATGGTAATGCACACCAACATCCAGTATAGATGGAGGCAATGACACCTTCCCCGTTACCTACTCACGAAACAAGTTACAATCGCACGGTTTTCTTCGTCAAACGCGGCTATTCCCCCGCCTCAAATGGGCATGAGCGCGCGGCTACAAACCAATAACAGGCGGGCCTCGATCGAGCGCGAAATCAGCGCAGCTATCCCAAACTTTACATAATGCGAAGAACGAACAATGCAGACCTAAGAAAACGGGCGGCTTGCAGCCGCCCGTCCCACCTTGCACGCGTTCTTTTTGATGCCTGCCGATTTATTTCGGATTGAGCGCCGTGGACAACCGCTCCTGCAGGTCTTCCGGTGTATAGGGCTTTTGCATAAAGCCCGCCAGACCTTCCCCTTTAAAGCGGCGGTTGGCCTCCATCTCGGTATAACCGCTCATGAGCACAACTTTGGCATCCGGCTTGAGCTTCATGATCTCTTTATAGGTCTCTTCACCGCTCATGCGCGGCATGGTCATATCGAGCAGGACACAGTCCACTTCGTTTTTGTGCTGCTTGAGCATCTCAAGCCCGGCAAAACCATCCTCGGCGATCAGGGGGGTATAACCAAACCGTTCGAGCATGCGCTTGGTGACCATCCGGACGACCTCTTCATCGTCGACGACCAGGATGGTGCCCTTGCCATGCTTGAACGACTTGGGCTCTTGCAGCGGGGCGGCCGCCAACTGGTCCTTGCACGGTAACAAAAGGCGAAAGACCGTGCCCTGCCCCACTTCGCTATAAACCTTGATGGCCCCTTCGTGGCCGCGCAGGATGCCCAGAACGGCGGCAAGCCCCAGGCCGCGCCCGGTGAATTTGGTAGTAAAGAAGGGGTCAAAAATCTTTTTCTGCGTTTCGGCGTCCATCCCGACACCCGTGTCCGCAACCTCGAGAAAGATATAGCTCCCCTCTTTCAGTTCGGGCGCCATAAAGGTCTCGGAGAGGTATTGCCGGTCCGCAAAAAGCGAACCGGTGGAGATGGTAATGACACCCGGTTTGGCGCCAATGGCATCCGAAGCGTTGACGATCAAGTTCATCATGATCTGGCGGATTTGCGTCGCATCCACTTCGACCAGCGGCAGGTCCTTGGCCATGTTGAACTTGAGCGAAGCGTTCTTGGAGATGGAGACCCGCAAGAGCTGGGTCATTTCCTGGATGAGCGTATTCAGGTTGACCGACTGCATGACAAACTTGCCCTTGCCCGAGTACGCCAGCATCTGTTTGGTCAAGTCCGCTGCGCGCTGCGCCGCAATCTTGATCTGCTCGATCGACTCGCGAACCGGCGAAGTCGGCTCCAGGTCCAGCAGGACCAGGCCCACATTGCCGAGAACCGAGACCAGGAGGTTATTAAAGTCGTGCGCAATACCGCCCGCCAGCACCCCGAGACTCTCCAGCTTTTGCGTCTCGAGCAGTTTGCGCTCCAGCGCCTGCCGCTGTTCGTCCGCCTTTTTGTACTCGGTAATGTCTTCGGAAATTCCCAGGAGATAGACCGGCTTGCCGTCTTCATCCATAATGGGAATCTTTTTCGTGTGCATGGTGCGGCGGCCCTTTTGGGGCGTCTCGATCGTCTCTTCGGGAATATCGAGCATCTTGCCCGAGGCCAGTGTCTCGTGATCCTTGGCGTCAACGTGCACGACTTCCGCTTCGGGGTGCAGGTCGTGGTCCGTCTTGCCGATCATGTGTGCGCGGGACATGCCCATTAATTCTTCGCCCGCGCGGTTCCAGCGCACGAACCGCAGGTCCCTGGCATCCTTGACATAGATGGTGTGCGGAATATTCTCGACAATCTGACTCAGGAACTCTTGCGCCTGGCGGGTCTCTTCCTCCGCGCGCTTGCGCTCGGCCAGCTCACGCTGCGCCGCTTCATAGAGCCGGGCATTGTCGAGCGCGAGCGAGGCCAGCTCCGCGAAACGATTGAGGGCATCCAGCTCTTCTGGACTGAACTTGCGTCCCTCGTCGGTATAGGCGAGACCGATGACGCCGATGAACTGCTCGCCCGATTTCAAGGGGACGCCGGCCACCGCGCGCAGCACATCGCGACTGGGGTCGGGCAAGCGGCCCTGCCATTTGCGATAATCGGCGACGACGACCGGCTCGCCGGTTTGCCAGACGGTGCCGGCCAGGCCGGCCCCAAAGCGCCCGCGGGTTCCCACACGGCTCGCATAGACGCCCGTGCCGACGCGCATCTCGATCTCGGTCTGGCCCGGTTCGTGCACAAAGATATAGCCGTGCTCGGTACCGACCAGTTTAGCCGCGCGGCGGAGGATCTCGTGCAACAGCTCCTGCACATCCAAGCGGCGCATCAGACCCAGCGTCGTTTCGTGCAGCGCGGTCAGATACTCGTTCTGCCGGCGCACCGACTCTTCGACAAGATGGCGCTCCGTCGTATCACGCGTGATCCCGCAGGTGCCGACGATCTCGCCCTTGGGGTTGATGAGCGGGAGCTTGGTGCTCGACACCCAACTCACCGAGCCATCCTCCCAGGTCTCTCGTTCTTCCTTGGCGATGATCGGCTGGCCGGTCCGGAGGATTTGCTGCTCGTCGTCGTACGCCGGCTGCGCATGTTCGCGGGTGAAAAAGTCGAAATCGCTTTTGCCAATCATGTCTTCGGGGCGCTCGACATGGAATCGCTCGACCATCGCCCGGTTCACGCGCAGAAAGCGGCTCTCGCGGTCCTTGAAATAGATGGTGTCCGGCGTGCTGTCCATGAGCATCCGCAGCAGGTTGCGCTCTTCGGCCAACGCGCGTTCGGCGCGCTGGAGCTCGGTAATATCCTGCGCGTACCCCTGGACGTAGGGCTTGCCGTCCTCTTCGAGCAGCACATTGCGAAAGAACCAGGTACGCTCATCGCCCTGGCGAGTGACGATGTAAATCTTGCCTTCGGCCGAGCCCTTGGCGCGAATCTCTTCCAGATAGGGCCCAAAGGTCCCCTGCAAGCGCGGAGTGATAAATTCACGCATGTTGCGACCGATGACCTCGGCCGCCTCGTACCCCAGGGCGCGGGCGCCGGCGGGGTTGACCGAAAGGAGCCGCCCCTCCATATCATGCGTCGAGATCAAGCCGGTGCTGTTGTCGACCAGATTGCGATAGCGCTTTTCGCTCTCGCGCATGGTGATCTCTGAGCGGTGGCGATACAGCCCAATTTCGATCGTGGTCTGAAGCTCGCGTTCCTCGAACGGTTTCAGGATATAGCCAAACGGCTCGGTAATCTTGGCGCGTGACAGCGTCCCCTCATCCGCATAGGCCGTCAAAAAGATGACCGGGATGTGACAGGTCTGGCGAATGACCGTGGCCGCCTGGATGCCGTCCATCTCGCTCGCGAGATGAATGTCCATCAGCGTAAGATCGGGGTGGAGGGTTTGGGCTTTTTCGATGGCTTCTTCGCCGCGCGAAGCTATACCGACGACGTTATACCCCATGTCCCGCAGGCGTTGCCTGAGGTCCCGGGCTACGATCGCTTCATCTTCGACAATCAAAATGGCAGTATCACCCATAATCTTTTCCCTTCAATCGATGCGCACACACACGTCACTCACGGTACGCAGTATCAGTTATTATACATGCTTCTAGCTTGGAAACACAATCGTAAAAGAAGCCCCGTGACTGCCATCCATCGTCAGCTTGCCCCCCAACTGGTTGGTGAGCGTGACGACGAGAGACATACCGAGCGATTCCGAGTTCTCCAGGTCCAGGTCGGCTGGAAAACCCACGCCGTTATCCCGGACGCACAGCATAATATGACCTGTACCTTCGGGATGCAGCTCGACGACGATCTTGCCGCCCCGCCCTTCGGGGAACGCATATTTGAGCGAGTTGGTCACCAGCTCGTTAATGATGAGCCCGCACGGAATGGCGCGGTCGATGCCGAGATAGACATCGTGAACGTCCACTTCGAGCTCGATAGCCCCCGCGCTCGCTTTGTAGGTGCGGAACAGGTAGGACGCCAGGTTGCGAACATAGCCGTCAAAGTCCACACGCGAAAAGTCCTTGGACTGGTAGAGCTTTTCATGAATGAGCGCCATCGAGCGAATGCGGGTCTGGCTCTCTTTCAGGATCTGGATCATCTCTTTATCTTTGATCCGGGCGCTCTCCAGGTTCAGGAGACTGATGACGACCTGCAGGTTGTTCTTGACTCGATGGTGAATCTCCTGAAGCAGGACCTCTTTTTCCTTCACCGACGATTCCATCTCGGTCGCGTGCGTCTGGATTCGCTCAAACAGGCGCGCATTCTCCAGGGCGCCGGCAATCTGGGTGGCAATCGTCTCGCCCAGTTCGGCCTCATGCGCGGTGAACCGGCGGACGGGGTCGTCGGTCTCGACGGCAATCGTGCCAATCACCTCGCCGCGCACGCGCAGCGGAATGATCAGGATGGACTGTGTGCGCAGGTTCTCCATGATTTCCATCGCCTCGCCCATATCCGGCGCGTGCCCCGCGTCCGAGATAATCACCGGACGCCCGGTCTCGATCACTTGCAGCGTGACCTGGTTGCCTTCCAGCGGAATCTGGAGGCCGGTCGTATGCGGGCCTAACTCATCCGAAGAAGAATCGGCCACCACTTCGAGGTGCGTGCGCTCCGGGTTCAGGAGAGCGACCCCCGAGTTGCGCGCGTGGAACAACTTGACTACTTCCGTCGTCGTCAACTGGAGCAGCGCGCGCGGATCGAGCATGGAGCCCGCCTGGCTTGTGATCCGGTTCAGCGCCCCCAGTTCCTCGTTGCGACGCTGCACCGCCTCTTCCGCCCGCTTGCGTTCGTTCAATTCCTGCTGCAGCGATTCATACAGGCGCGAGTTGGCAAGCGATTGGCTGATGGTGTTGGCGACATTCTGTACGATCGGAAAATCGTCGGTCATAAACCCGTTCGGCTGCGGCTTGGTAATGCTGATCGCCCCGATCACCTGGTCTCGAATCACCAGCGGCGCCAGCAGAAACGACCGCGACCCGCGCGACTGCAAATACCCGCGGATCGGCGCCACGCGCAGGTCCGTCTGCGTATCCGGACTGTAAAACGGCGCACGCGTGGTCGTCACCTCGTCAAACACCGGCAGCCCCTTCAACGGCACCGTCTGCCCCTTCCCCGACGGCAGCCCCTGCGTGCTGTAATCGACCACGACCTCCCACCGCGTCACGGCGTCGTCAAAGAGCCCCACCGTCGCCAGGGTGGCGCCAAAGAACTCTGTCAGGTCATGGCAGACGGACTCGAGCACGAGCATCGCCTCCCGCTCAGCCGCCGCCTTGCCGCTGACCCGGTTCAACAACAGGGTTTCGCGCAGGCGGCGCTGGAGTTCGGCCTGCGCCCGCTGGCGTTCGCTCAACTCGGCGCTCAGGGCGGAATAGAGGCGCGCGTTCTCCAGAAAGGACGAGACCGCGCCGGCGACCGCCGAAAACAGCGCAATATCCGGCGCTGTGTACGCGTTGGACCGGTAATAGTCCTGCATCGTCATGACGCCGAGGGCCCGGTCGCCCGACATCAGGGGCATGGCAACCAGGGAGTGGGACAGCCGGCCGATCCGGTGAATCCCCAGCCGCGCCAGCGTCTCGTCGATATTGTCCAGCACGATCAGCGGGTTCTTGGTCCGGAGAACATATTCGGTCAGCCCTGCCCCGAACGGGCGCGTCGCGTTCTCGGTGAATACCCCGTCAATCGTATACACCGGGAACGACACCGTATTTTGCGCCTCGTCATAATAGGCGATATAAAAATTGGAATTGTCCATGACACGCCCGAGCATATTGTGCACGGTGCGCGCGATCTCGACCGGGTCGTTGATCAACGCCAGCCGCTGTCCCAATTCATACAGCGTGCCGAGTTGGGCATTACGGCGTAAGGTCTCCTCCTCGGCCCGCTTGCGCTCGCCCAGTTCCAGTTGCGCCGCTTCATACAGCCGGGCGTTATCCAGCGCCAGCGCCGCCTGCGAGGCCACAGCGGTGGCGAGCGTGACTTCATTCTCCGACCAGGTCCGGGCCTCGGCCACGTCATACACCTCGATCGTCCCCAACGTCTGGTCGCGCAACACGACCGGCACGGTCAGCGCAGTCTCGGCGGCGCGCCGGGCCGCCGTCATGGGAATGGAGGGATCGGCGTCACGCGCCATCAGGGGCGACCAGTCGGGAACAGACTGGAACCCATCTAGGCTCACATCGTAAACCAGCAATTCCTCCTGTTCCGCCGGCCCGCCGCGTATCGGCCCTGCCTCCTCCGTACGGTCCAGCGCCAGCGCCACAATCCCCGCAAACAGTTGGGCAACCTGGACCTCCCCCTCCGTAAAGGGCCGGTCTAGCTCGCTCCGCGACCAGTCCACCACCCCGATGCATCTACCCCCGACCAGAATCGGTACGCCGAGCACCGCATGCAGGGCAAGCGTGTCGTACAACTCTTGATGCCCCCCCCACGTCGTATAGTCCTCCACATGGACCGGCAACCGCGTGTCGTACACCTGCCACGACAGCCGCGCCGCATCTCGACCGACCCGCTCTCCCACCATCGCCATCGGTTGGTTCCGCGTATGGGCGCGCGTCACCAGATAGCCCTCTTCGGCCAGCAGAATTTCGGCAAAGGGCGCATCCATCAGTGTGGCCCCGCGATCGATCGCCTCCTGCAGCATCCCCTCCACTTCACGCCGACCTAACAGATCCAACGTCAGCCCATGAAGAGCGGTGAGGGTGTGCGTCATGTCCGGCTGCCCGGATTGATTCAGCGTCATGCCTGCTCTCCCTCTCCGGCCTGGTTGCTCTGGTCGCCGCCCGGCACCTGGATTGGCGCAGTCTGGACATCCGGCACGGGTGCATCACCGTTGTCGGTTACGGCGGAGTCCCCTTGTGGGGTTGATTGCCCTTCACCAGGCGAACGCACGATTCGAATCACCACGTGCGAGCTCCCCAGCGCATGCCCGAGCTGCCGCGCCGTCGTCTGGAGAATCGTCTTTTGGTCGATTGACCGGCTCACCCGCGCCACAATCTCGCGCGTCAGGAACTCGCGCTGAGCGCGCTCCTGCGCCTCCTTGAACAGCCGCGCGTTTTGAATCGCCACCCCCACGCTGGCTGCGATGGTTGTGAGCAGGCGCAGGTCGTTCTCGGTAAAGACATTCGTCCGCCGGACGCTCTGAATGCTCACCACCCCGATGGCCTCCTGGCCGACCAGGATCGGCACCCCCAAGTAGGATTGGGCCGGCGAGCCCATCACCCGCGCATGGAGCTGCGTGGCGTGCCGGTCGATGTCCTCGTTCAAAAAGAGCGGCTCGCGCGTCTGGATGATCCGGGAGGTCAGCCCCTCCCCGAATGGGATCGCCTCCACCGGCATCAGTTTTCCCTCGCTCAAAAAGTAGGGGAACTCGATCAGGTTCCGCGTCCGGTCGTGCATCGCCAGGTACACGCTCTGCACGTCAAAGATCTCCCGCAGGTGCTCCCCGATGGTAAAGGTCAGCGTATTGAAATCCAGTTGCGACGTGAGCGCCTGGCTGATCCGGTTCAGCGCCCCCAGTTCGTTGAGGCGCTGCTGCGAATCCTGGAACAGCTTGGCATTGTCGAGAGCGATGGCTGCCAGTTGCGCAAAGCGGTTCAGAACGTCGATTTCGTTCGGGCCAAACTGGCGCCCCTCCTCCAAATAGGCAAACCCCATCACGCCGACTGTCTGGTCGCCCGACTGGAGCGGCACGCCGACCACCGCGCGCAGCTTATCCCGGCTCGGGTGCGGCAGCCGCCCCGGCCACTGGCGATAATCCTCCACCCGGATCGGCTCCCCTCGTTCCCAGACCGTTCCCGCCAGCCCCTGCCCCCGGCGCGCATTCGAGCCCACAAATTCCTGATAAATCCCCAGCCCCACGCGCATCTCAATCTGGTCGTTCAGCGGATCATATAGATAGACATAGCCGTGCTCGCTGCCGACCAGCGCCGAGGCGTGCCCGACAATGTCGGTGAGCAGCTCGCCCACATCGTGACGGCCGATCATCGCCAGCGACATTTCGTGCATCGCCCCGAAATATTCGTTCTGCTGGCGAAGCCGTTCCTGCGTCCGCATCTGCTCCGTCACATCCCAGAAAATGATCTGGACCCCCGTGACCTTGCCGTTCGCATCGCGCGTCGGCGATTTGACCGTGTGCACATACGTCTTGGGGCCGTCGAGCGGTTGGTGCTCTTCGATGGCGTCAATGGTCTCTCCAGTCTCGATGACCCGCAGGTCATCGGCGCGGTACCCGTCCGCCAGTTCCTGCGGGTGCAGGTCGTAATCGGTCTTACCGATAATCTCTTCGCGAGTGCGGCCCATGTCCTGGCAGTAACGCTGGTTGACAAAGACAAAGCGCCCCTCCTGGTCTTTCATGCAGAGGTTTTCGGGAAGCAGCTCGACCAGGTTGTGATAGAACGCTTCGCTCTCGCGAATTGCCTGCTCCATCCGCTGGCGCTCGGTGATATCGCGAATGATCGCCGTATAGAACTGCCCCTGGCTGGTCTGCCAGGTTGTCAGCGACATTTCGATGGGGATCGTCCGCCGGTCCTTGCGCCGGACGACCGTCTGGAGCATCGAGCCACTCCCGCCCTGGGCCAGCAACCGTTCGCGCTCCTCCGGAGTGCCAAAAAAGGCGCTCACATCGGCCACAAACAGCCGGGTCGCCGAGATCCCCTGCACCTCCTCTATGCTGTACCCAAAGAGCCGTTCTGCCCCCCGGTTCCAGCTAATGATTGCCCCACGCCCGTCCGCCGCGACGATCGCATCCTGCGCCGAATCCACCAGCGCCCGAAAGCGCTCTTCGCTGTCGCGCAGGGACTGCTCCGCCAGCTTGCCCTGGGTAATATCGCGGCTGATGCCGGCCGTCCCGATCACCTGCCCCGTTGCGTCGCGCAGCGGAAGCTTGGTCGTCGAAGCCCAGCGCACCACCCCACCCTTGAGCGTCTCCCGTTCCTCCTTGCCCACTATCGGCTGGCCGCTCCGCATAATCTCCAGTTCGTCCTCATAGGCGGGGCGGGCATGCTCCTCGGTAAAGAGGTCAAAATCCGACTTGCCGACCATCTCCTGCGGGTCGTCAAACCCATAGCGCCCGGCCAGCGCCCGGTTCCCCCGCATAAAGCGCCCTTCGGGGTCCTTGAAAAAGATCGCGTCCGGTACATTGTCCAGGAGCAGGTTGACCAGGGTCCGTTCGGCGGTCAGCGCCTCCTCGGTCCGCTTGCGCTCGGCCAGCTCTTGCTGAGCCGCATTGTAGAGGCGGGCATTGTCGAGCGCGATCGCGCCCAACTGCGCAAAGCGCTCCAGCACCTGGACCTGTTCGGGACTGAACGTACGGCCTTCCACCCTGTGGCCGAGCCCGAGGATGCCGATGACCTCGTCCCCCGACTTGAGCGGAACACCCACCAAAGAGTGAAAGGACGCCGCGAGCGACACACTCGACCGGTGCTCCCAGTGCAGGTAATCGTTGATCACCGCCGATTGTCCGGTTTGCGTCACCTGCCAGGTGATACCCTCTTGCGGGTTCATCCGGGCCCCCAGCAGTTCGCTAAACGACCCGAGCGTCGCGGCCACGACAAAATCCTTTTGCGCCGGATCGGCCAGATAAACAAAGCCGTGGCCGACATCCAGGATCTCGCCGGCGCGCGTGAGCAGGGCCTGTAACAGCTCGCGCGGATCGAGGCGCTGGATCAGACCAATGCTGGTTTCATAGAGCGCCGTCAGGTAGGCATTCTGCTGGCGAATGGTCTCTTGCGCCTGGCGCTGCTCGGTAATATCTTCGCTAATGCCGATGAGGTAACGCGGCTCGCCCTGGTCATCGAGAATAGGGACGATGCGCGTGTGCATATAGCGATAGCCCTTGGTCTGGGAATAGCTCTTTTCCTCCGGGATGTCCAGGAGGACTTTGGATTTCAGCACCTCACGATCCTGGGCAACAAACATATCCGCTTGTTCTTGAGGATATAAATCGTAAGGCGTTTTACCGATGATCTGGTCGCGGGACCGGCCGATCATCTCTTCTTCGGCCTTGTTCCAGCGGAGATATTTGAGGTCCCTGGCGTCTTTGGTAAACAGGGCGACCGGCAGGTTCTCGATCACGGAATCGAGGAATTGCTCCGTGCGGCGTAGTTCCTGCTCGGTGCGCTTGCGCTCCTCCAGTTCCGTCTGCGCCGCCGTATAGAGTCTCGCGTTATCCAGCGCGATCGACGCGAGCTGCGCCAGGCGCTGCAAAATGTCAATCTCCGCGGGGTCGAACTTGCGCCCCTCCAGCGTATGGGCCAGGCCGAGCACCCCGATGACCTCATCTCCTGACTTTAATGGCACGCCGGTGACCGCCCGGATATCCGAGCGCCCGCCCGTGCGGAGCCGCTGGGGCCACGCCTGGTAATCGTCGATCACCAGCGGTTCCCCGGTCTCGAACACGGTGCCGGCCAGGCCGGTCCCCCGCTCGGTGTACTGGCCGATCCGGTGCGCGTACACGCCGGTGCCAATGCTCATCTTGAGCTGGTTTGTCTCCCGTTCGACCAGGTACACATACCCATTCTGCGTGCCGACCAGTTCCGACGCGCGGGTGAGGATGTTCGTGACCAGCTCTTGCGGATCGAGACGTTGAATCAGCGCGACCGTCGTATTCGCAAGGGCGCTGAGGTAAGCGTTCTGACGCCGGATCTGTTCCTCATACCGCTTGCGCTCTTGCAGCTCGCGCTGTGATTCGCTGTAGAGCCGCGCATTATCCAGCGCGATGGCAAGCCGGTCGGATACCTGCTCCGCCAGCGCCACCTCGTCGGCGTTCCAGGCGCGCTGCGGATCGACATCTTCCAGTGCGACCGAGCCGATCACCTCGCCGCGCAGCAGGATAGGCACCGCCACCGTGCTGCGTCCATTCCGGGCCGTCACCATTCCCCCCGTTTCGACCGCACGGTCCATCAAGGCAGGGAGGTGCGACGGATCGCCTGGCACGTTCTGGACACCTGGCACGGGCGCATCACCGTTGTCGGTCACGGGTGATTGCTGGTCATGATGCGAATGCGTCATCAGGCCGGGCATGGCATCCTCGACGAGCATTCCACCCGTCAGCGCCGCGAGGTACTGGTTCCACCCTTCACCGGTCAACCGCCGGGTCAGCGAGTTCAATTCCTCGACTGCGACCTGGGCGCGTTCGAGCAGTCCCCGGTTCTCGGTCGCCAGCGCCGTCTGCCGTTCGGCGGCCAGACGGTTCTCTTCCGCCAGCGCTTCCGCCCGTTCCGCCGACCGGCGGCTCTCTTCCGCCAGCGCACTGGCCCGCTCGGCCGTTCGGCGGTTCTCTTCCGCCAGCGTCGTCTGAATCACCAGCGAGCGACGGTTCTCTTCCACCAGCGCCACCTGCCGTTCGAATGAGCGCGCATTCTGAATCGCGATGGTAATCTGGTCGCCGAGCCCCGTCAGCACGCTCATGTCCGCTTCCGCAAACCCGCCGGTCCGCGGGCTGTGGATGTCGAGTGCGCCGATGAGCTCGCCCGCCGCGAACAGCGGCAGGGTCAGCTCGGAACGGGTCCCGATGAGGCGCGGGCTCTTGGGAAAGAGCGAATCCCACGAAACGTCCTGCGACAGGCGCATTTCGCGCTGGCCGGTCGCAAACCCGACAAAGGTCCGGGACCCAACCTCCACCTTTTCGCCGGGATCGAGCTGCGCCTGCCCCAGCGCGCTAAACGCGGCCTGCAGCAGGGCATTTTCACCTTTCTCGTCGAGCAGATAGACCGCGACGTGCGAAAAGCCAAAACGCTCGCCAATCAGGCGGGTCACAAGCGGGAGCAGCTCTTCCAGCTTGAGGGTCGAAGCAATCGCGCGCGCAATTTCAGCGCTCGCCTGCAGGTTGGTGGCGCGATGTTCCAGTTCCTGACTGGAACGTGAGAGGTCTGCCGTGCGCTCGGCCACGCGCAGTTCCAGGGTCTCCAAAGTTTGGCGCAGGCGGCCGGTCATTCGGTTAAAGGTCGTCGCCAGGGCCCCGATCTCGTCTTCGCTGTCGACCGGCGCCTGCACCGTCAGGTTTCCTTCGGATACCGTTTCGGCGGCGAGGGTCAACCGCGTAATGGACACCGTCAAGAACTGGGCCGCCAGCAGGGCCAGGAGCCCGGCGAGCAGGATAGCGCCGACGCCCGTCAAAACCGCCGCCTGGCCGGTATCGCCCACCGCAGCCAGCGCCTCGGTCGGCGACTGGTCCACGATGACGCTCCAGCCCAGGTTGATCTCATTCGCGCCGCCCGTCGTATCCAGGAGCACCGGCGCTTTGCTGGCAAAGGCCGCACGACCGCCATAGTTAATGCGCGCATAGTCCACCTTGTCGAGCTGGGCCAGCGCGATGTTATCTTCCGCATTAATGAACTGAAACACCGGTCCCGCGCTCGACGAGCCGCTGTAGGCGCTCGGGCGCAAAAACTGCCCGGAGGGAAAGAGGATATCGCTGCTCCCCGTCTTGCCCGGCAGCGATACCGCCAGCTCCTGTGTAAACCCATCGATGTTATAGACCGCCTGGATCAGCCCGACCACCTCTTGCGTCGCGGGGTCGTGAATCGGGGCGGTAAAGATTACGCCGACGCGGTTCAGTTCCGGAGAATAGGTCGGCTGGCTGATAAACGCACGGCTGGTCAAAGAACCGGTGCTCTGGACCCACCAGTCCTTTGCGCGCTGGTCATAGTCGTCGGGTGGGTTCGTCGCCGCCACCAGCCCACCGTACTTGTCGAGCAGGAGAATCTGCAAATTGTTCTCAAAGTCGTCGCGAAAGCGGGTCAACTGCACCGCCGAGGGATTGGAGAGGACAAATTGCAGCGTATCCGAGGCGCCCACTTTCCACTGGCGATTCAGATCGCGCATGTACGCATCCAGTTGGGCCGAGTCCTGGGGATACTTGCGGTTCGCAGTGACCGCCGCCCCGCGCAGCAGGTCGCTCGCGCTGAGCTGCAAGACGAGTTCCTCTTCCCGGTCGATCGCGCTCGCCACCAACGCGGCTTTGTTCACCGCCAGCGAATGTAAATCCTTCCCAACCTGGTTCGTCAGGCTGTTGGCGACGGTCACGCTGGCGATAGCGGTCACGGCGACCACGGTAATGAGACTGACGGCGATAAACCCGAGACTGAGCTTGGTGCGCAGGCTGAATTGACGCCACCGGCGCAGGGCAAAGATGGCCAGGATGAGCGCCAGCAATCCCAGAACGATTCCGACCAGTTGCAAAAACTGCGGCGCTTCCGGCGGACGCGCCGGGTTCCCGTATACATCCAGCAGCCAGACGCCAGTCCCCAGCGCCACCGCGCCGAAAATAAAGAGCCCCCCCTGTCGCCCCGGCAGGCGCGTCTGAAGCGACACAAAGAGGGTGATCAGAACGAATCCTGCGGCAAAGAGCAGCCCATAGCCTGAGATGCGGAGATCGGTCAGGAACATACCGAGCACCATCCCACCCAGGATCGTCGCGAGCGCGGCCAGGCTGCGGCGCCGCCGGTTCAACCAGATTGCAATCGCGGGAAAAAGGGGATAAAAGAGCCAGATCTGAAACATCCCCTGCTTGAGCGTTTCCGTCCACCACCCCGCGAGCGTGATCATGATCGTGCCCGCAATGAGCGCAATCAACGCCGCGGCAAACACGAACACCACGATGCGGGAAACTTCACGCTCGCGTGTCTTTTCGTTCGGCGGGATTTGCTTGGTCATCTAATATCCTTAAGCAATTCGTTCTTCTGTCATTTTGAACAGAGTCAGAAATGACAAGCGAAAATCCTCATTGACGGTTAAGCCGGACCACGGCGCGGGAGCTTCCCGTCGTGCGGCGTAATTCCTCGGCCGCAATACGCAGGATCCCCTGGACATCGGTCGTTGCATAAATCCGGTCGCTGATGGCGGCAATCCGGGTCTCCCGCTCGGCCAGCCGGCGGCTTTCGGCGAGCGCCGCCTGGGTCTGCTCAAATAACCGCGCGTTCTCGATGGCGAGCGCAACCCGCTCGGCCACCGCCCTGACCGATGCGACCTGATCGGCGCTCCACGCCTGCTCCGCATCGGTATCCTGAAGGGCGATCGCACCCAGGATCTGGCCGCGCAGGACAATTGGGACGGCCATCGAACTGGTCCCATTCTCCTCGACGGTAATCAGGTCCCCTTTGGCCAGGGCCTGCTGCAATGCGGCAAGTGGCCGGGCGCCCGCTTCGGATCCGGAATGCGTCGCCTCGCCGACGAGCTCGTCCGGTTGGGCCGCCATATATCCTTCCCAACTCTCACCGGTCAAACGCCGGGCCAGCAAATTCAGTTCCCGGTTGGTGGCCTGCGACTGCAAGAGCAGCCGGCGGTTGTCTTCGGCCAGCGCCGCTGCCCGCTCGGCCGATTGGCGGCTCTCTTCCGCCAGCGCCACGGCGCGTTCGGCGGAGCTCCGGTTCTCTTCCGCCAGCGCCTCGGCCCGCTGCGTCGCCTGCCGGTTCTCTTCCACCAGCGCCCTCTGCGCCGCATACAACTGCGCATTCTGGAGAGCAATCGACGCCAACTGCGCAAACCGCGCCACCACGTCCACCGCTTCCGTCCCGAACTTGCGCCCCGCATCCGTATATGCCAGCCCGATCACTCCGATGGTCTCGTCGCCGGCTTTCAACGGCGCCCCCACCACCGCCCGCAACTGCGAACGGGCGGTACCGCCGAGTCGCCCTGCCCAGTCCTGATAATCGTCCACCACCACCGGCGCGCCCGTCTGCCACACTGTCCCCGCCAGCCCCGAGCCGGCCAGTGTCCGCGTGCCCACCGACCCTGCATACGCCCCGATGCCCACGCGCATCTCCATCTGCCGGGTCGGCTGGTCGAGCAAAAAGACATAGCCGTGCTCAGTATCGACCAGCGCGCCGGCGCGGGTGATGATCGCCTGCAGCAATTCATTCACGTCAAACTGGCTCACCAGGTCCACCGCCGTATCCTGCAGCGCGGTCAGATAATTCGTCGAGCGCTGGAGCGTGTCAGTCCGTTCGGCCAGCGCCGCCGTGCGCGCCGCCACCTGCTCTTCGAGCGAAGCTCGAATCCCTTGGAGTTCGCGGTTGCTGCTGCGCAAGCGTTCGAACGCGGCCGTCAGGCTTTGATTCGAGAGCCCCAGAAGGAGCGCAATGATCGCGATCGTTCCGCCATAGGTCAGCAGTATGCTCCAAGTGACAGGCGTGAGCGCATAGGGGGGAAACCGTCCGGAGATTTCAGCCCACACCAGCCCGCCCAGCGCCAGCATGCTCAGGACCGTAAATAGAATGGCGCCGCGATTCCCCAGGAGCAAACCGGCAATGACCACGCACACAATGTAAAAGGGCGTGACGGTGCTGCGGGTCGTTCCGCTGAAATAGATGAGCATCGCGGTGACAGCCCAGAACAGCAGCAGCGTGACAATGCTCACCAGGCGCGTGCGCCCGGTCCGCATCACAACCCATAAACCCAAATACAATAGGCCTGCGAGTTCAGCCGTGATATAGAGAGGACTGAGCCCTTCCCTCAGCACAAGGATGGTCACCAGGACCAGAATCGTCACGGCGAGCCCGAGCAGGATATAGTGCAAGAGCCGGGAGACGCGCGTCTTTTCCTCGTCCGCATATACGGGCGGGGTGAGCATGCGCCTGAAAAAACCGGCCACGGTCGCGACACGATTGTTTACGCTCATATCACTCTCTCAGCCTCTGTATTCTTGCGCGGCACCCACGCCACGGCCCGCCCGCGCCCCGTCAGTTGCACGAGCTCCTCGGCCGCCTTTTGGAGCACTGCCTGCACATCGGTGCTCGCATAGAGCCGTTCGCCGATCACAGAGATCTGCGCCTGCCGTTCGGCCAGCCGCCGCGTCTCGGCCAATGCGGCCTGGGTCTGCTCGTACAGCCGCGCGTTCTCAATCGCCAGGGCTACGTGCTCGGCCACATCCTGAATCGCCACCGTCTCGTCCGCGTCCCACTCGGGCGACGTATCCTGGTCCTCCAGCGCGATCGAGCCGATCACCTCACCGCGCACGACAATCGGAACGGCCATCGCGTTGCAACCGCCGGCGCGGCTCTTGACCAGCTCACCCTTTTCAACCGCCTCATCCATTGCGGCCAGCTCGGGTGACGCCGCCGCGCCCCCGGATGCCGCATCCTGAATGAGGATGGACCCTTGCGAGCGCAGTAACACCTCGTCCCACCCTTCACGGGTCAGACGCCGGGTCACCTCGTTCAACTCTTGAATGGCGCGCTGCGACCGTTCGAGCAGCCGCTGGTTCTCTTCGGCCAGCGCCGCAGCGCGTTCGGCGGAATGTCGATTCTCTTCCGCCAGCGCCTCGGCCCGCCGGGTCGCCTGCCGATTCTCTTCCACCAGCGCCCGCTCCTCCGCATACAACTGCGCATTCTGGAGCGCAATCGACGCCAACTGCGCAAACCGCGCCACCACGTCCACGGCCTCCGCCCCGAACTTGCGCCCCGCATCCGTATACGCCAGCCCGATCACCCCGATGGTCTCATTTCCCGATGTCAGGGGGACTCCCACCACGGTGCGCAGTTGCGAACGCGCGCTGCCCCCGAGTCGCCCCGCCCAGTTCTGATAATCATCCGCCACCACCGGCGCGCCCGTCTGCCACACTGTCCCCGCCAGCCCTGAGCCGGCGAGCGCCCGCGTCCCCACCAACCCCGCATAGGTGCCCGTGCCCACGCGCATCTCCATCTGCCCGGTCTGTGCGTCGAGCAAAAAAACATAGCCGTGCTCGGTATCGACCAGCGCGCCGGCGCGCGTAATCATCGCCTGCAAGAGCTGGTTTACGTCAAACAGGCTCACCAGGTCCACCGCCGTATCCTGCAGCGCGGTCAGATAATTCGTCGAGCGCTGGAGCGTGTCGGTCCGTTCGGCCAGCGCCGCCGTGCGCGCCGCCACCTGCTCCTCCAGCCCCGCCTGTTGCTGTTTCAATTCTGCGGTCAGTTTCCGGCTCTGGTCGAGCGACGCGGTCAGGCGCGTCACGATGAAATTAACCGACAGGACGACCAGGGAGATCAGCGCCAGGAGAATAATCGTGTTGCTGATCCAACCGGCCGGCAAGGTCGAGCTCACTTCCTGATACCCCGACCCCGCCATATTGCCGCTCGCAAAGGCCCACGCGAAACCGGCCATCGTCAGCACCACGACGGCGATGGTCGGAAGGATGGCCCGCCGTCCGACAAAGATGACTGCGGTAAAGGCCATCGCATACAAAAACACGCGCCCCAGCGACCCGCGCCCTTCGGTTGCAAAGTTGAGCAGCGCCAGGGCGTAGAGCAGGCCGATGATAAAATAGACCTGGAACGTATACGGCACCCGCCGCCAGAGCGCCACCACGCTGATCAACGCAAAAAGCGCCGCATAGATGGGGATATAGTACAATTCATTCTGCACGTACGCATAGTAGGACGCGCCGAGCACCCCCAGCCCGCCTCCTACCAGCAAGACGCGCAGGATACTCCGCATCAGCGTTTCCCGCAGCGCGCGAATATCGTCTAACGTCTGCACCTGTCTGCTTGCACCTACAGCGCTCTGCATGACCCTCCTCTACGTCCCAATTCAGAATTCTGAATTCTGCTTGCACTTGCGTTTGCGCAAGCACAAGTGAAATCTGAAATCTGAAATCGCCCTATTGCCGCCGCGCCAGCCGCACCACCGCCCGCGTCCGTCCCGTCGTAATCCGCAGCTCCTCGACCGCCGTTCGCAAAATTCCCTCAATGTCGGTGCCGGCATGCAGCCGGTCGTTGATCGCCGCCAGCCGCGCATCCCGTTCGGCCGCCTGGCGCGCCGCTTCCAGCGCCGCCTGCGTCTGCTCGAACAGCCGCGCATTGTCCAGCGCCAGCGCCACATGCTCACTCACATCCCGCAATGTGGCAATCTCATCCGCCGTCCAATCATTCTGCGCCTCGCAATCCTGCACCGCCATCGAACCGATCACCTGGCCGCGCACGATAATCGGCACGGCAACGACCGTGCCCCCGTCTGCGCGCAGCGTCACGAGGTCGCCTTTTGCGGCGGCCTGATCCAATGCAGGAATCTCGGAGACCGGATTGACCAGCGTCGACCGCTCCGCCTGCCCGACCAGGTCGCCGGCCGTCTGCTCATACACCGTCCATCCTTCATGCGAAAGCCGCTGGTTCAAGGCGTTCAACTCCTGCACCGCCTTTTGCGTGCGCTCCAAAAGCAGCCGGTTCTCGTCGGCGAGCGCCGTCTGGCGCTCTAGCGAGCGCCGGTTCTCGTCGGTCAGCGCCACCTGGCGCTCGAACGACCGCGCATTCTGAATGGCCACCGCAATCTGGTCGGCGAGACCGCTCAAGCCGGTCAGGTCGCTCTGGCTAAACAGACGGACCTGGGTGGAGAGCAGGTCGACGGCGCCGATCGTCTGCCCCGCCACGATCAAGGGCAGCGTCACGCGCGATTGAATTCCGGGCAGGGGCGGCGTCTTGTAAAGCGGATCGTCGGCCAGGCACTCTGCCACGCGCAGATGGCCGGCGGCGATCACATGCCCGACGAAATTGCTCTCGTCAACCGCGACCCGCTCCCCGGCCTTTGAAATTCTCTGATTCAGAAAAGACCCGGACGCGGTGCGCCCCGACGCCGCGTGCAGCGCCGCCTCCCGGCTGTTCTCGTCGACGAGATAGATGGTGGCCCGATCAAACCCAAACCGCGCAGCCAGCAGCGGCGGCACGGTATTCAACAGCTCATCCAACTGGAGGGTCGCCGCCACCGCCCGTGAAATCTCCGCGCTCGCCTCCAGTTGATTCGCGCGCGTGCTCAACTGGTCATTCGCCCGCGCCAGTTCCGCCGTGCGCGCGTCGACGCGCTGCTCGAGCGTGCCCAGCGTCTGGCGGAGCTGCCCGGTCATGCGATTAAAGGCTGTCGCCAGTTCCCCGATCTCGTCCTCCGAGCTCACACTGGCCTGGAGCGTTAAATCGCCGCCCGTAATCTTTTCGGCCGTCTGTGTCAACTTGATAATCGGCCCGGCAAAGAATTGAGCGCCGATCCCCGCGAACAGAACCGCCAGCAAAAAGACGCCGAGCCCGGAAAAGATGGCCGCTTGCGAGGCCACGAGCACCGGCTGCAGCGCAATTTGCGGATCCTGATCGACGACCACCATCCAGCCCAAGCCCGGGATGTCCCCACTGGTCGACGGCCGGCTTGCGGCGACATTGGCGCGACTGACAAAGGCATCCCCATTCTCATAGGACAGCCGCGCATAATCTTGGGTCATGGTGTGAAGCCGGTTGAGCAGGGCCGGCGCGAGCGTTGTCACATCCCCTTCGCCGTGCAGTGTGAGACCCGATGGAAAGATCAGGTCGGGAGAACCGGTATTTGTGCCCGGCGTCACGGTCAAGGCTTGTTGAAGCGCAGCTACCGGATAGAGCCCCTGCAGCACGCCAATCACCAGATTGTCCCCGCCGTAGACCGGTATCGCGATAATGATCCAATAACCGCCCAGGCGCTCGATGGTCTGCGGCTGGCTGATATAGAGCTTACCCTGTCCGCCGTTATAGGCCGTTTGCCACCAGGCCTGATCGCCCAGATAGTAATGCGCGGTCCGGAAAGTCGATGCGATAATCGCCCCATACTGGTCGGTCAACAACACCTGGGTGTTATCCTGCATATCGCTCTGAAAACGCAGGAACTCGACCGCCGTCGTGTTGGTCAGCTTGGGTTGAACGGCCGGGTCCCCATCGCCCACCTTAACCCACTGCTGTTCGACGCCATCGATCTGCTTTTGGATCACCGCCCGGTCTTCGGTTCCATAGAGGGCATTGGTCAAAGAAGCAATGTTGTGGATGCTCTGGGTTGAGGCGATGGTCTGCAAGAGGTCCTTCTGCCGCTCGAGCAGGTCGCCGACGATGGTCGCTCTGTTATCGGCAATCGTCCTGAGCGCGGCGCCCTGCTGCAGGGTCAGGTTCGAGGTTACGGTCTGACTCACGATCGCGCTCACCGCCACTACGGCCACGGCGCTAATGGCGATGAACCCAATGATCAATTTGGTGCGCAGGCGAAACTCGCGCCAGTGTCGCAGCGCCAGCCCCCCCAACACCAAAAAACCGATCAGGAGCGAGGCGGCTGAGGTGAATTGCGTATCGGCGCCGCTCTGAGTCCGCGCAATCGGAGCAAAGAGATCGAGCAGGAGGATGAGGACGGCGCCGACCGCGCCGGCAACCACCAGCTCAAGCGCCTGTCGCCCCGGCAAACGAATCTGTCCGACGATAAAGGCGGTGAGCAGAAACGCGCCGACGCTCAGCATGAGGCCAAAACCGGTCACGCGCAGCACGACCACCAACATGGCGATGAGCAGCGCGCCGATGGTGAGACGCGCCGCCCAAATGGGCTGCCCGCGGCGATTGAGCCAGAACGCGGCCAGCAACGCGACCAGATAACCCAAGCCGACCAGAACCAGTCCGTCCTGCAGAGAAGCAACCCAGTCCCCACTGAGGGTAATGGATACGACAGACACCAGCTGGGCGAAGCCCAACAGGGCAATCGCTATGATCAGGACGCGCGCGAGCTGGCGTCGCGTTTCCTCTGTTCGTTGGTTGCCGGATTTGTTCATCATTTTCATTTTTCAGCGACCGTAGGAAGTCCCGTGGGACGGGGCGAGAGCTCGCCCGCGACCTGCGTCGGGTTGAGCCGCACCACGGTCCGCGAGCGCCCGGTGGCGCGCAGCAGCTCTTCCGCCGCCGTTTGCAAAATCGTCTTGACATCGGTGCTGGCATGGAGCCGGTCATTGATCGCGGCCAGACGCGCATCCCGCTCCGCTGCCTGCCGGGTCGCTTCCAGCGCGGCTTGCGTCTGTTCAAAGAGCCGTGCATTTTCCAGGGCAAGTGCGACGCGCTCGGCTGTACCCTCGAGCAGCGCCACTTCTTCGTCGGTCCATTCGCCCGCCTCGACATCTTGAAGGCTGAGCGAGCCGATCACCTCGCCGCGCAAGACGATCGGCGCGGCTAACGCCGTTGACCCATTCACATGCGTCTCGGCCAGCTCACCCGTCGTCGCCGCCTGGCGCAAAACCGAATCGGCCGGCGAGCCTTTCTTGAAACCAACTGCCGCGTCCTCGACCATGACCTGTTTGCCATGGGTGGCGACATACTCGCCCCACCCCTCGCGCGTCAGCCGGCGGTTCAGCGCGTTCACCTGGTCGAGCGCCTGTTGGGTGCGCTCGAGGAGTTGGCGGTTTTCTTCGGCGAGCGCCGCCTGCCGTTCGCTTGAGCGGCGGTTCTCTTGCACCAGCCGCTCCTCCTGCTCGAACGAGCGCGCGTTCTGAATCGCAATCGCAATCTGCGAAGCCAGCACCGTCAGCACCGTCACATCCGCCTCCGAGAATGCCCCCGGCCTCGCGCTCTGCAGGTCCAGCGCGCCGATCAACTGCTTCCCCGTCTGCAAAGGCACCGCCATCTCCGAACGGGTCAGCGGCAGGTCCGGATCATCCCTGAACAGCGGTTCCTTCGAGACATCCGGCGCAATCCGCACCCCCTGTCGGTTCAATACCGATGCGACAATCCCCTTTTCGCCGGCGACCACGCGTTCAATCCCCGCCGCGCCCTCTCCTCCCTCGGTGTACGACGCGCTCCGGACCCCCACCTGCTCCTCCAGCAAATAGATGCCGACATGATACAGATTGAATCGCTCCCCAATCAACCGCGACACCAGCGGCAGCAGCGCCGCCAGGTCCAGTTGCCCCGCCGCCGCCGCCGCCACCTCGGCGCTCGTCTGGAGCTGGGCCGCCAGGTAGCGGTTCTGCTCGGCGCTCGCCGCCAACTCGCGCGTCGCCGTAGTCACCCGTTCCTGCAGCGAGCCCTGTATCGCCTGGAGCTCGCGGTTGCTCGTCCGCATCCGCCCCAATGCGTCGCTCAGATTGCGCAGCGCCAGGTAGAGCATCGTCGCCACGAAAAAGGCGTTAACCGTCCCAAACGCCCACATCGCCGTCAGCGGCGCTAGCGCCACCTTCGGGAGCAGCCCCTGCCCCTCCGCATACATAAAGCCAAGCCCGGCAAGCCCCGAGAGCCCCGCCATAATAAACCCTGCCCGCCGGCCAAAGAGCAGCCCTGTCACCATCACCAGGATCGTAAAAAAAGAAAACCCCGGCTGCCGGATACTCCCTGCGTTATACAACGCCGTCAGGTACGCCGCCGCCAACAGCCCCACCTCAAGCCCGCTCACCAGCCGGATCCGCCCCTGGCGAAACAGGTACAGCAGCCCCACCGAAACGGCCACCCCGCCTGCGCCCAGAAGCGGCACATCCGGCCGCCCGACCGTGACCAGCGGCCCCAGCACCAGAATGCTGATAAAAAGCACCAGCGTCGCGAGCAGGATCACGTTCAACAGCCGCGCCCGCGCCGTCAGCTCCTCGTCGGCGAACGACGGAACCCGGGTCAGCCACTGCCAGAATTTGAATGGGGTCGAAACAGGTTGGGTTGTACTCATATCTATTTTCTCTTATCCGGGCCGGAGATACCTGCGCCAGATATCCCGAACGCGTCAGACGTTCGCTCCTCTTGATCCTGCGGAGATAGCCACGCCACCGCCCGCTTCCGTCCCGTCGTGCGCCGCAGCTCCTGGAGCGCGGCCTCCAGAATCCCCTCGACATTCGTGCGCGCATACATCCGTTCGGTAATATCGGCGAGCGTCACCTCACGCGCGGCGTTACGGCGCGCCGTTTCGAGCGAAGCCTGGGTCTGCTCGAACAGGCGCGCATTGTCGAGCGCCAGCGCCAGGTGATCCGAAATGCTCCGCAGTGCGGCGACCTCCTCGGAATTCCAATCTGCAGCCCCGGCAGCGTCCTCGATCGCCAGAGAACCGAGAACCTCGCCGCGCACCATAATGGGCACGGCTACCACCCGGCGCCCGTTCTCGCGCGTGGTAACCAACTGGCGCCGCCCCACCGCTTCCGTCAGCGCCTGCGGCTCGTCCTGCGTCGCCGCCACAGTGGATTGCTCATTCGGAGAGACCGCTCCGCTGGCGAGCGCCAGCCGGCCCTTGCGCAGCGACATAAACTCTTGCCACCCTTCGCGCGTCAACCGCCGGTTGACCGCGTCCAGGTTGGCGACCGCTTGCTGGGCCCGTTCCAACAGCCGGCGGTTCTCTTCGGCGAGCGCCGCCTGGCGCTCCATCGCCTGGCGGCTCTCCTCGGCGTACGCCCCCTGCGCCGTGTACAGGCGCGCGTTCTCCAGCGCAATCGAGGCAAATTGTGCGAACCGGGTCAACACCTCAACCTCGTTCGCCCCAAACGTGCGGCCCGCTTCGACGTAGGCCAACCCGATGACCCCCAAAACTTGCGCCCCCGATTTCAACGGCACGCCGGCCACCGCGTGCAGGGCCGCCCGCTCTGCGCCCCCCAGCCGCCCGGACCAGTGCTGATAATCGTTGACCGCCAGCGGCTCGCCGCTCTGCCACACCGTCCCCGCCAGCCCCGTCCCGCTCCGCGCCTGTGAGCCGATCAGCTTGGCATAGACGCCAATTCCCACCCGCATCTTCATCTCACCCGTTTCGGGATCGAGCAAAAAGACATAGCCGTGCTCGGTACCGACCAACCCGCCGGCGCGCACCACCACCGCCTGCAAGAGCTCATTCACATCGCGGCGGCGGCTCAGGTCCAGCGTCGTATTCTGCAGGGCGACCATATAATTCGAATACCGCTCAAGCGAAGCCGTGCGTTCAGCCACGCGCTCCTCCAGGCCGGTCACCAGGTTGCCGATCTCGTCGGCCAGCCCGTTAAAGGTGCCCCCCAACTGGCCCAGTTCGTCCGGGCTGGTGACCTGCACCCGCGCCGCACGGTCCCCTTCCTTGAATCGGTCCGCCACCTGGTTCAGGTCTTGCAATCGCCGGATGACGGATCGATTCGTCACCACATAGACCCCCAGCGCGACGAGCAAAAAGATGGCGCCGCCCCAGAGCAAAGAGATGTTGCGGCTGGCGTCGATCGCGTCGAGCGCCAGAGTGCGCGACAGCACAATCTGCACCACCCCAATCGTATCGCCCGAATAGTCCTTGAGGGGACTCACCTGCACCGCAAAAGGCTTTCCATTTTGGGTGATGCGGTCGGTCAGGGTCGCGCCCCCCAGCGCCCCGCTCAATGACGCGGCAGAGGCCTGCACCGGCTCGCCCGTCTGGACAATCAGGTCAAGGTCCGGAATGGACGCAGGCACGGTATTGGGGTTCGGCGTCGCGCGCGCCAGAAGGGAATGTTTCACATAGACGGCGACAGCCACCTGCCGGCGCGCCGCGTACTCTTTCAAAAATGTCTGGTTTAAGCTAAACCCCACCTCGACCGCGCCAAGAAATGCGCCCGAATGAATCACCGGTACGGCGCTGTAAATGCCCAGCCCCCTGGGTCCGATCTCGACCCCCCCCTGCGACAGTCCCTGGCTGATGGTGCGGGCCACAATCTTCCGCGTGCTCGACACATCCTCGGGCTTGTGGGTCGGGTCCGTCACCTGTAGCAACTCCGTCGCGGGCGCGAGATAGAAATTGAGCTCTGACGTCCCGTAGGTGTTCGCCAGTTCCTGGTAAACCGGACGAACTTGATCCATCAGGAGAATCGCATCCTGCCAGTACAGCGCGCTCCCCTCCTCAGGCAGGTTGCTCACACCGGTGGCGAGAGACTCGGCCAGGAGTTGCTTTGCACTAATCTGCGCGGAAAACCCCGCCGAGGCTTCCGCCAGTTGGGTATCCTCCTGGCCCGCAATGAGCGCCTGCTGATTGTTAAAGTTAATCCACGTCAGCGCCCCGATGGCCAGTGCAATCCCGATCAGAATCGGCGCCAGCAGCCGAACAGTAACGGTCATAATTCCATCTCCTGCCCGTTCCCCTCTTTTCGCTCGGGGCGCGTCCCCTCGCCCGTCAACAGCACAAACGTGCGCGCCCGCCCGGTCATGCGTCGTAATTCCTCCAGCGCGGTCTGGAGAATGCTGTTGGGATCGTTGCTCGCATGCAGCCGGTCGCCGATGGCCGACATCTGCGCCTCGCGTTCGGCCGAGCGGCGGATCGCCTCCAGCGTCTCGCCGGTCTGCTCAAACAACCGCGCGTTATCCAGCGCAATCGCCGCCAGGTCCGCAAACCGGCTCAGCACCTGCACCTCCGCCGCGCCGAACTTGTTCTCCTCGTCCGTGTAAGCGAGCCCGATGACCCCAATCACCTTGTCACCCGCCTTGAGCGGCACGCCCACGATGGCGCGGAGCGGATCACGGTTCGGCGCATTCAATCGCCCCGGCCAATCGCGATAGTCGTCAATCACCACCGGCTGGCCGGTCACCCATACCTTGCCCGCCAGGCCAATGCCGGGCCGCAGGGCGTTTCCGGTCATCGCCTGATAAATGCCGACCCCCACTCGCAGCGAAACCTCGCCCGTCGCCGGGTCTTGCAAATAGACATAGCCGTGCTCGGTGCCGATCAGCCGGCCGGCGCGCAGGATAATATCCGCGAGCAGTTCCTGGGTTCCATGATGCTGGATCATAGAGACCGACGTATCGTGCAGCGCCGTCAAATATTCATTCAGCCGGCGCACATCCTCCTGGGCCCGGTGCCGTTCCGTCACATCCTCGCTAATCCCCAGCAGGTACCGCGGCTCCCCCTGGTCGTCGAGAATCGGCATCTTGCGCGTGTGCAAATAGCGCACCCCCCGGTTCCGGGTCTGGACCTTCTCCTCCGGGATATCCATGAGGATTTTGCCGTTCAGTACCTCCCGGTCCTGCGCCGTAAACACATCCGCCTGCTCTTGCGTCGACAAATCATAATCGGTTTTGCCCAGCGCGTCCTCGCGCGCCACGCCGAACAACTCCTCTTCCGCCTTGTTCCAGCGCACAAACGCCAGGCTCTGCGCGTCCTTGGCGAACAGCGTGATCGGGAGGCTCTCAATCACCGAATCGAGGAATCGCTCCGCGCCCCTCAGCTCCTCCTCGGCGCGCTTGCGGTCCGCAATCTCCTTTTGCGCTTGCGTGTACGAATACGCATTATCCAGCGCCACCGCCGCCAGTTGCGCGAACCGGTTCAACAGGTCAATCTCCGTCTGGCCAAATGCCCGCCCCTTCTCCGTATAGGCCAGCCCGATCACCCCTGCAATTTCATTTCCCGATTTCAAAGGCAGCCCGAGCGCGGCGCGCAGCACATCGCGGCTCGGGTCGCGCACCCGCTGGCTCCACGACGGATAATCGTCTACCACCACCGGCGCGCCCGCCCGGACCACCGCCCCCGTCAGCCCCACATCCAGCGTCGAGCGATGCCCGACGAAACTGCTGTAAATCCCGATCCCGACCCGCAGCTCGTATTCCGATTGCCCCGGCTCGCGCCAGCTCACGTACCCATGGCTGGTGCCGACCAGTTCCCCCGCGCGCACGATAATCGCCTGCAAGAGCTCTTTGATCTCCAGGCGGCCGACCAGACCCAACGTGGTGGTGTGCAAGGCGGACGCGTACTGCTGCTGCCTTAAGAGCTCCTGGCGCATCTGCTCCGCCCGGAGGGCGTTCACCCGGGATTCGGCGACCAACTGGCTCGTCCATCCGACCCCGCCGCTCACAATAATAATGATCAGCGAGCCGATATTCAGGTTCGCCACGGCCGCGCCCGCGGTCTGCCCGGCCAGCATAAACATAATCGTCGTGGCCACCGGCCCAATCATTACGCCGGCAATTGCACCGGGGACCATGCCCAACAGCCACCCTGCTAACGACGCAGGAATCATGGCCAGGGCGCTCGCGACGCCCCCCATCTGCGCATAGAGCGGAATAAAGGCGATCAAATAGACGCAGGCGACGACCGCGACCAGCGCCAGGCGCCGGACCGTCCAGGGCAACAGGGGATGCACGAGCCTCAAACGGCCTTGGCCCTCAAGCTCCGCTGGATTTTCAGGCAGTTTCGGATTTTGCATAGTCCGTCTCATCGACCACTAACGAGGATAGTGCGGGGAATCGAAAAATAGGCCCACTTTTCCTACGGCGTGTTCGCATCGCGACACACAATTAACCGTCACCGGCAATCATGATGCGAACGCGCCGCTCCCTGGAAGAGTGGGCGGATGGGTCCGAAGCATGGTATGATTTCCCCCAGACATGTGCGCATCACGCCCCGGCGCGTTCGCATCGCCCGCCCTGGCGTCCTTCGTCCGCCTCAAGGGCGGCGGGCCAGGGCGACACACCATTAATCGGCAATCATGATGCGAACGCGCCGATACAGGGTCGGCGTATATTTGCACTGCTTTGATTCTATCGGTAGGGTGCATGTTTCTCAATAGGATAGTTGTACGGTCCAGGCCTTCCACCGGGCTTACCGCGGTCCTATAGTCATTCGTCCTCCGCCTCCGCCCCCGGCGCGCCGTCAGTCCGGGGGGGCCGCGTATCCTGATTTTCCATCTGCTGGACCGCTTTGGCGACCTCCTGGATAGCGACCCGCTGTTTGCGGTAGAGGTCGCTCTCACTCATCGCCAGCTTTTGCGCAATCTCGCGGACTTTGTGCCCCTGCACCACTTTGAGCTCGAGGATATTGTACAACAACCATTCGGGCGCCGTCAATGACCGCGTCCCCTCGGGCTTGAGCTGTTCGATGGCGCGGAGCAGGATGGCGCGCAAGGCCCGCGCGGGATTCTGGTCGTACTCGGAGAGCGAGCTCTTGACAATGTTCAACTGGAGGAGCGGGGAATGCGTCAGCTTGGGCCCGCCCCAGTAATGATCGAGGGCATCCTTGACGGCGCGGTGAAAATCGGGGGAGAGGACCAGCTCCTCCTCGACGCGTTCCTGCGCGGTCGCGCCGACGACGCGCGGTTTGGTCCGCGCCCGCTGCAACAACTCCACCTCGCTGCCGATCTGTTCCAAGACGTCGAATACGCTCAACTGCAATTGGCGGTCTTCGATGGCGATCTCCGCCTGCGACGCGAGCGCGTCGAGCAGCTCGCGCTCGTGGTCGCTCAGTTCGGGCGTGGGACTGCGCGCGGCAAGGCCGAGCACGCCGACAATCATATCCCCGCCGTTCACGCGCAGCGGGTAGAGCCAGTATCCCTCCGCCGGCACGAGGTGATGATTGGTCCCGTTAAAAGTATCCGCGATCGGATGCGCGCTCAAGAACTGCTGAATGCCCTCGCGGGGGCCGACCGTCGCCTCCAGGCGCCAATCCTCCCCCGCCGCGGCGAGCACAAACCCGCTCGGCACGCGCAAGAGATCGCACAGCGCGGCGAGAATATTTTCCAAAAGCTGGCGGAGGTCGGTGGTGGTGAGAAGGCGCGCCTCGAGCTGTTGAATCTGGCCGATCTCACGCCGGTCCTGAATAAAGAGCCAGCGGTCCAGATAGGGCTTGACGCGACTCACCAGGAGCTCGAAAACGATGACGCCAACGATGACGGTCGCGTACAAAAAACTCTCGTGACTCAGATGCAGATAGCGCTCGATCGGCGGAACGACGGTGAGCGCAATGACGACGCCGAGCGCGACGACCGGGCCGCGCAGCAAATAGTGAATAAGCTTTTGCTTGACGATGCGATCCGAGGCGAGCGCGCCCTGATATGCGACCGTGTACGCCATGACGACGAGCATGAGGACCAGCCCGATCGTCCCAAAAAAGGTCACGCCCAGCAGGAGGACCGGGGGCAGGCTCGCCGCAAACCCGGCGATCACCAGGTAAGGAAAGACGCCGAGCGCAGGAGCGAGAAAGGCAATCGCCAGCCGGCCGAGACGCCGGCGCGAAGTCGGCGTGAGCGACCGCCGGCGCGCCAGGTCGATATTGTACAGGCCCCAGATCGTCGTCGCAAAGAAATAGACCGCGAACAACCCAAAGAACCGGCCCGACCCGAGCTGCGTGGCCGCCGGATAGTCATAGAGGCCCTGGACGACCAGGTCGGTATTGAGCACCAGCACGAGAAAGACGGCGCCGATGACATACGAGATGCGAGCGACCAGGTGTCGCCAGCGGCTATAGTGATAGGTCGAGCGCAGGACCGCATCTGAAAAATGCAGATAGGCCGCGGGAACAAAGGCGATCCCGATCCACTTGAAACGCAGCCACCACTCGGCGTCCGGCCGGGTATCCACCTTGAGCAAAAAGACCTGACCGACATAGACGATGCCGACAAAAAGGAGGAGCGCGCTAAAGGAGCGCTGCACCGGATGACGCACGTTCTGGGGAAAGAGATAGATGAGGAGTGCAAAGGTCGTGACGATCAGCGCAGCGGCGAGGATAAAGTTCCCCAGCGATAACAGCGAGACGATCAGATCAAGCATTTCAGGACGCGCATTCCAGGAGCGGAGCTCCCTACCCCGCTAGCGCACGCCGACGATCTGGATAAAGTAAAAGGCAAAGACGACGGCGAAAAAGGTGCTGTCGAGTCGGTCGAGCACGCCCCCATGCCCGGCCAGCAGCGAGCCGGAATCCTTGACGGCGACCTGGCGCTTGATGAGGGATTCCGTCAGGTCGCCCACGGTCGCCGCAATCCCCACGCCGATGCCGCCGATGAACGAGAGCAGCGGATTGAATCCATAAATGCTCATCAGCACGCCAAACGCAATCGCCGCCCCCACGACTCCGCCGATCGCCCCTTCCCATGTTTTCTTGGGGCTGATGTGATGAAAGAACGGGCGGCGTCCCATCGCAATGCCCACACCGAACGCGGCCCCATCCGAGGACCACGTCGCCATGAGTGTAAACCCAAGCAGCGCGGCGCCATCCGGCAGCGCGCGGAGGGTAAAGAGATAGCTGCCCAGCACGCCGATATAGAGAACGCCGAGCACGGTCAAGGCCCAGCTTGCCAAAAAGCCTTCGTGGTCGGTCCGGCGGAACTCCCAGGCCGGCGGCAGTACGACGGCGGCGACCAGAATCAACGGCGCCTGGCGCCATCCGAGCATGGCATCCAGCAGCAGCAGCGCCACCAGTACGACCCCGAGCGCGCGCTCCGGCCGGTATCCGCCGGCGCGCACCATCGTAAAATACTCGTGCCCGCAGAGGATGAACCCACCGCCCATCAACAAGAAAAGCCACCATCCGCCCAGGAGGGTGGTTCCGACAACCAGAGGGATCAGAATCAGGGCGGTCAGAATGCGGGTTCGCAACACGATGCTAGGTCCGGTGGCAAGGCGTAGGGCGAGCTATCGGTTTTCGAGCTTGCCAAAACGGCGCTGGCGCTGGTTAAAGGCGACGAGCGCGCGATAGAGCTCATCCCGATCAAAATCGGGCCAGAAGGTGGGCGTCGAATAGTATTCGGCGTAGGCGGCCTGCCAGATCAAATAGTTCGAAAGGCGCATCTCGCCGCCCGTGCGAATCACGAGGTCGGGGTCCGGTAGGCCGCCGGTATAGAGATGGCGCGAAATCACCTCTTCGGTCACCTGGTCGGCCGGAATCCCGTCGGACATGATGCGGCGGACGGCGTCCACGATCTCGGCGCGGCCGCCGTAATTCCATGCAATGTTCAGGATGATCCGGTCATTATTTCGCGTCAGCTCGATGGCGTTGCGAACCGACGCTTGAAGCTGCGGCGCCAGCTCTTGCAGTTTGCCGATGTGTCGCAACTGCACGCCGTTCTTGTGCAATTCGGGCAGCTCGCGATTGAGCGTCTGCTCAAAGATCGTCATCAACCCGCGCACCTCGTCCGGCGGGCGGCCCCAGTTCTCCGTCGAAAAGGCATAGATGGTCAGGATCGGAATGCCGAACTCGACGCTGGCCGTGAGCACCCGCCGAATGTTTTCGGTCCCCTGGCGATGTCCGACGATGCGCGGCATCCCCCGCGCCCGCGCCCAGCGGCCATTGCCGTCCATGATAATGGCGATATGCGCGGGAATCTTGGCCAGATCGCCTTTTTCTTGAGCTCGGTCCAAAACTTGTACCATCGGTTGCTCGCAGAGTACGGATTGTGGAATGCGGATCGTCGAAACGCGGCGCGAGCCCCAATCCACAATCCGCTTTCCGCAAGGACTAGACTTCCATCACCTCGTCCTGCTTTTTCTTGCCGACCTCGTCCGCCAGCTTGACGTACTTGTCGGTCAATTCTTGAAGCAGCTCCTTGCCGCGGAAATGCTGGTCTTCCGAGATCAGCTTTTCCTTTTCCATCTCTTCCAGGTCCTTGATCCCCAGGTGACGGATATTGCGAATGGCGACGTGCGACTCTTCGGTCCGCTTGTGCACCACCTTAGTCAGATCGCGCCGGCGCTCCTCGGTCAGCGGGGGGAGGGAGAGGCGAATTAGCTTGCCATCATTATTCGGCGTCAATCCCAAGTCCGAAGCGAGGATCGCCTTTTCAATCGCCTTGAGCGTCGCGGGATCGAACGGCTTGATGGTGAGCAGGCGCGCTTCGGGCGCCGCGACGGAGGCCAGTTGCATGAGCGGCGTGGCCGCGCCGTAATAATCGATCTTGAGCGATTCGACGAGCTGGGGCGACGCGCGCCCCGTGCGAATGCTCTGAAAATCATGCCGGAGCGCCTCGATGGCTTTTTTCATCTTGGCTTCCGCTTCGGCTTTGACATCGTCTATCATAATCAGGTTGCAGGCGACAGGTTACAAGTTACAGGTCCGCTCTTGTGACCTGCGACTTGTGACCTGCGACCTGTGTGACGTGTGACCTATTTGCGAATGACCGTCCCGATACTTTCGCCCATCACGACGCGCTCGATGGCGCGCGGCTCGCTGAGGTCAAAGACGACGATCGGGAGGTCGTGTTCTTTGCAGATGGTGATGGCCGTATCGTCCATCACCCGGACCTCTTCCATCAGGATGGCGTCGGTATAGCTCAACTGCTCGAACTTGCGCGCGTCCTTGAAACGGAGCGGGTCCTTGTCATAGACCCCGTCCACTTTGGTCGCCTTGAGCAGCGCCTCGGCGTTGATCTCCTGGGCGCGGAGGGCGGCGGCGGTGTCGGTCGTAAAGAAGGGGTTGCCGGTGCCGGCGCCAAAGATGACGACGCGGTCCTTTTCGAGGTGATGGATCGCGCGGCGGCGGATGTACGGCTCGGCAATCGCGGTCATGGTGATCGCGGTCATGGCGCGCGTGACGATGCCCCGCTTTTCGAGCGCATCCTGCAGCGCCAGCGCGTTAATCACCGTCGCCAGCATCCCCATATAGTCCGCGGTCGCGCGGTCGATGCTCTGGGCGTAGGGATCATTGCCGCGCCAGAAATTGCCGCCGCCGATCACGATGGCGAGCTGCACGCCGTGCGCCGTGACCGCCTGAATCTGGTCGGCGACGTTGTCCACCGACTGCGGGTCGATTCCATGCTGATCCCGTCCGCTGAGCGCCTCGCCGCCCAGTTTCAACAAGATCCGGTTATATTTGGGCTTCATCTTTCCCCCGGCTTGAAACAAGGGGAAATGATCGGAAAAAGCGCAGAGCCTTTTCCTCCCATTTCCCCTTTCATCTCGATTATTCTCCCAGCCCAAACCGGGCAAAGCGCTTGACGACGATATTCTCGCCGGTTTTCGCGATGACCGATTTGACGAGATCGCCGATGGTGACGCCGTCATCCCGGATAAACGGCTGCCGGTACAAAACCGTCTCGCCGTAATACTTGTCCAACTTGCCCTGAACGATCTTGGCGATGATCGCCTCCGGCTTGCCCTCGGCGCGGGTCGCATCCTCGAACGTCTTGCGCTGCACCTCGGCCTCGCCCTGCGGGATCTCTTCGACGGTCACGTACTTGGGGTTGGTCGCCGCAATCTGCAAGGCAATGTCGTGGGCGAGCTGCTTGAAGGCGTCCGTCCGCGCGACAAAGTCCGTCTCGCAGTTCACTTCGACCATGACGCCCAGCTTGCCGCCGCTGTGGATATAGCACTCGACCAGGCCATCCTTCGCGTGCCGCTCGGCCTTTTTATCGGCCTTGGCGATGCCGCGCGCCTTGAGGATGTCCATCGCCTTTTGCATATCGCCGTTGTGCTCGTCGAGCACCTTTTTCGCTTCGAGCACGCCGGCACCGGTGGCCTCGCGGAGTTGTTTGATCTGTTCTGCCGTTGCCACGTTATACCCCTTCCGCCATTCCGGGCGCGTCCGCTGCCTCGGCGCCGGCAACATCTTCAACCGCCAGGTCGGCGTCGGGACCGGATTCGCCGGGCTCGAACGACAGCGCGGCCTCAATATCCGAATCCAAGCCGGGGAGGGCGACGCCCTCTTCCACCGCTTCAGACGCCACGACCCCGCGGATGTTCTTGCCTTCGATGACTGCGTCCGCAATCTTGGCGGTGATCAGCTTGATGGCGCGAATTGCGTCGTCGTTGGCCGGAATGGGATAAGCGATCGGGAACGGGTCCGAGTTGGTATCGCACATGGCGACAATCGGAATGTTGAGCGCCTGTGATTCGTGGATCGAGATCTCTTCGTGCATCGTATCCACGATATAGAGAATTTTGGGCAACCGGCGCATTTCCTTCAGCCCACCGAGACGCGATTGGAGCTTGGTCATCTCGCGGGTGAGAAGGAGCGCTTCTTTCTTGGGGAGTTTGTCGAGCTCGCCGAGCAACTGCCGCTCTTCGAGCTTGAGCATATAGTCAATCCGGGCGCGGATCGTGCGGAAATTGGTCAGCGTGCCGCCGAGCCAGCGCTGGTTGACATACGGCATCCCGCAGCGGGTCGCTTCCTGCTGGATGGTCTCCTGCGCTTGCTTTTTGGTGCCGACAAACAGAACGGCGCCGCCGTCGGCCACGCCGTCGCGCACGACCTTGTACGCCTCTTCGAGGCGCTGCATGGTCTGCTGCAGATCGATGATATGAATGCCATTGCGCTGGGTAAAGATGAACTGCTTCATCCGCGGGTTCCACCGGCGGGTCCGGTGACCGAAATGAACCCCCGCCTCCAACAATGACTTCATCGGAAGGATACTTGCCACTGAACACTCCTTGTGTTTTTTGCGGCGCGCGACCTGCGCGCCAGAAATCGGCGACGCTCTTCTTCCTCGGCGAGAATCGAGCGAATTAGGAATCAAGAATTAGGAATTCGGCAATCGACAATTCGCAATCCCCAATTCGCAATTCGCAGCGACACACCTCGCCTCGTCAGAGCATCTGGTTGATACAACCGCAGCACACGCCGCAATTCGAGCGACGCATGTGCAGTTTGCTATTCTAGCATATTGTCAATGGATGGGCAAATATCAGGTCCCTATTCCTGTATGGTAATGTTCCCGTGGGACAGGTCGTAATAGGCGCCGGCACCAAGCAACGAGTCCCTTGGACTATTCCGGTTGTACTTCTCATATCCTCAGACAGATGTTCGTTCTAGCAGTCTGTCGGAGAGGAAACTCCAGCGACCACAACTTATGGTTTGGGGCAGCTTTTCGCTCTTGAGATCAAAGAGGTCCACCTTACTCCGCCAGACTGCCAAGCAAAACACCTAAACTGTAAGGATTTTGAAATAGTTTTGCAAGTCTTGTCTATAGATGATTCGTTCAACTAGAGTAATAATACATCAAGTCGTGGAAATCTACCTGCGACAATACAAAAGCTTGGAGGGAATCATGTTTGTTGTATCTGTTATGATTGTGGCGTTTCTAACGGGAATCTTGGTTGAACGTGTTGCTGGTGTATATTTTTCAGGAGTTTTGCTTGTCATTCCGAACAGCGTGAGAAATCTCGTTTTTGGGAAGCGAAATTTCTCGCAAATGCGCATCGAGATGCCAGTCAAGCAAAAGTCCTGTTTGCCAGGAAACACGAGCGCTCGTGAGCAAGCCCCACCTCGCATTGACTGGCGTAAAGTAGCACACAAGCTTATCGTAACTTATTTGCTTGTACGTATCGGATTTGTTGGCGGAAGTGAATTAGCTAGTCCCCGCCCCGCGGTGATGCTTGCCCCAAGTTTTCTGGCGATAGGATTCTCCGTCTGCCTCTGCTTGCTTGTCTTTTGGTTCCTCAAGCACACAACCTCCTTTGAGAGAGAAACAAGAGCCTCGCTAGCCGCTCATTTCGGATCGGTCAGTATAAGCACTTTTGCAGCAGGGTTGTCGTTTCTTGATGGACTTGGTATCCCTTATAGCCCTGTCGCATCCGCATGGGTCGCTCTCATGGAACTTCCGGCGGTCCTAGTTGGTGCTTTACTCCTCGGACAAGGGTTTAATTTTATTCCGCGGCTTTTACGGGAAGACAAATCGCTGCTACTATTACCTTTATCTCTGCTGCTAGGGGCGCTAATCGGTCCGATGCTCATGACGACTTCAATTCTAGCATTCCTTTTCAACACTCTCTTTAATCCCATTCTTATCTATTTCTTGTTCGATATGGGTCGCCAAGCAGGCAATCAGCTTGAGAATCTCGGAACACGGCGTTGGACACTGATACTAATAGGGTTAGGAATGCCGTTGTTGGGAGGAATCTTAGGCACCTCCATTGCGCGTATCATCAATCTAGGGCTGGGCGACTCTGCCATCTTTGGCATGCTCCTTGCATCTGCTTCATATGTAGCGGCTCCAACAGGGATGCGGGCTGCGATTACGGCACTACACAACGGGAACTCAGAAAGCGCGACAATTGCGATCTCAACGAGCCTTGCCACTTCTCTGGGCATTACCCTCCCCTTCAACATTCTCATCGGCCTAAGGCTCTATCTAGAGGAAGCCGAGTTATTTCAGAACCGGAGTCTTGCTATCTTGGCGATTCTGGCTGCCGCATTAGCCGTTTTTCTGATCGTTGGATTTGCCAAGCTCGCAAGCTACCGACGGCGTTCACCGCGGTACGTTTCTCGAATTGCTGTATCGAATTTTCAGCCAAAGAGAGATTTGCCCACGAACCGCAAACGCACTACAATAGGCCCATTACCCGAATCCAAAACCGGGTTATCCACAAGCCATGTCTTTCTCATACGTCAAGCTTCAGCGTCCACAACGTCCAAGAGACAGGCCATGTATTACTATCTATTGCAATTGAATGAACTAGCCAATCGCTTTCTCCGAGCTACTTATCCGAACGCCTAGCTCTCGGTTCTAGAGTGCCATATGAGCGCAGATGCTTTGTCGAACGTCACAGTTGTCATCTACCAAACCTTGCGTCCCTTCATCACTCCCCTTTTGGTCGACCTGCAAGTTGATAGAGGAACAGAATTGCCGCACGACATTGCAGAGCTGTGGAAAGTGATGCGACCTCATATCAGCGTCAGCGCAGAGATTCAGCGGACATTACGCGAGTTAAAGGATGCCCCTGAGGATCATGACTTGCAAGGCGAGTTCCGTTCTTTGCTAAGACGGGCATTCAGAGAGAATCCTTCCTTTGCAGAACAGGTCCTGTCTGTTATAGGCTATAACGGTAGTCCTCAGAGCCTTCTTGGTAAAGAAACGCACCAACCGAAAATCATCACGGAAAATACTGATAGACCGACCTCGAACGGTATTCTAGCCGGCCCGGTCACGGAAAGTATTGTTGTTCAGGGAAACAACAACAAGGTTGTCTTTCACAAGCCTGTCGAAAATATGGGCAAGCCGTCCTTTGAGACATTACGGCAAAGTTATCTGAATCAACTTTTCGACAGCACAAGTTTTGTCTCAACTATCGATCCCCTGTTTGCGAGCGACAACAAGACGCGCCTGAATTTGGCGGCCGTCTATACCGACCTGTCTACGGAAACACCCCTCCCGCAGGGGCATGATCCGTATAAGGGGAAAAAGGATGTTCCCAAGGTAACTGCACTCGGCGCTTTGAATCGCCACCCACGGCTCGTCTTACTCGGCGAGCCAGGAAGCGGCAAGAGCACTTTTGTGAATTTTGTCTGCATGTGCTTCGCGGGTGAGGCGCTGGGACGGCCTGAAGCGAATCTGGGCCGGCTGATGGAATCTGCGACAGTTAATAATGTTGAATCAAAGCATATACTCAAGGCTTGGGAGCATGGCTGGTTGCTTCCAGTTCGTGTTATCTTGCGAGATTTCGCAGCCAATTCGGCGCTCTCACCGAGCGAAGAGGGAAAGGCTGCGCATTTACTCCAGTTTATCCAAAAGCAACTAAAGCTGTTGGGAATTGGGGATTTTGCCCCTCTTCTGAGGAGTGAATTACTGAAGCGCGGCGGTCTTGTTTTGCTTGATGGGATGGATGAGGTCCCTGGCGGACAGCATTTGCGGACCCAGATTCGGAGCATCATCGAGAGTTTTGCCTCGAGTTTTCCCAAATGCCGTATCGCCGTTACGAGTCGGACCTACGCCTATCAAAAGCAAGAGTGGTACTTACCAGACTTTACTGAAGCGGTACTGGCCCCTTTCAGCCATCCGCAAATTTTGCGGTTTGTAGACAAGTGGTACGATCATTACGCGGCGAAGGGCGGCACGGGTATTGCCGACGCGCGCGGGCGCGCACATTTGTTAAAGGAAGTATTACTCCATAATGAACGGTTGATCGACCTGGCCCAAACTCCGCTTTTGTTGACCTTAATCATAAGCCTCCATGCAATGCGGCAGGGGAACCTGCCCGAAGAGCGTGAAAAGTTATACGCAAGCGCGGTAGAACTCTTGCTCGAGCGGTGGGAAAGCACAAAAATGAATCGGGATGCCAAAGGAAACGCGTCCATTCAACATCTTAGTCTTTCCGCCTGGCTCAAGGTTGACCGGAGCAAAGTTCGCAGATTCTTGAATGAGCTTGCATTTCGTGCACACGCCGAGCATCCGGGGCTTTCCGAAACGCCCGATATCCCACAGGAGGTGCTGGTTAACGGCTTGCTTGGGCTAAGTGGGAACCACGAAGTCGATCCGAGCCACCTAGTGGATTACTTGAGCAAAAGAACCGGGTTGCTGGTATCGCGCGGCGTTAATATTTATGCCTTTCCTCATCGCACGTTTCAAGAGTATCTCGCCGCGTGTTACCTCACGGAATATAATTATCCATACGACTTGGCCCACCTCGTCCGAGAAAACCCGGGTCTTTGGCGTGAGGCGACGATGCTTGCGGGAGCAAAAGCCGCACAGGGAACACCATTTGCACTCTGGGCTCTTGTCAATCAGCTTTGCTACAGAATATCTGATGAGAAAGCATGCGATAGAAAAGATGAATGGGGGGCTCTGCTTGCGGCTCAACTTGTTGTCGAATGCGCAGCGTCAAGCAATCCAAGTGAACCTGATCTGCGAAAAATAGAGGACATCTGCAAATGGATGGTGCACTTGATCGAGCAAGCCCAATTTCCGGCGGCCGAGCTTGTGCGGGCAGGTGAATACCTCGGCCGGCTAGGCGATCTTCGGTTCAGGCAGGATAGGTGGCATCTACCGGATGAGCCGCTATGGGGGCTGATCGAGATTCCCGCTGGCCCCTTTCAAATGGGAAGCGACCCTGCAAGGGATCGGGACTCGTCGGAAGATGAGTGGCCAAGCCATGTTGTAACTTTGCCTCTATATTACATCGGTCGATACCCGGTAACTGTAGCACAGTTCAGGGCTTTTATTCAGGATAGTGGGTACGATCATTGCGAGCCGGATGTTGGGACTGGACCGGATAATCGCCCGGTGACGAATGTCAGCTGGCATGCAGCTCAAGCATATTGCAACTGGCTCCAGACCAAGTTGCAAGGGGAATCTCTGGTTCCAACTCAACTGGGCACTCTGCTAAAGGAAAAATGGCGGGTTACTCTGCCGAGTGAGGCCGAATGGGAAAAAGCCGCGCGGGGAAACAAAGGCTATATATTTCCATGGGGCAACCGCTATCAGGAAGATCACGCAAATATCGGGGAGACAGGAATTGGCTGTCCCAGTCCTGTTGGTTGTTTCGTTTCGGGGAAGAGTCCCTATGGACTCTTGGATATGGGGGGAAACGTTTGGGAATGGACTCGGAGTGTAAAGCGAGCTTATCCTTATGTTCCCGAGGATAGCCGTGAAGACGAAACTGTGCACGGCGAGCGGGCTCTTCGGGGAGGCTCATTCGACGACTTGCGCCGTGTCTGTCGTTGCGCAAGCAGGGATTCCTTCCTACCTGATGGCCGGCAGGTGTATTATGGCTTTCGTATTGCGCTGTGCCAAAGCAAATAACCGACGGGCAGGAGTTGAGAGGGTTTTGACAATAATGTCCTATAGATTTCGGCGCCATTCGCGCTATCGTTAAGCCAAAGCGAGGTCTCTATGTCATTCAACCCAGTTGAAATCGCCCAACAGATCAGGGCCCGGACTTTCTCAAGCCAGGGCCGTGAAGCCTTAGTTCAGCTGTTTGAGTTCCACCTCAAGTTTGAAAATCGCAGTCCTTTCGCGGTGATTGGGCATGCGGGAATTGGCAAAACACCCTTTATGGATAGATGCCGCGCCAAACTTGTGGAAATGAACGAGATGGAAAAATCGGGCAGGAAATTCTCCGGTTTTATGATTGATCCAAATGGGTTATCAACCTGCGCTGATTTTGCAAGAAACGTGTGGGATGGTATCATTACTTCTTTACGTCAGATGTATGGACAGCTTCCAAACGAACTGGAACTTCCCTTCACTTTTGAAACAAGTAATCCTTTTCTTTTGCGTCTTCGTACGGTCTGGCGCTATTTCCCCCAAGAGACCTTTGTCTGTTTCGCAGACGATTTTGATGCTATTTTCCAGTATCTCCCTTCTACTGAATACCGGCGCGTGCTCGCACTGATGATCGATATAGCCCGAGATCAGTTATCGGTACAAAGTAGCGGCTATCTCGTGTTTTTCTTGTGCCTGAATCAGTACCTGCCCCAATTTAATAAGGGAACACCGTTGAATTCGAACGATCTGGTGCTCCTTCCTCTGGAAGAAGATGGTTTCCGGCAGCTGTGTAATGACTTGCTTGGCAGACGAGATATTGTGCCCGAGAGCGCTATTCAGTGGGTTCATCAGTACACCGGCGGTTACCCTTTGTTCGGTGCGGTGTTGCTTACAAGCATTTTCGATATACTGTCAAGAGAAAACCGATCGGAGTTTGTCGAACCCGATGAGTTGCCCGCGTTGGCGGCTCGCGCCGTTGCAACGCTTGGCTCCAACAAACACCTCGAAAGTTGGTTCAATAGTCTGCTTGACGGAGAGCAGTATGCGTTACTATGGCTGGCCAACAACGACGGGTTCTTACCCCATAGTGCTTTTTCCCCAGGCACTGAATCTAGTATCACCCGGCATCCGAAGAGCACGCCGTGCAATGACCTGGAAAAACGAGGCTATCTTGTATTCAACTCGAGGGGATACAATTTCGCGATCCAGTTCATCGATGATTGGTTGAATCTCTGGACTCAGTTCGCCGACAAGTCAGACGAATTTCTGGTCCCCCGAAAACCCAGTCCTATATCTCCTCATGTACCAGCGACTGGGATATGCGTTGATGCCACCGCCAGGAAAGTATATGTTGAAGGGCGTGAAGTGCAACGATTGATCCCAACCGCATACGACGCGCTCCTCTGCCTTGCTCGAAATGCGGAGAAAAGCCCCGGGCGGGTCGTGCCCAAAGATGAACTTGCGCGAGCTATTCGACACGAGCAATACTACCAGGGGGATGATGGTCTTATCGTGACTGTTATCAACCGCGTAAGAACGGCTTTAGGGGAGAGCGGTCCCGAATATCTCAAGACGCGCTACAAGCAAGGTTATTATCTTGAACCCCCTGTCCGCGTACTCAACGATTCAGAAGCCGAATCAAAGAAGGCGGGGTAATCTCTTCGCTATGATCAATCAAAAGCGGCTCCGGCACAATACAGAGGTCGCCTACAGCGAGACATATACAGACGCATGGCAGAAAGTACACGAGCAAGACTATTTTGATCACCGGACAGAACGAGAGCAGACATACCGGGAACTTTTCGGCCCGGGATTACCAATTCTGTTTATAGAAGGAGAGAGAAGGTCGGGAAAATCTTCTCATCTCAATTGGATTGTCTTTTACTTTGTGCAGCGTTTCCCAGAGCAATGGAGAGATGCTTTCACCAAGTACAATGAGGTGCAAGGTATATCCACTTATGAAGCTTTTGCTTTCAACCTGGTTACAAAAATATCTGCCGCCCTAAAGCTCGCTCCTCCGTTAAATTCGTTGGCATATGGCGCCATGACTGAAGAAGAGCTTGTCGCAGAAATAGTGGGCCTTTTTCGCTCTGCAGCACCGACTGCTTGCTTGTTCCTCTATGATGAAATCGACGCAACATTTGCACAGAAAGAAATGACAGCAGAGTCCAAAAAGCGAATATCCCGTCTCCTGACATTGCTTGCGCAAGCTTGCCGATCAACCGATCAACCGCTCCCAATGCGCTTTATCTTTAGCGCATTGGAGATGCCATTTGACCTATCATTGCCTAAAGATTTGTACGCTATCGTCAAGCTTCGGCCTTCCCCCCCTGAAGAGCTGGACCATTTGATTGACTGGATATTCAATGGAAACGGGTTGGCGATCTCCGAATCAGACAGGCAACGGTGCCATGCACTAACAGGCGATTGGCCCTTTTATCTTCACTGGATCTGCCATTTCGCCGACAAAACGGAGATTACCTGGTCATCCGGATGGCCGGACCGGGCAGCACAAAAAGCGATTGAATTGCACTGGGAGGACCACACATTTGAGAAGAATTATGTCCAAAATTTCAGCGAAGCAGAAAAGAAAGTGCTGATCTCCATCATAAAGAATGAATCTCTCTCGCTAGAACAATTGGAGCAATGGGATAGAGAAGAGCTAAAGAAAAAACATTGGAAAGCGGCCGAGCGCCTCGTCGAGCGTGGATATCTTGTCAAATCAGAGCAGACTTATCAATTCCGCATTGGAATGCTGTTTTCTTGGTTTAGGCATTGGGAAGGAAAAGCAGCGGAGTATCTCAAATATTGCCGCAATACGATATGAGGTGAACCGGAAATGCCCCCTAACCTGACCGGCGACCCGATCTATCAATTAAGAGAACTCGTCCGCGCCGTCCCCTTTCAGGACCTGGTCTTGATCGCAGGCACGAGCACCAACGATCAGTTCTTGCTCGTCTATAACACAGACACCCCGCCATCACTCCCTGAAGATTTGAGAGCATACTGCAAGGTATGCGATCTGCACAACCTGAAAGAAGAAAGAGGAAGCACGTTTATAGGGTGGGCAGCCGGTTTTCCCGCCATGCACTTGTTTGCGCCGGACCTGGCCGCTCCCGGTCCGATGTTCATCAACCTGTTTTCAATACTTCCCCGCAAGATCAAAAACGACCCCAAGCAGAGGCAAGCACTCGCTCACACCATGTTCCAACTCTCCCGTGCCCTCTATGCTCAGGTCATCAAAAGCTTTTGGCCGGAGCCGGCCTCGCTTTCCGGATCGGCGCCCGACATAACACCGAACAATCCAATCTACCCCGGCTCTGCCTTATATGGAGAACGGGAACGGGCCATCTCTGAGTTTTTCCAACTTGCCCTACCCTATCTGCTTGCGAATCTGGAGTGCAAAGACGTCGTCGCCATTTTTCCCGATCCCAATGTGGAGAATTTTCTAAACCCGACCCAACCCGGCCTTGCACTAGTCAGGATATCAGATCTCAAAGAACAAGCGATATTGGATGCCCTGGGAAAACAGCAATGGGTCATAGGGCTAGCACAAGAAGAATTGAGCCTTCTGACCGAAATGGATAGGGTCACGGATAGGCATTGGATTGATCTTGCCCCCATCTTAACCTGGTCGGGAACGACAGGAACCTTGACTTTGCGCGATACCCGGCATGCCCTGGCCTGCGACTTGTATAACAGGTCACTGGAAACCGAGCAGGAAGCGTTGAAAAGTGACCTTTTGAAGGCAGCCTTCAGGCTAGAAGCACTTTGCCACCGGACTGGAGAGAAGGACCCCGGGCTGGTGGCTGTGATTCCGCCAAGCGACTTCTCGAGATTCTGCACCGGAGAGGAACTACGTGTCTATCGCGCCCCTGCCAATCTCATCCCCCGGCCGGTCTTTTCGGCGACCCCGCCGGCATCGGTAGAATACATATCTCTAGAAGATCTCGCAAGCAAGTCGCCCACAGGTCAGAATCCGCATTCGGCATCTTACTCCTTTGAGATATTAGATCCACTGCTCAGGAAAATGTTTTCGGTAGAGTCCGAGGGTTTGGGTCAACTGTTCGAAGATGGAGACCAGCTCCGAGAACTTGTATGGAACCTTTGGTTTTTTTCCCAGGATTTACTCGACCTTAAAGGGGATAAATGGGGGTTGTTCAATGCATCGCCCTCTGCTATTACCGACATGGCGGCACGCGCAGTCTATCTGCACAATGTGCTTGACCCCGGGCTCTGGCCCAGCCTGAAGGAATATGAAGATTCACTCAGACAGTGTTACGAAAACCTTTTGAGCGCCGTCCTTAATGAGCAAGAGCGGATTAAAACCAAAGAGCCAGAGCGCGCAGTCTGCCTTGAGGCTTTTGGGGAATGGTACCGTTGTTATAGTCGAGACAACATCCAACGAAATCTCGAGAATCTGGTCCAAAAAGGCTCTGCAGTGAATGACCGCGCGCGAGCAAATGGTAGCTATTGCTTTGAACAGGTTCAGGAGGTCCGGCGAATCGCCGAACAACTCATTGGATGGCACCCGGCTGATGCAAGTGGTCGGGAGAGGCACGACGAGTCGGCCGGGTGGTTTCAACAATCGAGATATCCGGGCCAAATTGCGAACGCAAAGATTCCTCTAGCACAGCCTTCCCCGTACTTTAACTATTTTTACCAAGAGTATCTCAATCTGACCAGTCGCTGGCATCAACTCAAGCCGACTCTATTCACGGAAAACAGTCCCGCACTCGAGATTCTGGAGGAGATACTTGCCGCTTATCTCCTGCTAGAAAAGCGCACATTTGGGCCAGCACATGAAACTGCAATTCTGAGCTGGGCGTATCAAGCAGACATTAAGGAGATCAACCAAATGCGCGGGGCCAGGAAGCGGCAGCCTTATCTACAGTTGACTCTGAGAAATCCATATACGACGCCCGGGGTTTGCGAAGAGGTTCATTTTGACGTCGAAAATATCGGCAGCCGAACGGCCTTTCATGTGCAGCTTACCCTCGAGCGTTCTCCGGACTTTAAGCTGACATCTCATGAGAGTCAACCAACGGAAAATCTGGCGCCGGGTGAACGCCGGAGAGTATGGTGGAAGATTGAACCGACCGCCAATGAGATGAACCTATCGATTCAATGCAGGTTTATAGATTCATCCAATGTATCGTATGAACAGGCCTTGCCTCGCGTGCACGTACCCGTTTTCCCCAATCAAGTGAGAGGGAAACCGACAGGACAACCCTATTTCGATGGTCGAGCGGTATGGAAAAACGATTTGTTCATTGGACGTAATACCGAAATGCGCGCACTGGTTGACAATGAAACGGCTTCACGGCCAATGATCATCTATATCTTTGGCCCTCGTCGCATTGGCAAAACCTCACTTTTGCTGGGATTCGAGCGACTACCCGGAGACCTTGTGCAGCAGGACAAGTTCGGCATCCCGCCTGAACAACGGCCGCGTCTGAATCAAATCAAGACGATTCGCTCGGACATCCAGGAACTCTCTACGCTCGATCCCAATCCGACGGCCACATTCCTCCGGGAACTGTGTCACGACATATATAACGCATTGCATGAAAAATGGGACGCGGCTCGCGAAAGGGAAGATTTTGAACAGAGCCCGGCAAAGGTGTTCAAGGACAAGGTGAAAAGACTGCTCGACAACAATTCTGAGGCTATCCTGGTCATGCTGGTGGACGAGTGGGATGAATTGTACCGCAAAGAATTCGGGAATGTGCTCTCCAATCTGCGATCAATCATGCAAGTCCACGAACGTGTCGGATGGATCTTTACGAGCACCTGGGCCACGACCCGAGAGGCAGCATATTTCGGTTCTGCTACCTTTGGGCTCCATGTTCCTTATGAGATAGGCCCAATGAACAGGGGGGATAGTAACCGATTGGTCCTGGAATTGGGAGCCAAAGCCAATGTTAACTGGCGCGGCGAGGCTGTTTACAAGGTGGTCGAAGAGGCCGGGTGCTGGCCCTATTTGGTTCAGTTGATCTGCTTCAAAGTGGTCGCGGAACTACGTGCGATGCCGGATGATACCGCCGATTTCACCGTCACACCCCAACTGGTCGAGAAAAAGATCAACGATATCATCCGAGAAGTACAGAAAACCAACCTGTACTTTGGCTACCTCTGGAAAGGACCGGAAGAAAGTTCCGAGGAATCGGTCGAAAGAATGCACTGGATGGGACGCCTGGTCCTCTGGTGTCTCGTGGAGCATCCTTCCTCCAGTTTAACTTTTCCTGAAATCGAGGCATGGATCCGCGGCAAACTCGATCAGGCCGGGGAACCTCTCGCCAGCGATGTGCGAGACTTTGTGGATGAGCTCAGGGAAGAACTCAAAAAACTCCACATTGCTTTCGGGGCAGTACGGGTAGAACAGAGGGTTCATCGAACGGACCGGTCGCAGCCGGGCGGCGGAAGCGCGTCGAGCAAGGGTCCGCCATCGGCCGAAGAAACCGAGCCTCTCTATTCCCTCGCGGTGCCTCTAGTACAGCGCTGGCTCACGCAGGTCGTGCAACAGGAAAAGAATCTGATCCAACTTGCTTATCCTGAGATATTGCGCGATCTGGAAGAACAGAAACGCAAGCGAGAGCAACGGGCAAAACGCGACGCGGAACAAGAAGCGGCAAAAGAAATGCGTGAAGCATCAGCGAGGTGAACTGAATGAACGAACTCTTCCTGTTTTTACTCGCCATCTCGACGTGCTCCTTACTTGGGTTTATTCTTCCGCTACTCCCATTCGGAAAACCGGGAGCGGAAACTCGGGTGCTGGCAGAAATGCGCGACCAGCCGAACGAATTTGCGAAAAAGCCGCCGCCGTTTGTTCGCTTACCATGGCCTGTGACCGCTGGTCTCATTTGTACTGGCGTTGCCAGCCTGGCGAGTTTTATCAAGGCCATAGTCCATTTGCTCAACAACGCCCCGCCGGAATTGAGTGGCGAATGGTCCATTTCCTGGTACTCGCAGGTACCCCCTTTCCTCTTGCAGGCGCGTCTTGACAATCTCGCCGCTTTTTTCCTGCTGCTCATCGGCGCCTTTTCTGTCGGCGTTGCCGTTTACTCGCTAGGCGCATTGCAAGCCGCTCATTATCTCCGGCAACGTCGACAGGTAGCTGCGGCTTTTGCCGTCTTTGCATGGGCCACGCAGATGGTCGTTTTGACGAACGATGTCTTTACGTTGAGTGCAATGCTTGAAATCATGACGCTGGCCTTTGGGTACCTGTCCTTGTTCAAGCACAGACTATACCAGGAACCGGGTCAGGATAACCATGAAGCCGAAGAGATAGAGGGCGCCTGGAATGCCCCGCAGCTCTATATGATTATCAGCCATGCCAGCACGGTCCTCCTCGTTCTGGCCTTGACCCTCCTCGCATTTAATGCCGGGCTCACGCCCCCTTCGACAATCTACGCCTTGGGCAATCGAGCGATGAGCTTTGAGACCTTTCGCGATGCAGCCGGACAACTGAACGCAAACCCCGTACTTGCATATCTCATTTTCCTCCTCGCGCTAGGGGGCTTGGGTATTCGCGCCGGACTGGTCCCCGCTCATCCCTGGGTGCCGAGAGTGCATCCCAATTCCCCCACGACGACGCACGCTCTGTCGCTCGGAATTGCAATCAAGGTTGCGATTTACTTGATGCTCCGGTTCTTTTTCGAATTCCTGCCTCCATTGCCCGGGACCGGTTATCTTGTTCTTGCGCTTGCCGTGATCACTGCGTTCGTCAATGTATGGCAGGCCCTTGACAGCCACGATCTCAAAACAGCCCTTGCCTATCACAGCGTTGAGAATATAGGGATTATCGTTGCCGGAGCTGGTGTTGCCTTGATTGCTCGTCTGGAAAGCAGCATGGAAGCCATCGCAACGCTGGCATTATTTGGGGCTCTTTATCACCTGCTGAATCATGCGGTCTTTAAGGGCCTCCTTTACCTGGCGACAGGTGCGGTCGATAATCTTACAGCGCAAGTGGTGATTATCGACAAACTCGGCGGACTTGTCCATCGATATCGTTGGACGACAGCCTTCTTTCTGATCGGCGCATTCGCAATCTCCGGCTTCCCCCTCCTGAACGGCTTTGTGAGCGAATGGTTGACTGCTCAATCTCTGCTGACAAGTATCGGAACTCTAAGCACTTCCAACTCTCCTGGTAACGTGCTCTTTCTTACCACGGCGTTGACATTGCTATTTGCCTCCTTCGCTCTTACGGCTATCTGCTTTTATAAAATTGCGGGGATTGCCTTTTTGGGTCCTTCCCCCGCAGATACTTCGCGGTGGAGCTCCGAGCACGACGTTCCCTGGTCGATGCGAGGCGTCATGGTTGTATTTGCGGCACTAACCGTCATCCTGGGCATATTACCTCTCCTTTTCATTCCTGTTCTCCTGGCCCCCGTCACAAGGAATTTGCTGTTTGCGCCTGTGACCAAGGGCCTGCTTCTTGAGAACGGGATCAACGAGGGGCTAGTCGGGACTGTGGTTGAGGCATTGGGTGGAAAACTGGATAACGCCACAAACAGCATTCCTGTGCTGCCCTCCATACTTGGAATTGCTTTCGTAGGCATCGTGGTGACGGTAGGGGCCACTCTTTACGGCTATTGGAGTAATCTACGGAGAGGGCACGCTCCGACCAAAGATATCAGCGAACACTGGAATAGTGCGACCGGGGCGGATTCTGCGTTACGGCCGGCGAGCAGCCCACTCATCTATCTAGTAAAGAACATCCTTGGGCAGTCCAAGCCAGAAAACAGCGAGGCGAGAAAACCGGTGATTGACCCCTTTAGCAACTATTACAAAGCTCTATTTCACCTGCTCCTGACGGGAGCAGAGAAGTCTGGCAAAATCCAGGATGGCGACATTCGGAAACCGCTGCAATACATCTTTTGGATGAACCTTCTCGCACTGATAGTCTTTGTCATCATTCTCGAGTTTCACCTTTTCGGAGCCAATTGAAATGCTCATTTCCATTCCAAGCCTCCTGGCTGCGCTTCAAGGTTTCTTCTTGATTCTAATTGCACCCGGGCTTGTCGGATTGCTCAAGTACCTCAAGGCAGAATTACTACAACGCCGGCGCCCGCCGGTTACGATTCTCCATCCTTATTGGGATCTTCTGGAAATGGCCGGCCGGCCGGCCGTGCATGCCAAAGGAACTTCAATCGTTTTTGCCATTGCGCCGTTCGTTATTCTCGTCGCCTATTCCTCACTCGCTTTTGTGGTACCGGTCTTTCAAGCTACAACCTTTGTCGCCGCCGATCTGGTCGTCATCATCTCTCTGCTTGCGCTGGCGCGATTCACTATCAGCCTGGTCGGTCTCGATATCGCATCCTCCTTTGCATGGCTTGGCAGCACCAGGGAAATGTTTTATCAGTTCAACACGGAAATCGGCTTTGCCCTCTTCCTTGCCGCGAGCGCCGCCAGGTGGAACACAACCAATCTAACGAGATTGGCGCAATCAATACTTGACCAGCGGGATTCGGGTTGGAACTCGGTTACGATTTTCCTGGCAATCGGTTTTTTCATCATTATACTTTTCGAGGCAGGCCGTCTGCCGATCGACAACCAGGAAACGCCCTATGAACTGACAATGGGACAACGGGGAGTGCTGCTGGAATATGCAGGCCGAGAACTGGCCCTTTTCGAATGGGGAGAAATGATCAAGCTCGTCTTTCTCCTGACCATGTTTGCGAATCTTGTCCTGCCGTTTGGCATTCTGGGGACCGACAATTTTGACGCTATCGCATATGGACTCGCCGATATTTCCTACCCCTTGCGGATCGGATTAATACTGGCGGGACTTGCAATCTGGGAAATATCACGCCCCAAGATGCGCTTGCGTGCCGTCGCAGACTATACCTGGATGTGCGTGATTTTCCTTCTGGTTGCAATTGTTCTCACCCTGATACCAAAATAATTCGGAGTAGATGTAAATCAGCCCAAGGGAGTAAGCATGCTCAACGAGTTCGCCAACGCCGATTTCTGGCTAACTGTAGCGGAATTTGCCCTCATTGTCACCACGTTCCTGATTACGACACGGCAATCGATTCATGGGACTATCAGGTGGTATCGCATTCAGTGCCTTTTTGTAGCGCTTGCGTCAGCACTGACTGCATGGAACCGCCGCATGCAGGGCGATATAAGTAGTCTACTCTTTATGATTTTGCTCTTACCCCTTCTTTTGTTTTTAGGGATCAAGAGCGTGCTCGAGCTCGCAACCGTCCAACCGGATCAACCCGAATCGGTCCGGGGCATCTGGAGAAAATTACATCCATTTTCTTCGGAGCACAGGGACCTTGTTACGCGTGTTAATCAGATATGGAATGATGCCAGCAAGGAATCGCTTCCGTCTAGAAAAGACCTTATCTGGTTTTTCTTGCTCCTCGGCGCCGCTTTCTTTATCGCCTATTTTCTAGTGCCAGGAAGAGCAACCGAAGACATGGATAAAAAGATTGGCCTCGGGGTTTCATTGTCACTCCATCTCATCGGTTTCTACAATATGAACCTGGCTAGAAAAAGGGATATTATTTCACAGATCATCGGGCTTTTGATGATGGATCACGGGCTCTACCTGGCCGTCGTCAAGATTGTCGGGATCCCGGTTCCCGCCGGCTATTTTGTGACCGCGCTTTATTTCTATACAGGTATTACAATGGTCATTCTGTTTTTCATGATTCCCCGGATCAGCCGTCTTTTTGGAACGATTAATCTTGACAAGATTGCCCAGAAATCGAACCTGAGTGAGTACAAAAAGAAATCGGCCAAGCCGGAGCCGTTAAAGGGAGAAGCCTAAATGGATTTCCAGCTCATAGAAAAAATCCTGAGCCCGCTCCTACTTTTGCCCCCGGAACTACTCATCACCCTGATGCTTGTTATCCCTTTTGTGATTGGGCTCCTGGGGATAGTTCCGCTATGGATGAAAAGGGGTCCACTCTATCACCGCGCCCTTGACGTATATAGCTGGCTCACGTTCGCCACTTCTTGCGTTTTGCTTCCCTTGTCGGTACTCTTATTCCGTCAATTTGAAATTCGCGGAGAAGCGTTCCACACACTGCCACACGTATCGTTCATCCTTTTCTCCCTTGATTTGCATATCGACGCGCTGTCGCTCTATTTTGTTGTGCTCGTCAACACGATCTCATGGTTCGCTTCCTGGAATGCGCTGCGGTTTCCCGAGGGAGACCCGGAAAGCAAAGGGAATCTCCAGAGCCCCGCCTTCTTCCACTTATCCGTCAACATGTTCCACGTCACCATGCTTCTCGTTCCACTGGTGGATAACCTGATCGCGCTATGGATCGCAATCGAGTTAACAACCGTTTTTTCAGCTCTGACGGTAGGCTATTACAATCAACGCGATTCATGGGATGCGGCCTGGAAATACCTGCTTATCACCTCTACAGGAATCATCCTTGCACTATTGGGAACGATGTTCTTCGCCGACGCAATTTCTCCGCTCACGACATCAACAGACCCCCATGTAGTACCTGTCATGCAGGCCGTGCTTGACCCGAAAACGGGGCTCCCCCTAGATAGCATCATGAATTGGTCCTTCCTGATGAAGGTGGCGCAATCAGGAATGTTGTCTCATAGTCCCGAGCAGGGCTTTGTAATCCTTTCATTTCTATTCATCGTCGTGGGCTATGGCACCAAGGCCGGTCTTGCCCCCATGCACACATGGCTCCCGGACGGCCATGGCGAAGCGCCTGCGCCGATGAGCGCGCTGCTGTCCGGCGTCCTCCTCAAATGTGCATTCTATGCCATTCTGCGCTTTTATACCCTCGCCAACGCCGTAGCTGGCGACGCCACACTCACTTCTCTCATTTTGCTTTGCCTAGGGCTGTTCTCGCTATTGTTGTCCGTCCCGTTCATCCTCAAGGATAACCGGTTTAAACGGATATTGGCTTTCCACAGCCTTGAGCATATGGGGATTATTGCTATGGCGATCGCAATTGGGGGTTTAGTAGCGGACAACAAAAACCTTGTTCCGATTGCCTCGATCACAGTGTATGCCGGCCTTTTGCACATTTTTAATCACGCCACGACCAAGTCATTGATGTTCCTGAGCTATGGCAACATCCAACGCGCTTTCAAAGCCATCGAGTCAAGCAAGACCACCCAGCCACCTAAGACGAGCTACCAGGCAATCTTCAAGATGCCGTGGACTGCAAGCATGCTGATTTTAGGGGCATTGGCCCTTGTCGGCATGCCCCCCTTCAATATTTTTATGAGCGAATTCAATCTCATATGGGGCGCGATAAATGAGGTTTGGGCCATCGCACAGTTTTCGACGCTATGGCCTTTGGGCTGGATCATCATCGTTTCGATTATCCTGTTCATGATCTCGACCATCCTGATCTCTATCGGCCTTTTGCGCCATCTTGGGGGAGAGACACAAAAGAGACCCGAGCAGAAAGAAGACTTGATACCAGCCAAGCAGAAAGAAGACTTGCGGGAAACAGTTTTCGATGTTCTGCCTCTTTTCGTTTTATTTCTGCTCATTCTCCTGTCTGGAATTGCCCTTCCGAACAGTGTATCGGACTTGTTGAACGGCAGCGTAAAAGCCGTCCTCGGCTTGAACAACTATCCTTGAAAAGGAGCGCCCGGTGGCTCTCGATATTCTTACAGGTGTGCAAGACAGCGCGACTGATTATACACAGTATCCCCGTCCTTCGGGACAATACCAGTTCGAGATTCGGAAAAGCGAGGAATTATCAAAACTAGCCGGATGGTTAAAAGGTCAAGAATACTATCTGGTGAACATGACGGCGAGCGACGAAAGACCACTCCGCGCTCATGCCCACAAGATGTACTATACCTTTTCGGGCGGTGAGCGCCGGGACCAGCCTGCAGGCGGGAAGGAACAGAATCTCGTTATTCTGAGCTATCCTCTAGAACCGCGATTTGCCAACCATTATCCATCGATATCCGAATACTTTCCGACAGCCCATTTTTACGAACAAGAAATCTATGACATGTTTGGTCTCGAACCTTATCCCGAGCTACCCTTGCGGGATCGAGGACTGTTTCTGCATCGGAGTGTTTTTCCGCCCGACCTGGATCCTCTCTCTCGAGAGCCCTTGAGGGAATGGCTCTCTGCAGTGGGAGCGGCCGACTTGGTCAAGCCGGACTACTTAAAGCGATTGAGAGCCGGCCATACGGTTCTGGTTGGTCCGATTCACGCCCTGATTATTGGCGGAGGACTATTTCTTTTTTACATAGAGGGAGAAGAGATTATCCAGAGCGTTCGCGCCGTTCTGGGATTCCAGCACAGAGGAGTTGAGAAACTAGCCGAATCCTATTCGTTGCTTGAGGTACCGATGCTGGCCGAGCGCGTCGCAGGCGATACGTCAGTTGCATACAGCGCCGCCGCGTGCGAGGCAATTGAGCAAGCGGTGGGGCTCACCGAAGATGTACCCGCTGCAGCGCTTTACTATCGCGCCCTGATCCTCGAATTGGAAAGAATCTGCAATCATATAGGAGACATTGCAAACAGTTTTCAGGGAATTTCTGGAAACCCATTCGCCCCGCGATTGTCCTCTCTTTGGGAGGCCGCGTGTCAGCTCTGTCAGTACATCACTTGCCAACCCGGAGAAAAACCAACGAGGAACCCAAACTTTCTGCTCCGCGGCATCAATCAGATCGGCGGCGTTCGTTTCCCGGGCCAGGCTGACGTTTATTTCCCGGGACACCTCGACATTGAATTTGTTAGCAACAGGATCCAACGGATAACGGACGAATTTCGCCGGGTAGCTCTTGGCGGATTGCACGATCGATCGCATAATTTGCGTTTTGATGGTTGCGGGATTCTCTCCAAGGAGCAGGCAAAAATAATGGCGACGGGGGTTATGGCTCGCGCCTCTGATGTCGAGCGTGACTTTAGGCTATGGCACCCGCAGCCTCCCTACAATGATAACGAAATCAGGCAACAACTTGAGGAAACGGTGGCCAAAGAATTGACCGGAACAGACCGCCTCGCGGCAGTATACAAGGGCCACCTCGAACGCGGCGCATTGTCACGGTTGACGCTGCGAGTAGCTGAGGTTGAAACATCAACCAGAATAATCCACAGGCTTATCAACTGGCTACAAACACATCAACGCGAGCCGATTTGCTTACCCCAAGAGCGAGTGACCGAGGCAATTGAGGACACCGACCCGCATGCCCTGGGAATTGGGATAGCAGAATCATGGCGGGGAGAGGTTGTATGCCAGGTCTGGAAAGGGCCTGGAGATCGCATCTACCGGCTCAATTTCCGTGACCCCTCTGCCATCAATTGGCAGGCCCTACAACTTGCGGTCGCATTTAATGCCAATACTGGAAACAGAAATCTTTTTCCAGATTTTCCAGTTCTTAATAAGAGCGTTAACCCCTCTTATCCGGGTGTATCCAAGTAAAAGCCCAAAGGATCCTTATGTCCAATCAAAATGCAAATCCATCTGAACCGTCTCAAAATCACCGATCTGACTCCCTCCTGGCAAAAATAGCGCCTTTCTTCAGACCCGCCGAATTGGGAAGCGGGCGCTTGTTACTCGATAATCTCCAATTGTTATTGCGGCGACGGCGTAGTTATGAGGATCTATTGACCTTTCCGGATATACCGGCACGGGAGGCTTACGCCCGCCGATCGGTGATTTTTCGCCACCTGGATTGCGGCTCCTGCCATGCTTGTGAGCTTGCCTTGATGCGGCTCGAATCTCCCGTCATCGACATGCAGAAATATAACATCCGCTTTGAAGCCTCACCGCGTCATGCCTATTTTCTTGTCATGACAGGGCCAATGACAGCAAATATGGCTGAAGAAGCCAAGAGAACGGTGAACGCCATGCCGATCGAAGCGGTTATTGCCTTTGGAGATTGTGCAGTCGACGGCGGTATTTTCAAATCGAGCTATGCGGTCAGAAAGCGCTCGGAGGTGTTTCCTCCAGATCTTGTAAAATTCGAATTTCCTGGTTGCCCTCCGTCCCCTATTCAATTCCTTGAGAAGATTTTGCCTTTGCTTTCTGCGTCAAAAACGAGGGGTTTGCAATAATTTTGACGTACTAATGTGACACTTCCCCATAGATTTGTTCGCTAAATTGCCGTAAGATGGGTGCAAGGTAGGAACAAAGGCAGGAGGTGTCAAATGTCTATGCTCATCAAGTTCGTATCCAGGTTTATTACAATGGCAGTGGTAGTGGGAATCGTGCTGGGAGCAACCGGTGCCTTTGCATTCTTCTCCAGTGACCTAATGCATTACAACACCAGCACCGCCACCGCTCATGCGATGGAGCAGCAAACCCAGAGCAAAGCAGCGAAGGATGCACTGGACCTTGGATTTTACAAGACTCAAAAAGATCAGGAAACGGAAAAAGCTGCTGTCGACCTGGAAAACTACAAGACCACGCAAAGGTTGGAGATGGAAAATCAACAACGTCAGATGGAGCAGCAGCTGGAGATGCAACGGCAGAAGGCCGCGCAGGAACTCGCGGCCCAGCAGGCTAAGGCAGATCAGGATTTGATGCTCGCGCGTCTAACGCAGTACGCCGTTCTTGCAATCATTGCCGCAGCCACAATGGTTGTCAGCATAGGTGCCCTGTTCTTCCTGATCCAAAAGGGCCGCAGTCAGATGCAACTCGCACAGGCCGAAGCCGAACGGCAACGTGAATTGGCACAGCGGGCCGAGATGATTCGCCAAGCACGGGAGAACGAACGCACGGAACGCCGGGCCATGCTACAACGTGCGGCATCGCATAAGATTAGTTCGATAACCCAGGCCAAGAACTGGAAAGACCATAAACTGGCGAGCGATCCGATTCCACAGGCAGGACATTGATCAGGGCAACGCCAAAGGCCTGGATTTAGAGTCAAGTCTCAAACGTGCAGGGTTAGAGCAGGTTGTTCACCTCACAGCCTGCTCACCCGTTTCTACACTTTACCGACGTAATCCCGATCTCGAGCTTCAAGGGAGTTAGCCGATCAATCGGGTGCCGATCTAGACAATTTCATTAAAGGAGAATTTGAAATGGATATCACAATGCTAGCCAATCAACTGGTCGCTTTCCTTGCCCCATTCCTCCCTTTTTTAGTCAAAATGGGCGAACAGGCGGCTGAAGAATCGGGTAAGAAATTGGGAAGCGAAGCATGGGATATGGCAAAAAGCTTTTATAGAATGCTGACCCCTAAGATAGAAGCAAGCCCTGCAATGAATGACATGCTCGAAAAAGCAGCATCTCACCCGGCTGATTCCCGCACTACAGGGGCAGTCGAAGTCCTCCTTGAGGATGCACTTGAAGCGGACAAGCAATTGGCATCCGACCTGGAACGAAAATGGATTGATTGGCGGCAAGCTACTCAGATCCATTCGGCGCAGGGAGGCATTATCGTCGAGGGGCATGTGAATGATGCAATCATAGTAAAGGGGGACGGGAACGTGATTCAGAAGCACAAATAAAATGCAACTGCCTCGATTTTCTTCGGCGGTCGAGGTCCACTTTATTCTAACAGGGTGACATTCCCGTGACTGAGGTCGTAATAGGCACCCACAACCGTTAACTGCCCCTCCTTGAGGAACTTGGCCAGGATGGGCTGGGCGGTGCGCAATGCCTGCACGGTGAGCATTGTGTGCATGCGCACCGCATTTTCGACCATCGCCGAGGGTTGGAACTTTACCTTTTTGACTGCCGGCTGTATCGCCTGAACAAGGTGCGCGAGATGCCCGCCTGGATCGCCTTCGACCGCAGCGCGCACAGCCCCGCAATTCTGATGCCCCAGGACCATAAGCAAGTGGATACCGAGATGCTCAACCGCATGAGCAAGACTTGCGATAACGGCCTCATCAGGCACATGGCCCGCCACGCGGATCACATAGAGGTCCCCCAGCCCCTGGTCAAAGACAAGCTCGGGCGGCACGCGCGAGTCCGAGCATCCGAGAATCACCGAAAACGGATGCTGGGTTTCGGCCACCTCGATCCGCCGCGCCGGCGATTGGTGCGGCCGCAGATAACTTCCGGCAACATAACGCTTGTTGCCGTCCACCAAACGCTGTAAAGCTTCGGTAGGAGAAATGTTTGTTGGCATGATTCAGTCCTTCATATATGTCTCCCACGGCACCGTGGGTGCGTTGCGTGATAAAATCGATCAGGGTGGGCAGCCCCGCAGGGGGGTAATATTCAAACTGCACGCGTGACCCATTATAGCACCAAGCGCCGTTCAACACGCGCGCCGGTTCGGGAATCTCCGGCGCTGTTCATCCCAATCCGGTCGAGGCAGGGGAAAAAGAAAACGGCCGCCGGTTAAGCAGCCGTTTTCCAGGGGGGAGGGAGGAAAAATGTCGATTGATGATTGATGATCGTGACATCATTATGCCCTCAAGGGACCGGGCGCGCATGGGTCTATTGTCCCTTCCCTGGCGGGCAACCGGGCGCAGTGTGTGGGACATTTTTCCTGCGGCTTACCAGTTGCGCGCCTTGCGGCCGCCGCGGGCCTTGTGCTTGACTTCGCGGAAGCGGGGCCCCTGGCGGCCAGAGCCACCCGGCGCGCCGCCGGCCGGCCGTTCCGACCGGGGCAAAGCCTCGCGCACCTGCAGCGCGCGCTCATTCACCACGCGCCCGTTGTATAACGAGATGGCGCGCAGCGCCTCGGCGTCGGTCCCCATTTCGATAAACGCAAAACCCTTGGACTCGCGCGTCTCGCGGTCCATAATCACCTGCGCGCTGCGGACATCGCCGGCGCCGGCAAAGAGGTCTTTGAGATCGTTCGAAGTCGTCTGATAATCCAGATTGCCAACATAGAGTTTATTTCCCATCGGTTGTTCCTTTCCTCGAATGGCTGATTCCACAAAACAAAACAGGCAGGACACGTATCCTGCCTGATCGGTCTTCACGTCTCGCGCTTTTCGCCGAGCAGATTATGTAATAACTTTTCTTTGATAATAGCAGGAGAATCGTGAAATCCTCGGATGAGGATTAGCTGACCTTGACGACGTTAATCGCCTGAGGGCCCTTCTGCCCTTCCTCGACGTCGAACTCGACCGGGTCGCCCTCATTCAGAGTGCGATAGCCATTGCCGGCATCCTGAATCGCGGAAAAGTGAACAAAGAGGTCCTTGCCGCCCTCGCGGGTGATGAAACCATAGCCTTTAGCGGCATTGAACCACTTGACGGTACCTGTAACACGGTTTGCCATTGTACTGGCTCCTTTCTTGGGAGTGTGACGGAGACAGATGCAAAAAAAGCGCCGTGGCTCTGCATTTCCTGATCGAGCCGTGGCGCAATTCCAGAAGCTGCCTCTAGTCGGGCTTCATTATAGTCCGATGCGCCTTTTTGTCAAATACGCGTTCTTACGGCGCGCGATCCTCGATCTCCCACGCGTGGTCGAGCACATGCCAGGCGATCCGCCGCGTTGCATAGCGCGGCGTCCAGCGGAGGCCGCCGCGCGGGCCACGCGCCGGGAGCTCGCCGCGCGCGGAGGCCGCGATGCCGTCCAGAATCGCCTGTCGCGCCCGTTCCTGTTCCTCTCCCAGGTCCGCCGCCCGGTCCGGCTTGAACTTGATCCCAATCTGCCCCAGGTAAGCCGCTTCCGCTTCGAATACATGCCGGGCAATCCCGTTCACGTCCCGGCCCCCGCCGCGCGGCCCCTTGCGCAGCTCGGCGCCGGCCGCCGCTTCTCGCGCGGCGTCGAACGCCCGCCAGCACGCCTTGAGCAGTTTCTGCAAACGCGCCAGCTCGGCGGCGTCAACCGGCTGCGCATCGCCGGAGAGCGCAAGGCCCGGCACGCCAAAATCGGTCGACGCGTTTCCCGCGATGCGCTCGACGATGGCGACCGTCGCATTGGCGGGCGCGTGAAAGCCGAGCCGGGCGCCCCGGAGGACACGCGCATAACGCGGCTCGTAATCCAGGAGGGCTTGCAGCGCCGATGCTTCATCGCGCCCGCTCCGGCACCAGCCCGGCCAATCAAGCGCAGCAGCAAAGGTGCGCTGCTTGCCGATTTCCAGATAGACCTCTATTTTGTCCGTTGATTGCGCCATTTGCGACTCCCTGCCCCTCACAACACACCCGGCCGGCGCGTATGCCACTCAGTCGTCTGCTCGTAGGCGTATGCGACGCGGAACATTTTCTCTTCCTGGAACGCCCGCGCCATCACCTGGAGGCCGACCGGCAGCCCCTGGTCCAGGCCGCAGGGGATGCTAATCGCCGGGACGCCCGCCATTGGCTGGGCCAGCGTCAGCACATCCGCCAGGTACATCTGGAGTGGGTCGTCGGTCTTTTCGCCCAGCTTGAACGCGGGGGTGGGCGAGGCGCCGGCGACGAGGACATCACATTCGTCGAACGCCCGGTCGAAATCGGCCTTGATGAGCGTCCGCACCTTTTGCGCCTTGAGATAATAGGCGTCGTAATACCCGGCGGAGAGCGCATAGGCGCCGAGCATGATGCGGCGCTTGACCTCAGGGCCGAACCCGGCCCCGCGCGTCGCCCGGATCACATCCCAGACATCGCCGGGGACGTCGGCGCGCGGGCCGTACTTGACCCCGTCATAGCGCGCCAGGTTGGCCGAGGCCTCGGCCGGCGCAAGGATGTAATAGGTCGGCAGTGCGTACTGCGTATGCGGCAGGCTCACCTCCCGCACCGTCGCGCCCAACGACGTGAGATGCTGAATCGCCGCGCGAATTGCGGCCTCGGTCCCCGCCGACATGCCCTCGACGAAATATTCGCGCGGCACGCCGACGCGCACTCCCTTGAGATCGCTCCCTTCCAGCGCCGCCCGGTAATCGGGGACCGGCTGATCGACCGTCGTCGAATCGTGAGGGTCCAGCCCGGCGATGGCCTGGAGGACGAGCGCGGCGTCGGTCACGTCCTTGGTCATCGGCCCCACCTGGTCGAGGCTTGACGCAAACGCGATCACGCCCCAGCGCGAGACGCGGCCATAGCTGGGGCGCACGCCCACAATCCCGCACAGGCTGGCCGGCTGGCGCGTGCTGCCGCCCGTATCGGTGCCCAGGGCAAAGATCGCCTCGTCCGCCGCAATCGCCGCCGCGCTCCCGCCGCTTGACCCGCCGGGCACCCGCTCAAAATCCCACGGGTTTACCGTCGGGCCAAAGCTCGAATTCTCGGTGGAGGACCCCATCGCAAACTCGTCGGGGTTGGTCTTGCCGATCAAGATAGCCCCTGCCGTCCCGAGCTTGTCAATCACCGTCGCGTTCATGACCGGAACGAAATTGCCGAGAATCTGAGAACCGGCCGTGGTGCGGACGCCGCGCGTGCAGATGACATCCTTGATGCTCATCGGGACGCCCAGCAACGGCGGAGTGGGGGTATGATCCTGGCGCGCCGCCGCCAGTTGCCGGTCCGCCTGCTGGGCGGCGGCGAGCGCCGCGTCGCCGGTGACGGTCAGATAGGCATGGATTTTCGAATCGATCCGCTCAATCCGGTCGAGCAGGTCGCGGGTGAGTTCTAGCGACGAGATTTCGCCACGGCGCAGGAGATCGCTCGCCTCGTGCGCGGTCAATGCATATTGTTTCATACGCTGATTCGCATTCTACTCTATGGGTTCCCCTGGGTTCTCTTGCATCTCTCCGTAGGGTATTGCTATGCGCTGCTTTATCTTGCTCTGAATTGCGGTGCCATTCCATTTCGTCGTGATCTTGCTTGTGCGCAGGTTCTGATACAGGTGGACCACCTGGTCGAGGTTGTTCCGGAGCGAATATTGCTCGATCGCCCGCGCGCGCGCCAGCTCGCCGAGCCGGCGGCGAAATTCGGGAAAATCGATCAGCGCGCGCAGCGCCAACGGCAACTGGGCCTCGGCCCTGGCCTGGTCCAGGACGATCCCGGCCCCCTGCAGCGCCTCGCCGTCGGAGCCGACATCCGTCGCAATCACCGCGGCGCCGCTCGCCATCCCTTCCAGCATCGAGAGCGACAACCCCTCAATCGCCGACGGGAGGACAAAGATATCCGTGCTGCGGAGGACGCGCACCCGCTCCAGCTCGTCGCGCACAAAGCCGCGGAAATGGATGCGCCGGTTCGACGAATATTTGCGGCGCAGGCGACCCAGATCGACCCCATCGCCGACAATGACCAGGTGATGATCCGCCGGCAGGGAAAGTTCATCGAACGCCTCGAGCAGCACGTTGACATTCTTTTCCGGATCGACGCGCCCAACGTAGGAAATGACCAGGCGCGCGCCGATCTCTTGTTGATAGTCCCGCGCGCCGGGCGAGTATTTGACGACGTCCACGCCGTTGGGGATGACCTGGATGCGCTCGGGGTCCACGCCGTACTCCGCCAGCATGGCGCGCTGGTTGTGCGAAAAGACAATGACGGCATCGTATTTGGAGAGCATGCCCGAATTGACCCAGTAGAGGAGCTTGGCGGCGTTCCCCCAGAACGAGCCGGGCGGCCCATAGGGGATGTGCAGCGTGGCGACGATTGGAATGCCCGCATCGTGGCAGAGGTCCGGCAGGGAGCCATCCAGGTTCGAGAAGGAAAGCGAAACGTGCGCGACATCGGGCTGTTCACGCTCAAAGGCGTGGCGAATCGTCCGCTCGGCGCGCAGCGACGAGACGACTGCGCGATTCAGGATATCGAGCGCGCCAATCCGGATTGCATGCACGTTCGGGGGCGGCAGGACGAGCTTTTCGCGCGCCGCATGATAGAAAAAGAGGACCTCGCACTCGCGCTCCAACAGGCCGCGCACCGTCTCGCGCGAATAAGTGACAATGCCATTGCGCTTGGCGCCGGCGGCGTGACCGAACCAGGCAACTTTCATATTATTCCAGAATCGCGCGGACGCGAATAAATTCGTGCGCTTCGTCGGTGTCGGGCGCATTGGCCAGCGCCTCGTCGCGTGAGAGCGAAGGCGCGACGACATCCGGGCGCATGACATTTTGATTGGGGATGACGCTCGCGGTCGGCGCGATGCCCGCGGTATCGAGCGCGTCCAGGCGCGCCGCATAGTCCAGAATATCCGACAACTGCCGAGCCATTTTATCCAGCTCGGGCTCGGTTAGTTTTAATTTGGCCAGTTCGGCGATGTGGGTTGCCTGTTCATGGGTTAATGCCACAATCCTTCTCCTTTTGCTTTACAAGGTTTTATTATAGCACGGGCGCGGAGAAACAAAAACGCGGTATAATGGGCAAGCTCCGCTGGTGAGCGTCTTTATCTATGAACCGGCTCGAATCATCGCTCGTACAGCTCGAACAGGCCCAACTCGTGCACCGGCTCGCCGAGCCGGACCTTGCGTATCTCTTCAAGCACGCGCTCGTGCAGGATACTGCATATGCGTCGCTCTTGAAGCGCGAGCGCAAGCGCCTGCATCGCGCCGTCGGCGAAGCGTTAGAGCGTTTATATGCGGATCAAGTGGACCACTATGCGGCGCTGCTTGCCCAGCATTACGCTGAAGCAGGCGACGACGACCGGACGAGCCAGTACGCCGCCCTCGCAGGGGATGTAGCGGCCCGGTTGTTTGCTCCGGTCGAGGCGCGCCTGCACTATGCCCAGGCGCTCGAAAGCCTCACACGCCTGCCGGACACAGCCCATAATCGGCGCCGTCGCATTCAAACGACCACGCAGTACGCCATCGTGGCTTTTGGAAGCGAGGCCCCCTACCCCATCCTCACACGCCTCATGTCCGTCCAGGCCCTCGCCCAGGAGCTCAGCACAGAAGAATCGGATCGGCTGCTCCGTGCACGCCTTCATTTCTGGATTGGACGCCTGCTCGTCATCACGAACCGTCCGCTCGACGGCATCCGCTTTTACGAACAGGTGCTGGCCGAGGCGCAAGAGCTCAAGGACCGGGAATTGATTGTTGTTGCCTCAGGTGAAATTGGTCTGGCGCGCGTTCGCCTGGGCCACTACGGAAAAGTAGAGGCCCTGCTCAGGCCGGCGATTGCCCACCTCGAGCAGACGGAAAACTGGCAGCAGTGGACCTACCAGGCCGCCCATCTGGCCATGTCCTTCGTGGCTCAGGGACAGGTGGCAGAAGGCCTCGCCGAAGGCGAGCAAATCCTGCGCCATGCCAACGCGTCGAACAGCGTTAGCGCCATCGCGGTCAGCAACCTCTTCCTTTCGTTTATCTATATGCTCGCCGGCGAGACGGCCCGGTCGCTCGCGGCATCCGGCGCGTGCATCGAATTGGCGCATCAGACAGGTGAGCTACTTCTCGTCAATATGGCGCACGGCTTTCACGCCTGGGCGGCCAGCCGGCTCGGCCAACCCGCAGTGGCACAGGAATCCCTGGAAAAGCAGGATGAAACGGCTCGCCTGCTCGGGGGACAGTTCGTCCTGCCGGAGCAGTTTGCGGCCATGCGCGCCGAGGTCGTGTTGAACGAGGGCAAGTTCGGCGAGGCGCACACGCTGGCGGAGCAGGCCGTCGAGCTCGCCGTGCCATTGGGCGGGATATGGGGCGAAGGGCTGGCGCAGCGCGTGTGGGCGCAGTCCCTCGCGCAGTCAGGCTCGCCGTGCTCGGATGAGGTCGAACAACATTTTGAGGCAAGCCTCGGCGCATTTGAAACGGGAGTATGCCTGGTGGAAGCCGCGCGCACCCACGTCGTTTGGGGCGCACATTGTCGCGATTGCGGAAACCGGGAATCTGCACGTCGGCATTTCGAGCAGGCCGCCGCGCAGTTCGCGACCGCTCATCTTGACCGCGAATTGGACGAGACGCGCGGCTTGATTGCTGCCCTGTCTACCACGGCGTCCTGACAGTGCTTGCCTATTTGTACAAAAACAGGTGGGAGGCATCTCCTATGAGAGCGGAGCAATCATGAGCAAAACCAGGATGGTCTTGATCGGCGCCGGGAGCGCCAGCTTTGGGGCGAGCACGTTAGCCGATATGTTCCGGTGGCGGGACGAATTCCGGGGGAGCGCAATCGCCCTCTCCGATCTGGATGGGGCCAAGCTCAAGCGCATGACCCGGTTGGCCGAGCGCATGAACGAGGCGACCGGCGCGGGGTACCGGATCGAGAGCTCCGCCAATTACCGGGAATTGCTCCCGGGCGCAGAGTTTGTCTTTGTCTCGGTCGAGGTGGATCGCCTGGAGCGCTGGAAGCTCGACTGGCAGATCCCTTTCCGGTATGGCATCCGGCATGTGCTCGGCGAGAACGGCGGCCCCGGCGGGCTCTCCCATGCGCTGCGGACGATTGACCTGGTGCTCGGGATTGCGCACGAGGTCGAGCGCCTGGCGCCCGACGCCTACCTGATCAACTTTACCAACCCGCTGGCGCGCGTCTGCCTGGCGCTGACGCGATACACAAAGCTTCAAGTGGTCGGCATGTGCCACCAGATCAATAAGGGCTATTATTGCGTGGGACATATCCTGGGTCTCACCCCGCGCGTCCCCGAGGAATCTCCCGATGCGCCCATTGCAGCCAAAATGCAAAAACGCTTTGACCTCAAGACGGCGGGGCTGAACCACCAGACCTTTATTACCGATATCCGCGAGGTGGGGACGGGCCGCGATCTCTATCCCGAGTTTCGCGAGCGGCTGCGAAATTTCGACCCGACCTTTGAGCCGCTCTCACGCCGCCTCTATCACGCCTTTGGGCTCTATCCGACGAGCGGCGACGGGCATCTGGGCGAATATTTTGCATACGCCGCCGAAACCTCCGAACTGAAGGGCTATAATTTCGAGGGGCGTGCGGCCGAGGGCGCGGAACTGGAGCGGCGCGTCGAGCGGGCGGCGCAGGATGAGCAAACGCTCCAACAGTTTTTGGAATGGGATTCGGGCGAACGCGGGGTAAACCTCGTCGCAGAAATCCTGAACAACGCCAACGCGTACGAACAGACGGCGAACGTCGTGAATCACGGAGCGATTGCCGGCCTGCCCGATTGGGCCGTGGTCGAGGTCCCCGCGCTCGTCAGCGGACGCGGCGTGACGCCACTGGCGATAGGCGCGCTCCCGCCGGCCATTACCGCCGCGCTCAATCAGCAGATTGCAATCCAGGACCGCGTCGTCGAGGCGGCTGTCCACGGCGACCGGCAAGCGGCGCTCCAGGCGCTTGTGCTCGATCCCCTTGTGACCAGCTATGCCGCCGCTGAGCAAATGCTGGACGAACTGCTGGCGGTGCATGCGGCGTATCTCCCCGCCTTTCAAAAGGGAGGATGACCTGCAACGCAAGACGAGATTTCTCCTGCTGTCGACAGGTGATTTCGCGATCTATCGAGTCTCCCACTCGCGCCGTAGAATCGCATACCAGTATTCGCTCGCCCAGCGACCTTTAAACCGCAGGCTCTCGACGGTATGCCCTTCGCGGCGCATGCCTACACGTTCGAGCAGTTTCGCCGAAGCAAGGTTCTCCGGATCGCAATTGGCGCGCACGCGATGCAGCCGCAATTCGTCAAACAGGTAATCGAGCAATCGCGTCACCGCTTCGGTCGCATATCCTTGACCGTGATAGGCGCGCGCAAAGGTAAAGCCCATCTCGGCCTGGCGCGTATCCTCCATCAAAAGCACAAAGGCCACATCGCCGATCATCCGGGCATCCGCCTTGCGCTGGACGGCCACCTGGTACCAGTCGCCCGGCACGCCCGGCTGTTTGTCCTTCATCTCGGCGATGAACGCCAGCCCCTGCTCCTGGCTGTAGGGCGCGTCCCACCCCTGATATTCGGCGACAGCCGGGTCCGAGCGGTAGGCGACAAATGATTCCAGGTCCGCATCCTCAAACGGACGCAAAACGAGCCGTTCTGTTAGCAATCGTATGCCGGCCATGCTTCATCCTCCCGGCGGATTCTAACATTCCGGTTTCAAAGCGTCAATGCCGGCCATCACTTCCGTTAGCACAAGCGCATGAACGAAACGACGGCCTCCCGATGATCGGGAGGCCGTCGTGGTTTTGCAATGACAGGCGCCCGGCGCGTTATTGGTCGGCGGCAATATCTGCGATCTTCCAATCGCTCCCCTGCTGCGTGAGGAGCAAGACGCGCTGGAGCGGCGGGGTGAATTGCAGGGTCACACGCGCGACGGCGCTATTGTCCTGGTCGCCCGGCTCAATCGCCGTGATCTGGAAAGAGGGGTACACCTTTTGAATGCCGAGGAGCGACAAAACCCGCTGGCCTTTTTGTGACCGCGCCTGGAGGTCCGCATCCAGATAGGGCAAACTGCTCTTGCCGGTCGAATCGCGCTGGACGGCAGTCAGAAAACCGTTCACGATCTCGTTGATCGTCTGAAAGGTCTTGGCGTCGAGGCCGGTGACCGGAACGCCGATGCTGGTGCCCGTCCCGGCCGCCGCAGGCGTGCCCGCAGGTTGATAACTGAAGGGGGCGGTAGCCTGAACGGAGGAATCGAGCGTGGCGGCGACCACCATCAACGGCGAATCGGTAATCGGCGAGCCGTCCGGCCACTCGCCCGGCATGAGCAGAGCGAGCGTCACGCGGCCGGTCGGATCGGCAATCGCCTCTGCATAGGAATTGGACGCGCCCGTTCCAGCGGAACCGAGATGAAGGCGAATGTGCGCCCCACCGGGAAAACCGCGGCCGGCGACCGTGACCCAGGTTCGCGCGCCGCCGGAGGTTGGGTTGAGTGTGATGCTCGGCGTCGCAGGGGTGTTGGTCGGAGCGACGGTCGGCGTCGGGGTCGCGGTTGGGGCCACCGCGGCGAGGGTCGGTGCGCCCAGCGCGCTCGAACCACAGCCAGCGACAGAGCAAGCAATCAAGAGCAAACCGAGCAACAAAAAAATTTTCAAACGCGGTCTCCTTCTGTACCCTATGCCGGTTCAGGCTTGCGTAAGCGCCGGACGGCAAAAATGACGACGGCCAGCAAGACCGCCAGCGCGGCCAGCGCCATCACCCCGCAGAGCAACAGCGGGACCAGATAGACGCTGGGATCATCCACGTATTCGATCTGGGTGTCGCGATAGGTCTCATCGGTCGGCGCCTGGGCAAATACATAATCCGCGTTAATCTGGCTCGGAAAGGCGGTGTCCTGATACTTGGTCAGGAACATCTTGCTCCCCACAAAGGGCGCGAGCGCCGGCGTCACTCCGGCAGTGCCTGGGTCAACCCAACCGGCATAGGCCAGATGGCTTGGCCCGAACGACGCCGATTTGGTCACGCGGTGCGGCGCCAGCACATAGAGAATGACCGGCAAGGGAATGGTCGCGGCGGCCGAGGCGCGCATCGGGTAGACCAACTGTTGCGCGGGAAAGGAGATCCAGATAGGGTCGAGCGAGCCCTTGAGCTTGTCGCCGCTCTGGCCGGGGGTCAGCCGGACCGCGACATAGTACCACTGTTGGTCCACGTAAGGCTGGAGCGCCTGCGCGAGTTGTGGACGCATGTTATAGCCGTTCGTCTTGAGCCAATCGACGAGCGCCGTGCTATCGGTCGCCGTGAGCGTGCTGACGTCAAAGGGTCCAAGCGTCTGGCGGTCAAGCAGCGTCACCGGCGGCGCTGCGCCCCCGACAGCCTCCGGTGCGCCCGCCCCTAGCCCGAATGAGGGGGCGCGGGGGCGTTTTTCGACAAGCGGCTTGGTCAGTTCCTGCAGCGTATCGAACAGCTTGGGATCGGCGAGCTTGACGCTGGCCCGGGCCGGGACAGGCATGATGAGTGCGGCCTCATCCGAGCTCCCCTGCACATTGAACGCCATGACGATATCTTCCGTCTGTCCATCCCAGCGGAGCAGCGCGCGCTCTTGTGTAACATGCGCATCCCCTTCACGCGGCACATACCCGCCGCAGCCGCACGCCTCGGCGGGCGCGGCGAGCAGCGCCAGGATGATCGCGCCGAACAGGAACGTGATCCGGAGTACAGCAGTCGGTTTCATCGTATAACCTCCCTGCAAGCAGATGCCCCCATTATAAATCAATAGAGATACAAAATCGAACACCGCGATTCTCCCGCCGGCCTTGAAACATCGCCGCCGCGCGGGTAAAATGGTTCCACTGTGTTGAGGGGTAGAGGAGGAAAATATGAATATCAATCTGATCGGGGTGCCGCTGGATTTTGGCGCGGGGCGGCGCGGCGTCGATATGGGGCCGAGCGCGATCCGGTATGCAGGACTTGCCGAACAACTGACAGGACTGGGACATACCGTGCACGATACGGGGAACACACACGTGCCGGTGATGGAGACGTGCCAATGGGAGGACCCCAAGCTGCGCTATCTCAACTGCATCCTCGCCGTTGCACGGCGGTTGGCGGACCGCGTGGCGAGCACACTGCGACAGGGACACTTTCCGCTGGTGCTGGGCGGGGACCACAGCCTGTCGCTCGGCTCGGTGCGCGGGGCGGCGAGCGAGAAAAAGATCGGGCTGATCTGGGTGGATGCGCACGGCGATTTCAACACGACGGAGACGACCCCGTCGGGGAATATCCACGGAATGCCGCTGGCGGCGCTGGCCGGACTGGGGGACGCGCGGCTCGTGACGCTCGGGCGCAAAGCGCGGATTACGGTGGACCCAATGCACATTGCCGTCGTCGGCGCGCGGGACCTGGACCCCGGTGAAAAGACGCTGCTGCGCGATTCGGGCGTCGCCGTGTTTGCAACAGAGCAGATCGACCGGCTGGGGATGTACCAGGTCCTGTGCCGCGCGATTGATGTGGCCTCGCGCGGCACCGAGGGAATCTATCTGAGCTTTGACCTGGACGCCATTGACCCGGTGTATGCGCCGGGCGTCGGGACAGCGGTCGACGGCGGGCTGACCTATCGCGAGGCGCACATGGTGTGCGAGATGGTCGCCGAGACCGGCCGGCTCGTCGGGATGGACCTGGTCGAGGTCAACCCGATCCTCGACGAGCGGAACCGGACGGCGCGAATGGCGGTCGAGCTGGCGCTGTCGGCGCTGGGCAAGCGAGTCTGGGAACAGGGCCAGAATAATTAGAACGATTGGGCCATGAGCTCACGCAAATGGGCCGAATCCTGCCAGTCAAATACCTCGTCGACGATTTTCCAGGTTTCCGTGTTTTCGAGCGTCGCGCCGGGGAGGATGGTTCGTTCCTCGCCCATCGTCTCCATCTCGACCATGAAATTGTCCGGGCCGATGTAAAAGGAGAGATTGCAGTGCATGGGGTAGGAACCGGCCGGATTAAAGACCGCCCGCTTGATCAAGGTCAGGCCCTGGGCCGGCGCGGTCATGGCGATGATGCCGGGCGCGGCCATGATCCCGCGTTTCGATTCGACGCCCTGCGGCCGGATAATCATGAACTCGTCATTCATGCTGATCTGCGAATCATTCACGGAGGCCACATGCCCGGCCCATTTGCGTGGGATGACGACCCGGGCCGTCTCCCACACGCCGTTCGGCTCGTACAGCGGGATGCCGTACTCTTTGCCGCCGGAGGGGTCCGAGCAAGTCAGGCCCCAGATGCCTGCGGAATAGAGCATCGGCCCGTTGTTGGTCACAAACCCGGTCACCCGAAAGGTGATCTCGTCGACGACCGAGATGCGCAAGCCGCGCGCCACCTTGAACGTGGGGTCCATCGCGCCGGTCAGCGTCACCGCCTTCTCGGCGACCTCAACCCGACAGGGCGCGTTGTCCGGCATGTAGGCATCCTCGGCCTCGTCTGCGCCGGGGCGCGTCACCCAGATGCGGTGCCCGCCATAGACCCGCCAGCCGCCGTATCCCTTGTCGTCCTGCTTCCAGTAGAATAGGTTAGCGCCGCCGCGCTTGCCTAAAAAGGCAATGCGCGGGCCCAGCGCGGTGATGGCGACAAGCCGTACCTGGGAGGTGGTGATTTCGAGGGCGTCAAGCCCATCGAACTGAATTCGGTTCACATTCATAATGGCTTCCTCGGTCCTGCTTTTTTAGATACGCGGATCGGCGTGATGCGTGTTGGCCGTTTCGCCCAGGAGCTTGTTCAATACCCGGGCAAAGGCGAGTGATTCACCGCTCGTGTAAAAAGCGCCGCTCCCGGCTACACATTGCGGATTGAGCAGATGCCGGTCGTCGAGCACGCGCGCGGTCTGCCGGGCGACCGCCATGCTCGGGTCGAGCACCTCGACCTGCGCGCCGGCGATCTGGCAGATGAGCGGCGCGAGAAAGGGATAGTGCGTGCAGCCGAGCGCGATCTCATCCGCGCCGGCGTCGAGAAACGGCTGGATGGCGCGCCGGACGCTCGCCTCGGTGTCGGCCGAATCGATCTCGCCGCGTTCGACGCGCTCGACCCAGTCCGTGGGGTACGAGACGAGCACCTCGACATCGCGGGCGTGCCGGTTGCGCGTGCGCTGAAAAAGCTCGCCCTGCAGCGTCCCCGCCGTTGCCAGGACACCCACCACGCCGGACCGGGTCTTTTCGGCGGCCGGCTTGACCGCCGGTTCCATGCCGATGAATGGCGTCTCAGGCCAGCTTGTGCGCAGGTATTCGAGGGCGGCCGCCGACGCGGTGTTACAGGCGACGACGATGGCCTTGCAACCCTGCTCAAGCAAAAAACGGGTCACGCGCGCCGAGAGGGCGCGAATCTCATCCGCCAGGCGCAAGCCATAAGGGCAATAGTTCTGGTCGGCGAAATAGAGCAGGTCCTCGTGCGGCAACTCACGGCGCACCGCTTGCAGGATTGATAGCCCACCTACTCCGCTATCAAACAATCCAATCGGTGACGCGACCAGAGCCACAGTTACCTTGTGGACGCGAGTCCGGCGTGATAGGCGCAGGCATCCGCCACAAACGCCTCAAAGAGCCCCAACATGCGCGGGTCGTCGGCGAGCAGCCATTCGGGGTGGAACTGGACTCCGACGAGAAAACGGTGATCCATTCCTTCGACGGCTTCAATCACGCCATCCGGCGCGCGGCCGACCACCCGCAACCCCGGCGCAACCGTCTTGACCGACTGGTGGTGCAGGCTATTGACCTCCAGTTGGGTGACGCCCAACGCCAGCGCCACGCGCGACGCCGGATCGAAATCGACCGGATGGGCCAGCGCACTGAACGGTTCGCCCTGTTTGTGCTCGTGCCGGAGCGAGCCAGGGGCCTGCGCGGCAATGTCTTGATACAGGCTGCCGCCCGCGGCAACATTCAACATCTGGATGCCGCGACAGATGCCCAGCAAAGGCTTGCCCTCGGCCAGGGCCCAGCGCGTGAGGTGCAATTCCGTCTCATCGCGCGCCATATCGATCTCGCCGCAAAACGCCTCGACCTCTTCGCCGAACTCTTTGGGGTGGATGTCTACACCGCCAGCCAGCAGCACCCCATCCAATTGATCAAAGATCGCGCGCTGCCCCTCCTCCGCCAATTCCAGCGGGATGAGGACCGGCGCGCCGCCGGCGCGGTTCACCGCGCGGGTATAGGTTGCCGCTCCAGCGTAGCGCACGCCGGAATGGTCGTCGACAATCGAGCGAGTCGGTATTCCAATCAATGGTCGCATGCGTACTCCAAACCGGTCTAGTCTTCTACAGGGTTGCGAATCCAGCCCACGCCGTCAATCTCCACTTCGATCACGTCTCCCGCGGTGAGATAGACGGGGGGCTGGCGGTGATGCCCGACGCCCGAAGGGGTGCCGGTGGCGATGATATCGCCGGGCTCGAGGGTAATCCCATGCGAGATAAACTCGATCAGGTGCGCGACGTCGACGATCATATCCCGCGTGTTCCCGTCCTGCACAATAGACCCATTCAGCGTCGAGTGCAAATGCAGGTTTTGCGGGTCGGGGACCTGGTCCTGCGTGACAATCGCCGGGCCCATCGGGCAGTAGGTATCGAGCGATTTGCCGCGCGTCCACTGGCCGCCAACATCCGGGCTGTATTGCAAATCGCGGGCGCTCACGTCATTCACGACCGTATAGCCAAAAACATAGTCGAGCGCTTCCGCCGCGCTGACCTGGCTCGCCGGCCGGCCGATCACCACGCCCAACTCGCCCTCATAGTCCACCTTTTGCGCCTGCTCCGTATGCAGGCGAATCACGTCGGTAGGACCGATGACCGACGACGGATACTTGGCGAAGAGGATCGGCGTTTTGGTCACCTGGGCATTTTGCTCGAGCACGTGCTCCATATAGTTGCGCCCGATGGCGACAATCTTGGGCGGGCGCGCCATGGGGGCCAGCAGCCGGGTGCGGCTGAGCGGGAACATAACCCCTTCGACAAAACGCTCGCCGATGAATTCGAGCGTCTCGCGGGCCTGGTCCCACATCTCCGGGCCGTGCTGGATGAATTCGAGGACTGTATTGGCCAGGTATTTGGGATCGCGCGAGCGCGAAGCGAGAAAGAGCGCGTGAGCCAGGTTCAGGTCCACGGCATATTCGCCCAGAATCGCGCCCCAGTGCCGTTGCCAGTTAGCTTCAAAGGTAATGATTCTCATTGGCTCCTCCCTCTGGCTTGAATGCGATGTTCTTGAACCACCTGCCCGCCGCGCGCTTCATAAAAATGATCGTATAGATTCGTGGTCGTGCAGGCATGATTGGGAATGATCTCGAGCTTGTCGCCAATCGACGGCAGCGCGCCGCCGTCGAGAATCTTGACCGTCGCATGCTCCTCCGACAGCCGCTCGATCAAGAGGCGCTGCTCGTACCCTTTGATGATTCCGTGCCCCTGGACGAGGTGCGCGGCCAGCTTGTCGGAGGTGAGCGCCTTGGTTCCCGTGTCGAGAACGAGGCGGTCGGGATGCCTGGCGACGACGGAACCGATCACGCTCATCGCGCAGTCATCCGGGGCGCACGAGCCCAGCGCAATCTGCGAGGCGTCGTAAAAGACATAGTTGCCGGGCCGAATCTCGGTCACCCCGGGGACCCGGGCGACGAACGGGGCGGTCGGCGTCGAGCCAACGCTCACCTCGGCGACCGGGATGCCGTTCTGGCGGAGCAGTTCGGCGCTCTCGACCACACAGCGCCCTTCCTGCTCGGCGATTGCGGCGACCTCGTCAAGGCTGTGCGCGCCATACGCCTGCCCGGCATGCGTAAAGAGCCCGACAAGCTCAACACCCTGCAAGCCGCTTATCTCGCGCGCCAGTTCCAGCACCGGCGCGCCCGGCTGGACGCCGACCCGATGAAAGCCGGGGTCCACTTCGATCAGGACCTTGACCCTCTGCCGCCGAGCGAGGGCCGCCTCGGCGATGTCCTGCACTACCTTGTAGGAATCGAGCGAGACCCGCAGGTTGGCCCGCTCGTTCAGATCGAGGAGGCGCTGAATCTTGCTCGCCCCCTGGAGCGGAAAGGCGATGAGGATATCGATAATGTTCGAGCGCTCCATCACCTCCGCCTCGCCGGTCTTGGCGACGGTGATCCCGCGGGCGCCGGCGCGCAACTGCTTGATGGCGATGGCGGGCGTCTTGTGGGTTTTCGTATGCGGGCGCAGTTTAACATGCGCGTCGTCCGCGACCTGCTGCATCCGGGCGATATTGCGCTCGAGCTTGTCGAAATCGA
>JBAVQS010000146.1:0-11561 GCA_049694275.1 Anaerolineae bacterium | reverse complement strand
GGAATCCCGCCCCGTTGCAGTTTCGACGATCAGGGTTTCGCCTGCCAGATACTCTGCAGGGACGCACGGCCGTGCGTCCCTACTCTTTTGCCTGGATGCCGATCTGGGATTTCAGGTAGGCTTCGATTAGGGGGTCGAGCTCGCCGTCGAGCACCAGGTCAGTGCGCGAGGTTTCGAAATCGGTGCGGACGTCTTTGACCATTTGATAGGGATGGAGGACATAGGACCGGATGGCGTTGCCCCAGCCGGCTTCGATGTGCTGGCCCTTGATACGCGCTCGCTCCTGCTCCTGCTGCTCGATTCGGAGCTCCAACAATCGCGCCCGCAACACCTTCCACGCGTTCTCTTTGTTTTGCAACTGGGAACGCTCGTTCTGGCAGGTGACGATGATGCCAGTCGGGATGTGGGTCAGACGAACGGCGGTCGCCACTTTCTGGACGTTCTGCCCGCCGTGGCCGGAGGCATGATAGATGTCGACGCGCACCTCGTCGGGGCTGATCTCGACCTCGGTATCATCTTCCAGCTCGGGCATGACCTCGACCAACGCGAAGGACGTGTGACGCCGGTGGTTGGCGTCAAAGGGCGAGAGGCGGACCAGCCGGTGCACTCCGCGTTCCGCTTTGAGCCGGCCATACGCATGTGCGCCGGTCACCTCAACTGTCACGCTCTTGATGCCCGCCTCTTCCCCCGCGGTCTCTTCGAGGATCTCAGCGCGGCAGCCATGCCGCTCGGCCCAGCGCAGGTACATGCGCAAGAGCATCTGCGCCCAATCCTGCGACTCGGTTCCACCCGCGCCCGCATGAATCGAGAGGGCGGCGTTGTTGCGGTCATATGGGCCGGAAAAGAGGAGGTTGAATTCCAGCCCGTTGACCTTTTGCTCCAGTTCTGAAAGCTCGCGCGCAATATCGGCGGCGATGGCGGCGTTATCCTCCTCCATCGCCATTTCCAACAATTCGGCGGCGTCCTTGCCGCGCTGCTGGAGGTCGCGCCAGGTGCCGAGCTGCTCCTTGAGCTCGTTCAGCTCCTTCATCGTCTTTTGCGCCCGCTGCGGGTCATTCCACAGGTCGGGCTGGCCGGCCGCCTCTTCAAGCTCGGCGGTCCGTTTCGCTTTGCCCGGCAGGTCAAAGACGCTCCAAAAGCATGGCGATGCGGCTGTTCAGTTCGTTGAGTCTCGATTTCAGGTCTTCCATTTCTTACTCCTCGAAGAGGTCGGTCACAAATTCGTCCGGGTCAAAGGGCGCAAAGTCGTCGAGCCCCTCGCCCGTGCCAATATAGCGAATGGGGAGCTTGAGGTCCCGGGCGATGGCAAAGACGATTCCCCCCTTGGCGGTGCCGTCGAGCTTGGTCAGAACGAGGCCGGTGAGTGGGACTGTCTTTTTGAACTCGCGCGCCTGCGCCAGCCCGTTCTGCCCGGTGACAGCGTCGAGCACCAGGAGCGTCTCGTGCGGCGCAGTCGGGTCGGTCTTTTGCAAAACACGCGAGATTTTTTCCAGCTCTTTCATCAGGTTGGTCTTGGACTGGAGCCGGCCCGCGGTATCGACAATCAGGACATCGGCATTGTGCGCCTTGGCAAACTGCCAAGCGTCGAACGCCACGGCGCCCGGGTCCGCTTCCGGTTGGTGGGCGACGACGTCGACGCCGACGCGCTGTCCCCAGATCTGGAGCTGTTCGATAGCGGCAGCGCGAAAGGTATCGCCCGCGGCGATCACCACCTTGCGCTTTTGATCCTTGTACATCTTGGCGAGCTTGCCGATGCTCGTCGTCTTGCCCGAGCCGTTGACCCCGACCACCAGAATGACATAGGGCATTTTAGTCGCGGCCGGTTGGGCGGCGCTCTGCCCCTTGAACAGATCAAAGGGACGAAAACCGGAGCTGGGCACGGGCCCGCTGGGCCCCAGCGGCTTGGTCGGCTGCGCCTCCTGGAGAATGCGGGTCAGTTCCTCCTTGAGCAGCGCCTCGGCGCGCTTGGGACTGGTGGTCCGCTCTGCATCGGCGCGGGCGCGCAACTGGTCCACCAGCTTGATGGTCGTCTCGCCGCCGAGGTCGGCGCCGACCAGCGTCTCTTCCAGCCCGGTCCAAAAATCCTCGGTAATGTCATTATCCAGCAGGACCAGGTTTGTTAGCTTGGTGAGAAAAGATTCGCGGGTTTTGGTCAAGCTCTGCTTGATCTGGCCGCGACGAAAGAAATTCAAAGCCAATTTTCAACTCCGCTGCGTTCTATGATATCAAAACCGTGGCGCATAAAGTGGGGCAGGATCAAGTCTCCTGCCCCTTCGTTTCAGAAACCGCTAGCTCACCGCTCGGCTGTCGCCGATGTCCCGGTGCCGCTCCCGCTCGGCGCAGGGCGTGCAACGGAGGGTGCGCTCGGCGCGGTGCTGTCGGGCACCGCAATGTGGCTTTCCGCCCCCTCGCTGACACCCCCTTCCGCCGTCGCGATATAGCCCATGAACGGCTTGAGGAGGTTGGTAAACTCCATCGGAAAGATGAACTTGGTCGATGGACTGGCGCCCAACTGCTTGAGCGTGTCGAGATACTGGAGGCTCAGCGTCTTGGGGTCGATCCCGCGGGCGACATTAAAGATGGTCTGCAAGGCCAGCGAAAAGCCTTCGGCCTGGAGAATGCGGGACTGCCGGTCGCCTTCGGCGCGGAGGATGACCGCCTGTTTGTCGCCTTCGGCCACGGTGATCGCCGCCTGCTTTTTGCCGTCCGCTTCGGTGACGACGGCGCGGCGGGTGCGCTCGGCCGACATCTGGCGGGTCATGGCTTCCTGAATGTCACGCGGCGGGATGATCTCGCGGATTTCAACCGCGGTCACTTTGACGCCCCACCGCTCTGTCACCTCGTCGAGCTTGGTCCGCAGGACCTGGTTGATGTGCTCGCGCTGGGCCAGCACATCGTCGAGGATAATATCGCCGATGACGGCGCGCAGGGTGGTCGTCGCAATCCCCTGGGAAGCGCCCGAAAAATTCTGCACCTGAACGACCGACGAGGTCGCATCCAGCACCTTGGAATAGATCAAAAAGTCAACCGAGATGGTGACGTTATCCTTGGTGATACAGGTCTGGTGCGGAATCTCCTGGTACTGTTCGCGCAGGTCCACCTTGACCGGCTGATCGACAAAGGGGATCAGAAACACAATCCCCGGGCCCTTGCTCCCGATCGACTTGCCAAACCGAAAGACGACCACCCGCTCGTACTCCCGGACGATACGAATGGCCGTAAAGACGAGGACGAGGCCGATGACGACGATGGCTAACAGGATGCAAAATGCCGACGTGAGAACATTACCCATAGGCGCCTCCTTGAAATTGTGTTTTGAACAGGGAAATTATAGCACTTTGTGACCTTTTTGACACACCGACAAAACGGTCGCGGCAGCACCCTATTCCGCGCGTACTATTGACCCCCGGTGGAATCCCGATTATACTTGAGGACAAGGTTATTCGGAAAAGGAGCACGATGAAAAACGCAATCTTTCTCATCATAGGAACGGTATTCCTCCTCTCGGTCATGGCTCTCTCATCCTTTGCTTCGGCTGCGCCGCCGGCCGCGCCCACCCCCACGCCCACGGTGGAAGTCGATGCCGCCAACCTCGACGTGGTCCAGCCGGCCGCCCCGATCAACCCGGGCACGATGGCCTCGCGCATTCTGGTCTATAACCCCGATACCACCGGGACGGCGACTGTGAGCATTCGGATTCTGAATCCCGGCGGGACGGCGATTTACACCTTTCCGAACTTTACGGTTGCCGTCGACGGCGCCGTCGTCAAGACGCTCCCCTCGAGCATCACGAGCCCTTTTAGCGGCTCGGCGATGATCTCGTCCGACAAAAATATCCAGGCCTTTGTGACGGATGCCAATTCTAACAATGGGGCGCGCGATGAGTACGGCGGGACACTGCTTCCAGCCGCGACGCTGAGCCTGCCGCTGGTCCGGCATCTCGCCCCGAGCACGCAGAACAGCATTATCGCCGTGCAGAACACCGGCGTGACGGCGACAAACATTACGCTCAACCTGTATGATACGAACGGCAACCTGCTGACCGGATTGCCCGGAACCACCGCCTCCAACGTTCCGCCCCAGTCCTCGGCGTATTTTAATACCGGCACGATCTTTCCTTCCGGTCAATTCACCGGCACAGGAGAAGTGACCGCGGACGGGACGATTGCGGTCGCGGCGAGCGAGCAGACACGCTATCAAAAGGACACGGCCTCTTTCCGCGCCCTCGGCGCAAGCGACCAGGGCACGACGCTCTATGTCAATTTTGCCGAGCACACGACGACGGCGGCCGGCGCGCCCATCAACTGGAACGAGCTCTATGTACGCAACGAGGGGAGCAGCCCGACCACCATCACCGCTCAATATTTTACGACCATTGGCGTTTCCAAATACACCACGACCACGGTCAGCTCCATTCCGCCCAAAGGCATGGCGCCGTTTATCGACAGCCTTCCTGCTTTCAAGACGCCCCTCGGCACTGCGTTCAAGGGCTGGGTGAAACTGACCTCCGGCAGCGGGCAACCCCTCTCGGCCTATTCGCTGGAATATTGGAAAGGGACGCGCATGTTTGGCATGGAAGCGGTTCCGTCGACCCAGGCGGGCACGATGGAGGTTTGCGGCGATGTCCTCAAGACCACAACCCAGATCTCCAAGATTAATATCCTGAATACCGGCGGCGCGTCGGCCAGCGTGACGATTAAGGTTTATAGCCCCACCACGACCAAGAGCGTCGGAACCAAGACAGTCACGATCGCGCCGAACAATGTCTATTCGTTCGCCAGTTCGGTATTTAGCGGCGCGGGGAGCAGTTTCGAAGGGATCGCCATCGTTACATCGACCGGTCCCCAGATCGTCACCTCGGTTTACACGCCGTATGTCAACAGCGGCGTGCCCGGCGGCGTCACCTCCTTTGAGTGCGCCAAGCTGCAATAGGGCCGCGGCCCTGATCAATATCACGAACGGCGTGTCATTCCACAGGTAGGGACAGGGTTGAAACCTGTCCCTACGCTTTTTTTCTCGTTCCCTCACCTATGTTACAATAGCGTACAATCGTATGCGCTTTGATATCTTTACCCTCTTTCCCGAAATGTTTGCTGGCGTGTTTGACGCCAGCATGCTCAAACGGGCGTGCGAGGGGGGACTACTCGAGATCGCGGTTCACAATATTCGCGATTATACGAGCGATAGGCACCATATCACGGATGATTATACGTATGGCGGCGGCGGCGGCATGGTGATGAAGCCCGAGCCCATCGTCACCGCCGTCGAGCGCGTGCTGGAACTGGACGCAGGGCCACGCGACTATCCGATTATCCTGCTCTCACCGCAGGGCCGGCTTTTCACACAGGCTATCGCTCACGAGCTATCGCGCTACCCGCGCCTCGCGCTTATCTGCGGGCACTATGAAGGGGTTGACGAACGCGTGCGTGAAATCCTGGGCGCCGACGAACTCTCGATTGGCGACTATGTCTTGACCGGCGGCGAAGTCCCGGCGATGGTGATTGTCGACGCCGTCTCGCGCTATATCCCCGGCGTGGTCGGTCAACCGAACGCGCCGCACCAGGACTCGCACGCGACCGGGCTGCTGGAATATCCCCAGTACACACGTCCCCTGGAGTTTCGCGAACGCCGGGTTCCAGAGATCGTCCTGTCAGGACATCACGGCGAGGTAGGACGCTGGCGGCGGCGGGAGTCCCTGCGCCGCACGTTCGAGCGCCGGCCGGACCTGCTCGGGCGCGCCGAGTTGAGCCGCGAGGATCGGGAATTTTTGCACAGCCTGGGGTGGAGCGGCCCGGAGGAGTAAACAGGCGATTTGCCCCAAACCCCGGTTTATGTTATAATCGCCAGCCGTTGCAGATGAGGAAAGGAATTCTAAAATGGATCTTGTCGCTTCGATAACCAAACCCCGGTCTAATCCGAATGTACCCGAGCCCCGTCCGGGCGATCGTGTGCGCGTGCACATGCGCATCGTGGAAGGGGACCGTGAGCGTATTCAGGTCTTTCAAGGTGTCGTAATGCGCAAGCGCAAAGGCGGCGTTTATATGAACTTTACCGTTCGCCGCATTGCCGCCCATGGCGTGGGCGTCGAGCGCACCTTTATGATGAACTCGCCCCGCCTCGAAAAGCTCGAAATCCTGAGCCATGCACACATCCGCCGCGCGCAATTGTATTACCTGCGCGGCCGCACCGGCAAGGCGGCCCGCCTGCGCGAAAAGCGTATGGAGACCGAGACCCCCGCGGAAACACCGGCCGAATAATAAAAACCGAGGCGCTGCCTCGGTTTTTACTTGATGCTCCATGGCGCCCAAGCGATATCCGAATCTTGACTATGAGATTCCCTTTTGGCGCGACGGCTATGTTTGCGTTGCAGGGCTGGACGAAGCGGGGCGCGGCGCATGGGCCGGGCCGGTCGTCGCCGGAGCGGTGATCCTGCCGGCGCTGGATGCGCACACGGCGCGGGGGTGGCGCCGCGCGCGCGTGCTGCGCGCGATCGCCAGAGTCAACGACTCTAAACAGCTCTCGCCCCTTCAGCGACAAGCGCTCGTCGAGCCGATTCGCGCCTGCGCCATCGCCTCGGCCACCGGCGCGGCGAGCCATCGCGAGATCGACGAGATCGGCATCGCCCCCGCCTCGAAACTGGCGATGCGCCGCGCACTGGAAGCATTGGCGAAACAGCCCGAAGCGCTGCTCCTGGACGCCCTGGTCCTGCCCGAAATCGAGCTCCCACAAGTGGGCCTCATCCACGGCGACGCAATCTCCCTTTCGATTGCCGCCGCCTCCATCCTCGCCAAAGTGACCCGTGACCGCCTGATGTGCGAGCTCGACGCGCAATACCCCGCCTATCACTTTGCCCGGCACAAAGGCTATGGCACCGCCGACCACCGGGCGGCCCTCGCCGCGCACGGTCCCTCGCCAGTTCATCGCCGGTCATATGCGCCCATCCGGGCGGTCGAGGTGAAGGGCTAGAACCGGATGCGCTTGACGGCCGCGCGAAAGAGCCCGGGGAAGAGCCGGTAGATATAGACCCCAAAGACCTCGCGTCCGATATACGATTCGGCTTTTCGTTTCGCTACGGCGTCCACGATCTGCCGGGCGGCCTTGTCCGCGCTCAAGGCATTCGCATGGGCGCGGTCCATCTTGCCAAATGTCGTGCCATCGGGCTTGAGCGCATTGATCGAGATATTGGTCCTGACATAGCCAGGCATGACCAGGGTGATATGGATTCCCTCGCGCCACACCTCGGCGCGCAGCGCCTCGAAAAAGCCGTGCAGCGCGTGCTTGGATGCGGCATAGGCCGATCCCCCCGGCACACTGATCTTGCCCATCAAGCTGCTAATCACCACAATCTGTCCCTGCTTGCGCTCGATCATTGACGGCAGTACCGCCTTGGTCAACGCGACCGTGCCGAGATAGTTGACGCGCAGGACCCGCTCGTCGAGATCGACCGGGATTTCGAGCGCCTGGCCGCGCGTCCCAACCCCGCCGTTGTTCACCAGGACGTCGATGCGCCCGAATACCGCCAGCGCCTGTTCCGCCCTGGCCTTGAGCCCGGCGGTATCGGCGAGATCCAGCGGCAGCGCCACTACCTCTTGCTCGCCGCCGCCGCATTGCTTGCGCACCCGCTCCAGTTCCGTTCCATTCCGCGCCGAGAGAATCAGGCGCGCCCCTTCAGACCGGAAGGCATACGCCAGCGCTTCACCCAGGCCGGACGATGCGCCGGTAATCCACACAACCTTATCCTGAAATCGATTCATGAGGGTTTCCTTGAACGGAGAATCTGCAAGCCTACCAGTCCGGCGATGACGCCCAGGGCGAGGGCAAACACACCCCGCGCGGCCGCCGGCCGGGGAGCGTCGCCATTCGCCAAAAGCTGTTTGCGGTTCAAGCCAAAAAAGGTGCGAATGAGAAAATCGTACAGCCGGTCGGGCGTGAGCCCGCGCGCCAGGAACGCGGCGTGCGCGTCGAGGCCGGCGGGATAGCGGGGCGCAGGATCAGGGTCCGTCAGCGCTCGCTCGATCACCGCGGCGACGGCGACCGGCGCGCTGCCGCGCTGGACCGGCGCACGAACCTCCTGATCCCGCCGCAAATACTCGCCATAGTGGGGGTCGTTTTCATGGCGGGCGCGAAACGGTTGCGCATTGGCGCCGAACCGCGTCTTGACAAAGCCGGGCTCGACGAGCGCCACGCGAATATTCCACGGATACAATTCCCAGCGGAGATTGTCGCTCAACGCCTCGAGGGCGTACTTGCTGCTCGCATACAACCCCGAAAACGGAAAGGAGAGCCGGCCCAGGACCGAGGTGACATTTACGATGCACCCGCCCCCCTGCGCTCGCATCGCCGGGATAACGAGCTGGCACATGCGCAGAGCGCCCCAGACGTTGGTCTCGAACTGCCAGCGCGCTTCGTCGAGCGTGATGCGTTCCAGCGGCCCCCCAATGCTAAACCCGGCATTGTTTACCAGCGCGTCGATTCGTCCCGCCCGCGCCAGCGCGGCCTCGATGGCGGCGACCCGCGAGCGCTCATTGGCGACATCCAATTCCAACAGGTCGATATGCGGTCCCGCCAAATCCAGGATGGCATCCAGGCGCCGCGCCGTAGCCAACACATGCCAACCCTGCTGCGCCAGATAGAGCGCGGTGGACCGGCCAATCCCACTGGAACAGCCGGTAATCAGCACGGTACGTCGAATCGGTTCCATTTTTCCTTTCGCTTGCATGTTTTGTGCTGTATTTTACCCCATTTTGCCCGGGGCAGGGAATAAACGGAGGGGATGTTCTTGCGAGAACATCCCCTCCGTTTTCATTTCCGCCGCCTTATAGCAACGTAGAGACTTTCCGACGGAACGTCTCTATGTTAGTTACTGCGGCTCAGGTGTTGGATGCGTTTCACTACTTCGCCCAGGCGATAGGGACAGGCGATGACATCGACAAACGGAATCGACAGCGCCACGTTCTGGGCGCCGGCCAAAACAAAAATCCGGATGCAGCCTTCGGCGTGCAGTTGAATCATCTGCGTCAGCAGCAGGACCCAGTCGTCAGGGCAGTCGAGCGAGATCACCGCCACCGAAGAGAGCTGATTGACCACTTCGGGCATGGATTCGTTCTCGACCGGCACCATCTGGAACGAGTATCCTGCCCGGCGCATATAGGTTTCAAAGATATCCGCTTCGAGTCCACGCCGGCCATAATAGACAATGGGTAAAGAGAGCATTACTAATCCGTATAAAGTCCGTTGTCGGTACGGTTTGTCGAATTCCCACCGCGGCGCTGCGAATCGGATCCCGTAAAGCGCACCGACGCTCACCATTGTAGCAAGAGTCAGAAAAGCGGGCATCGGCCAAGTGGCCGATGCGTTCTTTACCCTGAATTGCCGTACTCCGCCATTTAAGCTTGATTACGGCTAGTCCGTGGCCAATTTTACAACCTGGCGATTAACGCTTTGCGAATCAGGTCCAGGGCACGAATGGCGGTCCAGTTCTGCGCCAGGTTGCCCGCGCCGCCGATGGTATAGGTGCGGGCGGTGATCCCTCTGGCGCTTGCAACCGCCATCGCCGTCTGGCCGGTGGTCTGGCCATACATATCCACATTGGCGTCGAGCGTGCTGAGGATCGCGAGGGCAAGCGCCGCGCCCGATTGCGCCAACGCGGCCTGCGCCAGCGCCGTCGCGCTCGCTTCGTCAACCGTCTCGACCCGGTCGAGGACCGTGCTCGCGGCCAGGATGCGCGACCCCTCCGGCGTCACGCGCAACTGCTCGGCAATCTGCCCCTGCGTGTTCGACTCGACCAGCGCCACGCGGGCATTGTTGGCGGCGAGCAGACGGGCCACCACCTCCTGGACCGTTTCGTTCCCCTCGCCATAAATCGCGTCGCCGAGGCGCTCGCGAACCTGCACCTCCATCTCCCGAATCAACTTTTCCGCCTCGACGCGCGTCTGCGCCTTGGCCGTAATCCGCACGTCCGTCTGCCCCGGATGCGCAGCGAGCCCGACGGTGGGATTAGACGACGTTTCCAGATCGGCGATCTTGTGGTCGATGACGCTCTCGCCGACGGCGCAGGTGCGCAGCGTCTTGCTCAGGATAATCTCCTGGCCGCCGGTTCGCTCGCGCAGCCAGGGGAGCACCCGCGTCTCGGTCAGGTATTTCATCTCGCGCGGCACGCCGGGCAGGGTGAAAATGAAATGCCCATCCTTTTCGACAATAAAGACCGGCGCCGTTCCCACCGGGTTCTCGACCGGCGTCGCGCCCCGCGGGAGGTAAGCCTGCCGCACATTGTTCTCGCTCATCCGCATCGTCCACTTTTCAAACCGGGCGCGCACCTGCCCCAGCAGAGTCTCGTCAAGGACGAGCTCCACACCGACCGCCTGTGCGATCCCCTCGCGGGTCATGTCGTCCACGGTCGGCCCCAGCCCGCCGCTCGTAATCACGAGGTCGGCGCGCCCCAGCGCAATCCGCACCGCCTCGGCGATCCGGCCGACATTGTCGCCCACCGTCGTACGAAAATAGACGTCGACGCCGGCGGCGGCGAGCTGCTGGGCGAGCCAGGCGGCGTTCGTATCGACGATCTCGCCCAGCAACAATTCAGTGCCAATGGAAATGATCTCTGCGCGCATAGCTTTTAACCGCGGAACAGGTTGCTCACCAAAAAGATGACGTTCGCCGGGCGCTCCGCCAGGCGGCGCATGAAATAGGGATACCAGTGCGTGCCGTACGGCACATAGATGCGCACCTGATAGCCCTCGGCAATCAATTGCTTTTGCAGGCCGGGCCGGATGCCATAGAGCATCTGGAATTCGAACTGGCGCTGGTCGAGCTTGTTCGCGGCCGCATACCCTTTGGCCCAGTGGATCATCTTTTCGTCATGCGTCGCCAGCGCGAGGAACGCGCCATTTTCCTGGCCGTTTGGCTTGAGATACGCTTCGGCCAGCTTGACATAGTTGGCGTCGACATCCCGTTTGAGCGGGAACGCGATCTCCGCCGGCTCTTTGTACGCTCCCTTACAGAGCCGCACATCCGCGCCCATCGCCCGCAGCTGCTGCATATCCTCTTCGCTGCGATAGAGATACGCCTGGATGACGATCCCCACATTGTCGAATTCTTCGCGCAGGGTCTTGAAGATGTTCAAGGTGCTCTGCGTGTACGGCGAGTCCTCCATGTCAATGCGCGTAAAGGCGCCGACCTCTTTGGCGCGGCCGACGATCTGGCGCATATTGTCGAGGCAGAGGTCCGGGCTGAGGGCCAGCCCCATCTGGGTCAGCTTGACCGAGACGTTCGACTTGACGCCGTTCGAGGCGATCGCGTCGAGCGTGCGCAAATAGGCGTCCTTGGCGGCGCGGGCCTCGGCCTCGCTCGTCACGCTCTCCCCCAGCACGTCGATCGTTACCCTGAGTCCCTGCCCGTTTAGCTTGCGAACCACGCCAATGGTCTCGTCGAGTGTTTCACCCGCCACAAAGCGCCGGGAGACCAGGCGCGAGGGCGGAAACCCGACGACGAGCTGGCGCACCGTTGCGTTCTTGGACAGGGCCAGAAAAACATCACGCATGATTGGCACAGTGATCCTCCTT
>JBAVQS010000145.1:0-126576 GCA_049694275.1 Anaerolineae bacterium | reverse complement strand
TATCAGATTCTTCACTATTCTCGGCCACTCTCCCAATAATCGTTTAACGAATCATAATTCACATCTACCAGAACAGCAAATTGACTTGGACTTGTATTGCATCTAGAATATGCCAATATGATAACCCCACGCCAGATCCTGCAAAACCGATACCAAATTGTACGGCCATTGGGCAGTGGTGGGATGGGCGCCGTTTATCTTGCGCAAGATTTGCGCCTGCAGCGTGCGGTGGCTGTCAAAGAAAACCTCGGCGGCGACCTGCGGCTGTTTCAACAAGAGGCGCTCCTGCTCGCCCGTTTGAGCCACCCCGGGTTGCCCGAGGTGTATGACCATTTCGTCGAGCCGAATGGCGCGCAATACTTGGTGATGAAGTTCATCGAGGGGGAAAACCTCGACGAACTGGGCCGGCGGGTCGGCCCGCTGCCGGCGGCGCATGTGCTCGGCTGGATAGACCAGGTTCTTGACGCGCTGACCTATTTGCACACGCGGCAGCCCCCGGTGATTCACCGCGACATCAAGCCGGCCAACATCAAAATCACGCCGCAGGGTCAGGCAGTGCTGGTGGATTTTGGCATCGCCAAGATGTCCAGTCTGGGCATGAATACCCTGACCGGCGCACGCGGTGCGGGGACGCCGGGTTATGCGCCGCCGGAGCAGTATGCGCAGCATACAGACCCGCGTTCGGACATCTATGCGCTGGGTGCGACCCTGTATGCGGCGTTGACCGACCAGGTCCCACCCGAATCGACATTGCGGTTGGTGAATGTGGTGACGCTTACGCCGCCGCGTCAAATTGTCCCGACTCTCTCGCCGCAGGTTGAAAGCGTGATCCTGCAGGCGATGGAGACGGACATCACGCGGCGCTGGCAGCAGGCGAGCGACCTGCGCGCCGCGCTGCAGATGCCGGCGACACAGCAGACCCCGCTGCCGGCGCAACGGCCGCCGCCGCCAGTCCAACGGCCCATCCCTGCGCCGGTGGTGGTGACCCAACCGGTCCCACCTATCAGTCTTATGCTGGAGCTTGCGCGGGGCGTTACGCTTGAGCTCGTGCGTGTGCCGGCAGGCGAATTCCTGATGGGTAGCAAAGCTGACATGCAAGTTTCCTCCGATGAAAAGCCGCAGCATAAGGTGTACCTGGATGAGTATCTGATTGGCAAATATCCGGTGACGGTGGCCCAGTTCGCCGCTTTTGTCCAAGCGACCGGGCACAAGGTGGCGGTAGGTGATGCGCAGCATAAAGCGAATCATCCCGTAGTAAATGTGAGTTGGGATGATGTGGTTGCATTCTGCAAATGGGCGAGCCAGGTGACGGGGCGCGCTGTGCGGTTGTCGACTGAGGCAGAGTGGGAGAAAGCGGCGCGGGGCACGGATGGGCGCATCTATCCCTGGGGCAATACCTTTGACCAGAATTTGCTGAACTCTGCTGAGGGTCGCAAAAGGGATACCACGCTGGTTGGGAGTTATCCAAAGGGTGTGAGTCCTTATGGCGCACTGGACATGGCGGGGAACGTCTGGGAGTGGTGTGCGGATTGGTTTGCGAAAGATTATTACGAGAATTCGCCGGCGCAGAATCCAACCGGTCCAAACGTGGGTTCTTACCGCGTGGTGCGTGGTGGTTCTTTCGACTTCCTTCAGTACGGCGCCCGCTGTGCGCTCCGGGGCAACAGCGACCCGGGCAACTTGGACAACAGTCTAGGGTTTCGGGTGGCGGCGTCTCTAGCCCGCTTCTGAACTCTGTGCCTTTGGACTCGGGGACTCTGGAAAGCCAGCCGGAGGGTGCCGGCGGCATCGCCGCTGGCCGCCGCGATTTTTTTGGAGCAGAGCGACTCCCTTAAAGGGCGGGTCTAGGCTTGTTCGGCCTGGACGAGAGCGATTCGAAATCGCCCGCAAAAAAAGGGGAGGGGCTTACGGAAAAAATGGCGGGGCGGCCGGCCCCCTTTTTTAGCGAGCCGCGCTTTGCGGCTCATAGGCCGTCCTGTGGATTCAGCCTGGGATTTCGAATCCTAGGGCCGCTTTGTTCAGCCTGTGGGATTTTGAATCCTGTGGTCGAATGATTGCAAGTCTCAGATGATTTGCTTTTCCCGCAGCCACTCCTCCGTGCGGCGCATCCCTTCTTGAAAAGAGACGCGGGGGGTGTAACCGAGCAGGCGCATATTCTTGGATGTGTCGAAGCGCACGTGATGCGTGTAGAACGCGACGCTCGGTCGCGCCAGTGGCCCGGGCTGCCCCGTGATCTTTTCGATCAGAGCGGAACCCACGCCGGCCAGACGCGCGACCGGAGAGGGGATGGAGCGGACCGGACGCTTGACCATGCGCGCGTAATATTGGAAGAACTCTCGCCACTCGATTCCGACTCCATCGCTCCCGATAAAAGCCTGTCCGACCGCTGTATCATTTTCGAGCGCCGCGATGACGAGGTCGACGAGATTGTCGATATAGACGGGATTACATAAACCGCGTCCGTCCCCGATCAACACCGGCCGGCCGCGGCGCAGGCGCTCGATCGGTTGGAGCGTCCATGCCGTCGAGCCGGGGCCAAATGTGCAGGCGGGCCGAATCACGGTCAATGGGATGTCGCGGTCGTGAGCCAGCGTCCATGCAGCACGTTCTCCGTCGGCTTTGGTATCCGAGTATCGATCCCCCGAATAGATGAGGGGGGATTCAGCGTTGGCGCCTGCCGGCGGAGGCAGGCCATGTACATTGATCGTGCTGAGCAAGAGAAAGCGTCCCGGCCCGCCGGGGCTGAATGCATCGAGCAGATTCCGGGTCCCGCCGACGTTGACGGCGTCGAACCGGGCGCGGGAGGGGAGCGGCCGAAAGGGCTGGAGCGCGGCGGTATGGATAATGACATCGCACCCTTGCGCGGCGCGTTGAACGGCCGCCGGGTCTGTTACATCTCCCGTGCAGTATTCGACATGGGTAAGATGAGGAACCGGGAAGGATTGACGCACTAACCCACGAACCCGAGCCCCTTTTTGATTGGCCAGGCGCTCGACCAGGTGCGAACCGATAAACCCATTGGCGCCTGTAATCAGGACTGTTTTTTCGGCAAGGTCCAATATCTTATCCGTTTTGACTGGGTTAACTGCCTGCGATTCTACCGCCGAGCCCCCTCCAAGTCAATCCATCCACACCGCTAAATACCCACATCTAGCCCATTTACCGCGAGAGGGTATTCGGTGTATAATGCCAATAAGCATTGAGCAATGGCAAACCTGCATATTCTTCTCGCGGAAGGTGACAACGGATTTCGCGCCAGTGCCCAACGGACCCTCACGCGGCAGGGCTATTTTGTTATTCCGGTTTCGACCGCGGAAGAGGCGCTCAAGGCGCTGCAAAATGAACCGGTCGATGTGGTGGTCGCCGATGTTGCTTTGATGTCGCCAGACGATTTGGAACTGGTGCGCGCTGCACAGGCGCGTTCGCCCGCCCCGCCCGTCCTTTTGACCGCCAATCCGGATCGGATTGCGACGGCGGCAAACGGCGTGCGGCAGGGCGCAGCAGACTATGTTCTCAAACCGATTGACGATTTTACCCGGTTGGTCGGGCTGATCGAGCGAGTGGCCGGTTCGAGCGTTCCCGCGATTGCGCCCGCAGTGGCTGCTGCATCTGCGCCTGAATCTGGCGTTGCCGAAGCGGCCAGCACCCGCTTTCTGACCGCGACGACCCTCGGGCAGGATCTGTATCAGTTGCTTTCGCTCTATGTGGCCGAGCTTGCGCAATTGGCTCGCGCTCCGCGCGTCCTGACCGCGCTCTATCAGGAGAACGGGCAGTTACAGGTCGGGGCTGCTTTTGGATATGTGGACCGGGCTGAAGCGACGCGTGCGCTGGGGCTGGCTGTCATGGAAGAGTTTGCCTGGCGCGTGATCGAGGGGCGCGAGGCGCTCTGGCAGAGCGCGAACCTCGGTCACAACGATCAACCGTCAAGCGCGCAGGAGATGCTCGGTTTTCCGTTGTTGTATGGTGGGCACGTGTTGGGCGTGACGCTGATTCCAGCGACCCTACCGCGCAGTCAAATGCCGGCCGCAGTATTGGATGGAATCAAGCATCTCACGCAGCAAGCCTCGCTGGTTGTGGAACTGGCGCATGTACGTGAGCTGGCGGAGCGACGTAACCCCTCAGACCGGGTGACCGGGCTGCTGGCTCGGACTCATTTCTTTGAACTGACGGATCGTGAATTTCGCCGGAGCTGGCGTTTCGGAGAGCCCATTGGCGCGCTGGAGGTGGATGTAGACGATTTTAGCAAAATCCAGCTCCTTCTGGGCCCGCACAGTGGCGACGATGTCATGCAGCAAATCGCGCGGAGTGTGCGGCCGCGTCTGCGCAGCATCGATCTCGTCGGGCGGCTCGATGTGGACAAGTTAGGCATTCTTGTTCTCATGGCTTCTCGGGAGACCGTCATGTCAGTCGCCGAACGGTTGCGTCGTGCAATTGCCGAGATCGAGCTGCCTACCCCCGAAGAGACCTGGCAGGTGACGGCGAGCATCGGCGTGGCGACCTACCCGCGCGAGCAATGCGCTTCGGTGCATGACCTGTTTGCACTGGCCGCACAGGCCACACGCGCCGCCAAGCGCGCCGGAAGAAATCGCGTCGTCGGCGTCTAGAAAATGAGACATCTTGGAAAAGGAAAGTGACCATGGCGACAAAAGCGTCCAATGAATTTGCAGCCGCAATGGAGCAAGCCGAAAAGGCCCAGCAGACCGGTAATTCGGAACTGGCCTATGCATTTTTTGCGCGTGCGACCGAGCTCGACCCCAATTCCGGTTCCGCATGGTACGGGCGCGCCGGCACCGCGGGTGATCCGGATGATGCGCTCGTCAGTTTGGGGTATGCAACTGCGCTCCAGCCGGAAAACACCGAGCTGCCGCCGCAGCTTGAATTTTATACGCAGATGCGTGCTTCGGTTGTTGGTCCCACCGATGCGCCAACGCTTGTGCTGGTGGGACAAAAGCTGGCCGAGGTCGGTCTGACCGGGCAGGCGGAATTTTTATTTCGCCGGGCCAAAGAGTTGGATGATAACGTCGAGGATGCGTCCGTCTGGCTTGCCGCTGTCACGAAGGATCCGGCAGAGGCGGAACGCCTGCTCAAAAAGGTGTTGGCCCAGAATCCGAATAATCCTCTCGCGCGGTCTGGGTTGGGTGGAGCGGAATTGACGCCGGATATTGGGCGCAAGGCAGGCGGCCCGGCCAAACCGGCAGGGGCTGGCCCTGCGCCGGCCGCTCTATCGGCACCCGCCGCCCCGGCGCCTACGCCGGAACCCGAGCCGCAAGCGGAAGAATCAGAGCTGCCCGATTGGCTCCAGGGTGGGACTGAAGCAATTCAAGCTGCTCCTGAAAAAGCAGAAGCGCCCGCCGATGATTTTGCGTCCCAATTGTGGCGCGACATGGCGGAATCGCCTGAAGAAGCGCCTGCCCAACCGGCGGCAGAAGCCACCGTGCCGGAGGACCTTGCTTCGCAACCGTGGTGGGGTGAACTGGAGCATGGCGCCGAGGAATCGGCCCAGGAGCCGACTGCTGCTGCAAGCGTTGCGCCCGATGACCTGGCGTCGCAGTCATGGTGGAATGAGATCAAACCGGAATCGCAAACGCCTGCCGAGACGGAGGCCGCGTCTGGTGTGATGAGTGAACAGGTTGCCGAGCCGGCGCAAGCGGCAGAACAGGCGGCATCCTGGTGGGATACAACGGAAGAGGTTCCCGCGGAGGCGACCCCCACGGCTCCTGCGCGGGACGCGGCCAAGCTGGCGGCCGATCTTGTGCGCCAGGGCCAGGAAGCGCTGGCCGGTGATGACAAGCCTGCGGCTTATACCCTCTTCGTCGGTGCGATCGAGCTCATGTCGAATAATGAAGCGGCGTGGCTGGGGCGGGCGCGCTCGACGGACGATTCTGCCGAGCGCATCGAGTGTTTCGAAAAAGTTCTCGAAATCAATCCGAACAATATGCCGGCGCGCGAAGCGCTGACGCTGAGCCGGATTCGCAAGATGCGCGATGAAGGTCGCCGAATTCCCGGCGCGCGAGAGCGCGAACGGATTGAGCCACGTGAGGAAGAGCCAAAACCGCGCCAGGAAGAACGTCGCGTCCCCGAGCCCGAACCGGAACTGCCCAGCCCGGCGCCGGCGGCGCGCAAGGAAGAACCACCGGTTGTGAAACCGGTTCCCGTGGCGCCCAAGACAGAACCGGCTGCTGCCAAGCCAACCCCGGCGCCGCGTCCGGAGCCGCGCAAGGTGGCAGCGCCGCCTCCCACCCCGGCGCCCGAACCGGAGCCGGAAAAGATCGTTCCCGAGCCAGCGCCGGTCGTGCGACAGGCCCCGGCGCCTACCCCGCGCCAGGAAGAGCAGGTCACATTTGAGCCGGCGCCCGCGCTGCATACGGAAGAGCCCAAGCCTGAACCGCTGCCCGTGACCAGCGATGAGGAGTGGACACTGCCGGACAAGTTCCGCTCGCCCGGCGGGGGATGGAATATTCCACAGGCGGCGCCTGCGCCAACGGTTCTCCCCATCCCGGTGAATCAAAGGGGAGGGGGGAGTGAGGGATTCAACGTGCGTCCCTGGCTCCTGATTCTGGGGGCGCTCGTCATCATTCTTCTGATGGTGCTCGCGACGCTCTGGATACTGAAACTATAAGAAAAGGGCTGCCGAAAGGCAGCCCTTCTTTTTCCCGGTGTGTGTCCGTGTTCGGCTAGCGCGCCCGTCCGCCGGGGACAGGCACCGAATTGACGATCTCATTGACGACCGAGCGAGAATCGACATTCTTGAGACGCGCGGCCGGACTGATAATCAGACGGTGGGCGAGGGCATATTCCGCCAAATCCTTCACATCATCCGGAATCACGTATTCACGTCCTGCCAGCGCGGCGCGCGCCTGCGCCGTTTTGGCGAGCGCCAACGATCCGCGCGGGCTGGCGCCGAGATAGACATCCGGATGATGCCGGGTCTCTTCGACCAGGGCGACGATATATTGCTTGATGAGCTGATCGACATAGACCTCTTTGACAATGCGCTGCACGTCGACCAGTTCTTCCTGTGTCACGACACGGTCGATGGTCTCGATCGGATGCGTCCGCTGTTGCAAATCGAGCATGCGAATCTCGTCCTGAGGAGGGGGATAGCCCAACCGGATGCGAAACATAAACCGGTCGAGCTGTGCTTCGGGCAGGGGGAAAGTGCCCTCGTATTCAATCGGGTTTTGCGTGGCCAGGACGAGAAACGGCTTGGGCATGGGATAAGTGACGCCGTCGACCGTGACCTGGCGCTCGTCCATGCACTCGAGGAGCGCTGATTGGGTCTTGGGTGTTGCCCGGTTGATCTCATCGGTCAACACAATCTGGGCAATGACAGGCCCCGGCCGGAATTCAAACTCGCGCGTCTTTTGGTTAAAGACGCTCATGCCGGTTACATCGCTCGGGAGCATGTCCGGGGTAAACTGAATGCGGCGGAAGGAACAGCCGAGCGATTTGGCGAGCGAACGGGCCAGCATCGTCTTGCCGACGCCAGGCACGTCCTCGATCAGGACATGGCCCTGACACAAAAGGGCTATTAACGCGAGCTCAATCTCGCGTCGTTTGCCCAGAATGACCTGTTCAACATTTTTGCTCACACGCTCGCCCAGGACGCGGATGCTCGACACGTCGACCTGGGCCCGGGTTCCAATGGGAGGAGTTGTCATCATTGCCTCGTTTGTTGATTCATCGTGGATTATACCACAAAGGCGTGGACATTGATTTTTCGTCGGAGCACGATATAATGAATAGTCAATGCACACTGACAATCTCTTGAATTGCCGGTGCAACGTCGAGTAAGCGAGGGAGCATATGCCGCGACAGACCAAGGCGACGCCGGGATCGAAAAAGACAGCGAAGCGACCGTCAAAACCACAGGTATCCAAAAAGCGAGCTGCGAGGAAACCCGTATCCGGGAAGCAAACCGATGCAGCGCCGCGCCCGGAAGAGCCAGCAACCCCAGTGCCTGTTCCTGAGGCATCTCTCGTCGCCGCGCCTGAACGGCAATGGACCAATCAAGCAATTGCCGAGCTGTTGACGCGCATCGCGGACATCCTGGCGCTCCAGGGCGAGATTCCATTCAAGATTATCGCTTACCGCCGCGCGGCCGATATCATCGAGCATCTGAGCCGCGGGGTGCAGGACCTGTGGGGCGGCAATGCAGAGAACCTACGTGAGATTCCCGGCGTGGGTGAGGCGCTCTCGGAAAAGCTTGATGAACTGTTCCGCACCGGGCGCATGAGCTATTATGAAAAAGTATCGGCGCAGGTGCCGGCCGGCGCACTCGAGTTTCTGAGTATTCCCGGCGTAGGCCCCAAGACAGCGGCGCGCTTTTGGAAAGAGTGCAATATCACATCCATCGCACAGTTAGAGCAGGCGCTTGCGGACGGCGCGCTGGCGGGGCACGGCTTTGGGGATAAGACGATTGAAAACCTCAAAGCGGGGATTGCCGCGGTGCGCCGCAAAGGGACGCGTATCCTGCTCGCCGTCGCCTACTCCTTTGCGCAAGAGATGATTGACGCGCTCAAGGCCGCCGCGGGCGATGCGATTGCCGAGATTTCGAGCGCCGGGAGCCTGCGGCGCATGCGCCCGACGATTGGCGATCTCGATCTGTTGGTCGCCTCGAATCAGCCCGACCGGATACTGGATACGTTTATCAAGCTCCCCCAGGTGCGCCAGGTGATTGAAAAGGGGGGTACCAAGGCGTCGGTGGTGGCGCATAACGGTTTGCAGGTAGACCTGCGAGTCCTCGAGCCGGCGCGATGGGGCACGGCGCTGCAATACTTTACCGGCAGCCGCGAGCACAATATCCGCGTCCGAGATATCGCATTGGCGCAGGGGCTATCGTTAAGCGAGTGGAGTTTCAAACGGCTCAAGAATGACCGGGAGATTCTCTGCGCGACCGAAGCCGAGGTCTATCGGACCCTGGGCATGGACTGGATTCCTCCCGAGCAGCGCGAGGCAACGGGCGAAATTCAGGCCGCGCTCGAACATCGCCTTGCTAAGCTCGTTGCTCTATCAGATCTCAAAGGGGATTTGCAATGTCACTCGCGCTGGAGCGATGGGCGCGCCACGATTTTGGAAATGGCAGAGGCGGCGCGCCGCCGCGGCTTGCACTATATCGGTTTGACCGACCATTCCAAAGGATTGGGTGTGGCAGGCGGCCTGGACCGGGCGCGCACCCTCGCACAGTGGCAAGAGATTGACGAGGTCAACGCCCGATTTACCGATTTTCGGGTTCTCAAGAGCGTCGAGGTTGAGATTCGCGCCGATGGTTCGTTGGATCTCGAGGACGATCTGCTCGCTCAATTTGACCTGGTTCTGGCTTCGACGCACAGCGCGCTCAAACAGCCGCGCGACAAAATCACCGAGCGGGTCGTGCGTGCACTGCAGAATCCGCATGTCGATATCTTTGCGCATCCGACCGGGCGTTTGCTGGGGTCCAGAGAGGAGAGCGCGCTGGACGTCGAGCGGATGCTCAGGGTAGCCGCCGAGACCGGTACGATTGTCGAAGTGGACGGAACGCCGGAACGGATGGACCTGGATGGCGTCCATGTGCGCCGGGCGCTCGAGTTGGGATGCAAGCTGGTCGTCGATAGCGACGCGCACACCCCGGAAGGCTTTGACGACCTGTTCTGGGGAATTGCCATGGCGCGGCGTGGCTGGGCGCAGCCATCCGATGTCCTGAATACATTAGCGTGGGACGAGCTCCGCAAGCATCTCAAGCGGAACCGGCGGTAAAGCAGTTTCGGCTGTTCTGCGCCGAGCGGGCGGCCGTCGATGGAAATCTTTATGCGTGTTGCATTTGTAATTTTTGAGGGGATGACGGCGCTCGATTTTATCGGCGTGTATGACCCCGTTACGCGGCTCAAGACGATGGGGTTCATGGACGACCTCGAATGGGATATCTGCGCGTTCACCGAAAAGGTATGTGATGGGGCGGGGTTGCAGTTTACGCCGACGCGCGTGCGCCAGCCATTGAGTGGTTATGATGTGCTGATTGTGCCGGGGGGCTTTGCGACGCGCGAACTGGAAAAGGACCAACCTTTTACGGATTGGCTGGGCACAGCGCAACCGGTCCCGCTCAAGGTATCGGTTTGTACAGGCGCCAAGCTGCTCGGCGCCGCGGGCTTTCTGACAGGACACCGAGCGACCACCCATCACGATGCATTCGATGCCCTGCGCGCTTATTGCACCGTGGTGACCGACCGGCGAGTTGTGGACGACGGAGACGTGATTACGGCGGGCGGTGTAACCTCGGGAATTGATCTGGGTTTATATCTCGTGGACAAATGGGCAGGGCCGTCGGTCAAGGAAAAGATTGCGCGGCAGATGGAGTACGTTCCGAATCTGAAATCTACAATGGCTATCGTTCAGGGGTGATGAATGCAGGTTAAACAGTTTTTGAAGGAGGCGGGCATTGCACGCGGCGATCTGATGCGCGTCGTGCGCGCTCTGCTCGAATATAGCGAGGCGTGGCAGGTGGCCGGCCATGCGAACGTTCCTTTTGGAGAACTGCTCGATATCTTGCAGCAACTTTTTTTGCACCAACTGCTCGAATTTGATGGTTCACAGGTGCGCCTCACTCTGGAGGGTGAGGCGCTTGCGCGTGCGTTGCATGTCATGCCGGTGCGCGATCCTACCTGCCCGGCCTGCGCGGGGAGCGGCGTTGTTCTGGACCAATTTGCCGGCGCCCGGCGGGAATTTGCCCCGCTGTTGCTGGAGCGTCCGCCCGCGATTTCAAGCTATGACCAGGGGGCGCTGACCGCCGATTCCGTCTTTCAACGGTTGGCGTTGATGCACGCACAGGGCGATATCGCCGAAAAAAAGATTCTCTTGTTGGGCGATGACGATCTGTTAAGTATCGCCCTTGCGCTGACCGGGCTCCCTGGCGAGATCGTCGTCGTCGAGATTGACGAGCGGCTGTGCGCATTTATTCAAGAGATCGCGTATGCGCGCGGACTGCCAATCAAGGTCATTCGCCAGGACGTGCGGGAAAAACTTCCGCCGGATCTGCATGCCCGGTTCGATACCTTTGTGACCGATCCGACCGAGACGATTCAGGGGTTGTTGCTCTTTGTAGAAAAGGGGCTATCGACCCTCCATCCGGGGGGCGGTTGCGCCGGCTATTTTGGAATTACCTTGATTGAAGCCTCACTGCATAAATGGAACATCTGGGAGCGGCACCTGCTCCAGAACCATGCGATTGCCTTTACCCAGATCAGCGCGCCGTTCAGCCTCTATGCCAAAGGGACAGAACCGGTGAGCGTGCCCCATATCGAATTCGCTCCGCTCGCGGTTCCGCCGACCAGGCCCTGGTACCGCTCTTGCTTGTTCCGTATCGAGACGCTGTCGGAGTTTGTCCCCCCACCGGATTACGACAGCAACCCGCGCGACGAGCTTTACCAGGATTCCGAATCGTTGGACGAAGTTTGGGCGATCCTGGCCCGCGGCGAGGGCCAATCGCCGATCACCATTCCCGATCAATTTCTGCGCGAATCGGCGGAGCGCGCCGCCGCAGCCTCCCAGGGGCTCGGCCGGCACGTGATTGCAGAGTTCTGGAACTGTGAGAATGCAACCTCGCTGTTGGGTCTGGATGTCGCGATCGAGAACGCGGTGCGTGAAGCGCAGGCGACCCTCCTCGACCTCCAAATTCGCAAGTTTTACCCTCAGGGCTTTTCGGCGGTGGCCTTGCTGGCCGAATCGCATTTGTCGCTCCATGCCTGGCCGGAACTGGGGTATGTGGCGCTGGACGTCTTTACCTGCGGGCAGGCCGATCCGCAAAAAATCGTGAATCATCTCGAAAACCATTTCCGGCCGCGGGAGACGGCCTATCTCAAAATCCCACGCGGACGCGCCCGCGATGTCACCTCCGCACAACCCGGAGGCCAGGAGGCCCAGTCATGAGCGAATATGACAAGTTGCGAACAACCCTTCCCGCCAATATCACCCGCGGGGATGTATCCAAAGTCCTCCGCGCGCTCGTGTCAGAGGATTCGCCCTGGGAGTGGTTTAGCCGGGCGCGCATCCCATTTCCCTATGTCGTAACGATTTTGCGAGCATTGCGCGATCAAGGCTATCTTGCATTCGATCCGACGCAGCTAACAGACCGCGGCGAAGCACTGGCGGGAGAGCTTGGCGGAATTCCCACCCCGGACCTGAAATGTTCGACGTGTGGAGGCAGTGGGACCGACTGGCAGGCGCTGGATGTGTTCTATCAGCAGTACCTTGAGATTTTCAAGGCGCGTCCGCGCAACGAGAATCCCGACCTTGACCAGGGGGCCATGACGCCCGAATCTCTCTTTCGGCGAATTGCCTTGATGGTCCAGCAGGGGGATGTGGCGACCCGGGAGATTGTCACCCTGGGCGATGATGACCTGGCAAGTGTCGCGCTGGCTTTAACTGCCTTCCCCGAGCGGGTGACGGTTCTCGAAATTGACCCGCGCCTGTGTGAATACATCTCGAACGTCGCCGCTCAGAACGATCTGAATATTCGCGTGATCCAGCAGGACCTTGCCGCGCGCCTGCCGCACGAGCTGGTTGGCAGTTTTGATACATTCGTCTGCGATCCGCCGGAAACCGAGGCGGGCTTGTTGCTCTTTGTGGAAAAGGGGCTGGCGCTGCTCAAGCCCGGCGAGGCGCATGCGGGCTATTTCGGGGCGACGGTGATGGAGGCGTCGCTCAGCAAATGGAAGCGCTGGCAGGCTCGCCTGTTGCAGAACGAGATCGCCTTTACGCACATTCTGTCGCCCTTTTCCGAGTACGAGGCCTGGCCCGATGAAAAGCCGCTCCCGGATCTCCTTCCACTTGCAGAGAAAGCAGAGAATCCCTGGTATCGCTTTGCTTTCTATCGCCTTGAGACGTTGCCGACATTCAAACCGAAAGCCGATTTCGAGCTCGAACATTCCAAGATATTCTATTTCGACGCCGAATCATACTACGAAGCGTTTAAATGACCGCCGTTGGCGGTCATTCTTTATGCGGGCAGGAAAAAGAACGCGAGGGCGAGGATAAGATAGACGATGAGGAGTTGCGCCCCTTCGAGCCAGTTGGACTCGCCGTCGAGCGAGATGAGCGCGGTGATGACGACGGCGGCGATGACGGCAATCAGCTCGAACTCGTTAAAGACCAGTGTGAGCTGTTGACCCATCGCCAGGCTGATAAAGACCAGCAGGGGAGCGACAAATAACGCAATCTGCATGCTCGACCCGATGGCGACGCCGAGGGTGAGCTCCATCCGGTTTTTCAAGGCCATTTCGACTGCGACGAGATGCTCGGCGGCGTTCCCGATGATGGGGACGATAATCACGCCGACAAACAACGCGGTGAGGCCCTGCGCCTTGATGAGCGGCTCGACCGCGCTCACCAGGATCTCGCTCAGAACGGCAACGAAAGCCACCGCTACGAAAAGGACTACCAGTGCCATCGGCGTCCCATGAATCCGGGGTTCGGCGACGCCCTCGACCGGCTCCGCAGTCGGTGTTTGGCTTGTCCGTCCGAGGCGAAAGGTAAAGAGGAGGCTGAGGGCATAGCTCGCAATCAGCGCGACGGCGACGCCGATGCTGAGATACTCGACGCCGATTTGATTCACCTGCTCGATGCTATGCGCAAAAATGGCGGGAATCACAAGCCCGATGAGCGCAATGGTCATTGTCGTCATCATGATTGACACACCGCGCCGGTCGAATTTCTGAGACCCGTTCTTGATCCCGCCCAGCAGCACGCTCAGTCCCGTGACGAGCAGAAGGTTCCCGATGATTGAGCCGGTGATGGACGCCTTGACGACGTCGAGGAGCCCCGCTTGAATGGCGGCGATGGTAATGATGAGCTCGGCCGCGTTGCCAAAGGTTGCGTTTAACAGGGCTCCGGCGCGGGTCCCAACCTTTTCCGCAAGCGTCTCAGTGGCTTCGCCGAGTATGCCGGCAAGCGGGACAATAGCGAGCGCCGCGGTGATAAAGATGGGCGTGGCTGGCGCATGAATCAGTTCAAGGGCTAGTGCAATCGGAACGAAGATCAGTAACAGGTCAACCAGCCGTGAAGGATTCTCCAACCAGTAAGCCGGGGTGAGAAGATTAGGTGTGCGCTGTGAGTTCATGAAATCAGGTCAATCCTCGATCGTAATCAGATCCTTGATGGCGTTGTACAACGAATCTCCAATCCCCCGAACGTTCTTGATGTCCTCAATCCGTTGAAAGGGTCCATTCTGCGTGCGATAGTCGATAATCCGCTGGGCGATAACTGGTCCGATGCGGGGTAACTTGTCCAGCTCGTCGATGCTCGCCGTGTTGATGTTGATTTTGTTGGAGAGGGTGGCGGTTGCTATTCCGACGTTGCCGGTGACCGGGGTGGTAGGCGTCCCATTCGTTGTGCTGGTGGCAAGTGGCGCGGGCGCCGTCGCCGGGACCGGCGTCCTGGTCGGCAGGGTCAAAAGTTCGCCGTCCTTGAGCTTGCGCGCCAGGTTGACGTGCGAGAGGTCTGCTTCGGGAAGCGGTCCGCCTGCCGCATCGAGCGCATCGGTGACGCGCGCACCATCAGGGAACTTGTAAACGCCCGGCTGTTTGATCGCTCCCATCAATTGCACCTGGATGATGACCAGCGTGGGTGTCGGGCGGGGCGTAGGCGTAGTCACAGAGATCGCCCGCGGTTCGGGGCGGCGCAGAACATAGATGACGCCGGCAAGGACCGCGACGAACAGCACCATCGTTACCAGATAGAGCCTGCGCTCCTTTTTGAATTCCTCGGTCATAAGCGCCTGCTGTGCCTGAAGGATTAAAGCGATTATATACCGTCAGGCATGAAAGGTAAAACTCGAAGAGCGCGCCGTTACCGGGCGATGGCCTGGAACAGAAGGATGCCGGCTGCAATAGCGGCATTGAGCGATTCGGCTTGACCGGGCATGGGGATGGCCAAGCGTGCGGTCGCCAGCTCGCGCGCCTCGGCGCTGGCGCCCTCCGCTTCGCCGCCGACAATCAGCGCCCGCGGCGCGGTCCAGTCTGCCTCGGAATAGCGAGTTTCGCCGCGGGCGTCCGCCAGGTAGATGCGGGGGATTCCGTGGAGGTGCTGGGCGATTACAGGCCAGGATTGCGCGACGAGCGGGAGGAAAAAGTGGGCGCCCATCGCCGCGCGTACGACTTTGGGGTTGAACGGGTCCGCCGTGCCAGGCGCGAGCAGGACAAGGTCTACGCCGGCCGCCCACGCGGTGCGTAATATAGCGCCCAAGTTGCCGGGGTCCCGGAGAGCGTCGAGGACGAGGGCCAGCGCCGGGGCGCGGGGGATGGGCAGGTCGGGATAGGAATAGACGGCGACGAGGCCCTGCGGGGTTTCGGTCTGGGTAAGCGTTTGAAAAACGGCAGAGCTAACCGCTTCGACCTGGCGTGCGACCGTTTGCAACTGGCCCAGCAGCTTGCTCGCTCGCTCGTCGGCCTCAACCATTTCGGGATCGAAAAAAACAAGAGCGGGAATATTCCCCGCTCTTGTGGCTTCTTCGATAACACGCACGCCCTCTACCAGAAACTGGCGGTGAGCGGAACGCTGCTTTTTGTGTTCCAGGCTGCGCGCGTGCTTGACCTTATCGTTCGCGGTGCTGGTAATCAAGTTTAGGCTGCGACCGCGGCCTTGGCCGCTTCGACCAGCGCCTTGAACGCGCCGTCATCGTGCACCGCGAGCTCGGCCAGGATCTTGCGGTCGATATCGATGCCGGCCTTTTTCAGCCCGTTCATTAACTGGCTATAGGTGGTCTCGTGCAGGCGGGCGGCGGCGTTGATGCGCGCGATCCAGAGGCGGCGGAACTCGCCGCGCCGGTCATGGCGATCGCGGTCATGATAAAACAGGGAATGGGTGAGCGCTTCGTGCGCCCGGCGGTAAAGCAGATGCCGCGAGCCAATCTGGCCCTGGGTCTGCCTGAGTACTTTTTTGTGACGGGCTCGTGCCGTTACTCCACGTTTTACGCGAGGCATGGGTGTCTCCTTATGATCTCGCCCGGTTCATGGGGGAGGTGTGGACCCTGACCCGCATGAAAAGGGCAGGCACAATGGCCTGCCCCGACGATTCTCGAGGAATCGGTCTCTATTTCAGAGTGGGGGCGAGCTGATGAATCTTTTTCGCCTGCTCATGCAGGACGACTGGGGTTGTGCGGTCCAGCGAATGTTTGGTCCGCTTGCTCTTGCGGCGGCGCAGGTGCCCCTTGGGCATGACCGACCGCACGAGTTTGCCACTGCCGGTCACTTTAAAGCGCTTGGCAGTGGATTTGTGTGTTTTCAATTTAGGCATTGAGAAAATTCCTTAGCTGGGTGTGGTTGTCTCGTCGATCTCGACCACTTCTTCAATGTCTTCGGCTTCGCTCTCATCGTTCGGTGCGGCTGCTGCCGCGGCAGTTGCGGCCGCAGTGGCGGCGGCAGAGGCGGGTGCGGCCTCACCCGGCGCCGGAATGCGAATCCGGGCTGAACGAACCGCGGCGCGCGCCGCGCTGGGTCCGCCCTTTTGCGGGCCGGGGGCGAGCATCATCACAAGGCTCTTGCCGTCCATCAGCGGCGCCTGCTCGACTGTTGCGACGTCCGCCAGGTCTTCGGCAATCTCTTCAAACGTCTCGCGCGCAAGAATCGCGTGGGTAATCTCACGGGCGCGAAACAGAATGCGAATCTTGACCTTGTTCCCCTTGGAAAGGAAATCGCGCACCCGGTTCAGCTTGAACCCGATGTGATACTTGGCCGTCTTGGGACGAATGCGCATTTCTTTGATTTCAATGTTCTTTTGTCCCTTTTTGGCCTCGCGTTCCTTTTTCGTCCGCTCGTACTGGAACTTGCCATAGTCCATGATGCGGCAGACGGGCGGGTTGGCGTTCGGCGCTACCTCGACCAGGTCGAGGTTTTTGTCGCGCGCAAGCTGGATCGCGTCGCGCGGCGACATGATCCCGAGTTGTTTCCCGGTCGTATCGTCAATGACGCGAATCTCTTTGGAGCGAATCTGTTCGTTTAATCGAGTCCTGTGCTGGCTGATCGGTCACACCCCTCTGGGAAAGAATATCGTTAGACCTTTGCTAACGATTTGAAAATATAACATAAATGCGCTGAATCGTCAAATGAATTTGAGGAAAGGAAAGATGGTTACCTGACGTATTCCCGGCCATTGTATTTGTAGATTTCGCGTACCAGTTGGCAGTCTGTTGTTTGCAAGTCATTATCGCGCCAGATATACTTGCACTCGGCGCCCGATTTCACGATTTCTTTGATACCACTTCCATCCTCCGAATTAGCATACTGATATAGCAGTTGGGACGGCTATGGGGGGAGCAGTGCAGGCTGTGAGGGTGGCGAGAAGCAAGAGCAGCGCGATGATGATGTGGCTTTTCACAGTGGGTTACTCTGTAGGTGGATGCCATCCAGCCAAAATCCAATAGCTGCGAACCTGCAAAGCATCGGGATCGTCACTGAGGTGTAGCGCCAGAACGGTTACCCTTCCCGTTGGGGTCAATCCTTCTATGCGCAAGCCATTGTCAATCCATCGGAAATGTTCAGCCCAAACCTGTTTTCGCGGGTTAAACAGCGGAACGGTCTTGCCTGTTTCGGAATCTACAGCGGTTGTCTTGTCACCTTTGTACCGGTTGCAGAGTGGACAGGCCAGCCAGAGATTCGATTCGTCATTAGTGCCTGCACGTGCAAGCGGGATGATATGCTCAATCTCCAGACGCGCCATCACGAGCTGCTGAGGGCTATGACAGTACCCACAACGATTCTGCGCCGCTTTTCTGACTCGCGCTTCGATTTCAGCGGGAATATATGGGCGAGGCATTTGTCATGAGAGTGGAGGCCGCAAACCGCGTGCCACGGCTACTTGGAAGGCGGCGGCTTTGCGGACAAGCCCACGGCGATAAATGAGCATCAGCTCCTCCAGCCGAGGATATTCGTCCTCATGTAGCTCTTGCTCGCGATTACGCGCAAGCAGTTCATTCAACTCGCTTTGAAGCGGCTGATCCATTTCAAGTTCGCAAAGTGCAAGTACCTGGTCATTGGGAAGAGATTCGATTGGCGGCTCTGCGGTTGCTTGGTCTAGCCATTCGACTAGAACCTCTTCGAGGCGGCGGTGCGTTCGCACCGCCGTCTCTCTGGCTCGAACTGCCAAGGCTTCGGGGAGTTCGAGTGTTACAATCTCCCTCATCGTGTCTCCCTTGTTACTATTTCAGCTCCAGGCTTTTGCTTTCGACCAGTCCCTTCGCCATGGTGATGAACTGGTCCAGCGGCATGGCCTTGAGGTCTTCGCCTGTGCGGAGACGGACGGCGACCGCTTCCGCCTGCGCTTCCTTGTCGCCGACGACCAGCATGTACGGAATCTTCATGAGTTGGGCATCCCGGATCTTGGCGTTCATGCGCTCGGAGCGCTCGTCTACCTCGACGCGCAAGCCCAGCGCTTTGAGCTTGTCTGCGACCTGATGTGCATACGCCGAATGCCGGTCAGCAATCGGGATGACCTCTGCCTGGACCGGTGCGAGCCAGACCGGGAAGGCGCCGGCATAGTGCTCGACGAGGATGGCGAAAAAGCGCTCCATTGAGCCGAGCGGCGCGCGGTGAATGACCACCGGTCGCTTGGCTACGCCGTCCTGGTCGATGTATTCCAGATTGAACCGCTGCGGCAGTTGGAAATCGACCTGAATCGTCGTGCACTGCCATTTGCGGCCCAGCGCGTCCTTGATCATAAAGTCGGCCTTGGGGCCGTAGAACGCGGCTTCGCCTTCAGCCACCTCGAACGGAATACCGCGCGACTGGAGCGCTTCGGCGATGGCGTTCTCGGCGCTCTCCCATTGCTCGTCCGTGCCGAGGTACTTGTTCTTGTTGTTCGGATCACGGACGGAGAGCGTCACCTCATAGTCTTTGAACCCCAGCGTGCTGAACTGCTCGAACGTCTGATCGAGAACGTAGAGGAATTCCTGGTTGATCTGGTCCGGCCGGACGAACATGTGCGCGTCGTCCTGCGTGATCATGCGGACGCGCAGCAAGCCACTCAACTCGCCCGACTGCTCGCGGCGATAGACCGTCGCAATCTCGGCAATGCGGAGCGGCAGGTCCTTGTATGAGCGAAGCTGCGAGCGGTACACCATCATGTGCATCGGGCAGTTCATGGACTTGAGCAGATAATCGGTCCCGTCAATGTCCATCGGGGCATACATCTTGTCGCTGTAGAGGTCCCAGTGGCCGCTCGTGACCCACAACTGCTTTTTGCCGATATGCGGCGAATAGACGTGCTGGTAGCCCCGCTTGACCTGATTGTCATAGATATAGTCTTCGATCAATTTGCGAATCTGTGCGCCCTTGGGCAACCAGATGGGCAGGCCCTGGCCGACCTCTTCGGGCAGAATAAAGAGCTGGAGCTCTTTGCCCAGCTTGCGGTGGTCGCGCTTGCGCGCTTCCTCTAATCGCCAGAGATGCTGATCGAGGTCTGCTTTCGAGAACCAGGCCGTGCCATAGATGCGCTGGAGCTGGGGGCGCTTTTCGTCTCCGCGCCAGTAGGCGCCCGCAACGTGCATCAGCTTGAATGCATCGGTCGGCAGCTCGCCTGTATTCGAGACGTGCGGGCCTGCGCACAGGTCGGTAAAGTTGTTATCGGTATAGATAGAGACGGTATCGCTCGGCTTCGCCTCGCTCTCGCCGTGCGTGCCGAGCTCGCCACGCGCAATTGCCTCGACCAGCTCCAGCTTGAACGGCTGGGCCTTGAACTGATCGCGCGCCTGGGCCGCCGACATCTCGCTATGGACAAAGGGGGCCTGGGAGGCGACAATTTCGCGCATGTGCCCCTCGATGACCGGCAAATCCTCAGGAGTCAACGCGCGGGGGAGCTCAAAGTCATAGTAAAACCCGTCCTCAATTGCCGGGCCGATGCCGAGCTTGGCATCGGGAAATACCTTGAGCACCGCTTGCGCCATAATGTGGGAAGCCGAGTGGCGCAGCGCGTGCAATCTCTCTTCATTTGCCATATTCCATCTCCATCTAGAATTACAAAATATCGATCAGGCCGATGCTACGAGCCGTGGCCTGTCGCATGCAACCGGTGACCAATAACCGGTTAATCTTCCTTTTCAATCGTAAAGAAATCGCCGCTCTCGATGAGCATGTAGGTTTCGAGATAGGCGGTCGCATCGTCATGGCGGGCCACCCGCACTGCTACGCCGCGATGCAGGGCCGCCGCGGTCAGTTCCTGCAGGGTCATCTGCGTGCGCTGTATGCTCAGGATGCGGATCAGGTGCTCGCTCCAGCGCGAGGCATACGCGCGGCGATTGCCCTCACCACGTCCGGTAGCCTCCGCCGTTTTCACGACGGCGATATCGTCCGGTGAAATCTCGCCCTGCACGAGGACCTCGGGCGCGCGGAACTTGCCGTTCTCGTATTCGTCGAGCGGAAGCTGAAGCTTTTCATACGCTGCGACGAGCCGCGCGGTCACATCCGGGTTTCGGGGCTGCCGCTGGCCGATATGGTTCACATAGGCCGCCGAAATCAGCTCCATTGGCGCGACCCGGCAGCGATTCCGCTCCACCTTGACGCGCAGGCAGACGTACTGCGGATTCTCGTTATAGCCCATCACGTCGTAATCGGGCGCCAGCCACAGGTAGACGGCGTCATTGCGGGAAGGGGCGTCCATCATGAAATAACGCGAGCCGGGTTTCAGCCCCTCATCCGAAATCGAGTCGAGCGTCTCATTTCGCGCATAATGATATAAATCGATCGTTGCCACGAGTTCTCCTTGCTAGTAAATAACCTCGTTTGATGATTTCGATTCTACCACAAAAGCGCTTCAACTATTCAATTCCTATTACGCGCTCGTGCGTACCAATTCCGCCGTATCCGCCCGCGGCCCCAGCATACCGCGCGCCATCATCAGTTCAGCGTTCAATAAGGTCGCGCCGGCCGCGCCGCGCAGGGTATTGTGCCCGAGCAGGACAAACTTGTAATCGAGCACGTTGCACTCGCGCAGCCGGCCAACCACCGTCGCCATGCCCTTTTCGACATCCCGGTCCAGCTTGACCTGCGGCCGGTCCCGTTCCGGCCGATAGATCACCGGGCGGGCCGGGGCCAGCGGCAGGTTCAGCTCTTGCGGCGCGCCGCGGAATTCTTCGAACGCCGCGATGATTTCTGGTGCGCTTGGCCGGTTCACGAATTCGACCGATACGGTTTCCATGTGCCCATCGCGCGTTGCTACGCGATTGCACTGGGCGCTGATTTTAATATCTGCCATTTGGATGCGCCCATCGGCCAACTGTCCCAGCATCTTGAGCGGCTCGGTCTCTAGCTTGTCCTCCTCGCCGCCGATAAACGGGATCACATTGTCGAGAATATCGAGCGAGGCCACGCCCGGATATCCGGCGCCCGAGAGCGCCTGCATGGTCGTTACCGCGATGCGCTTGAGACCAAACCGTTCGTGCAAGGGCTTGAGCGCCAGCACCAGGTGGATGGTCGAGCAGTTTCCATTACAAATGATAAACCCTTTCCACCCGCGCTGTGCCTGCTGTCGTGCCATCATTGCGAGATGGTCCGCGTTCACTTCGGGAATCACAAGCGGCACATCCGCGTCCATCCGATGGGGCGACGCATTGCTCGACACCATCGCGCCGGCTTGCGCAAACTCGACTTCGATCGGTCCGGCGACATCGGTGGGCAGGGCGGAAAAGACCATCGGCGCGTACGCTGCCGCCGGGTCGCAGGGCTGGACCGTCAGCCCGCGCAGGGCCAGGGGAACCTCAGCCGCCAACTGCCAGCGCACCGCTTCGCCGTACTTTTTGCCGACGGAATTATCACTGGCGGCCAGCGCAGCGATCTCGAACCAGGGATGGTCGGTGAGCAACACCACCAGCCGTTGTCCCACCAGTCCTGTTGCGCCTAATATACTCACCGGAATTTTACGCATCGCTCGACTCCTTTATTTGAGCTCCATCTTGAAGATGGCATGAATCGCGCGGACGGCATTGTCGGCATCCTTCTCGTCGACGACGAGCGAGAGGTTGTATTTGGATGATCCCTGGGCAATCGCGAGAATATTGATTCCTTCGGTGGCGGTGGCGACAAAGACGCGGGCGGCAATGCCCGGAACGGCCTGCATGCCGGCCCCGACGATGGCGACGATGACCGTATGGTCCTGCGCCCAGATCTTTTCAATGTTCTGTCGGATGCGCTCCAGCTCGAATTCTCGCTGCAACGCGGCAATTGTTCGCTCGGCTGCTGCCGACTCGACGAGAAAACAGATATTCTGCTCGGAAGATGACTGTGAGATCATCAGCACATTAGCCCGCTCGCGGGCGACGGTGTCAAAAACGCGTGCGGCCATACCCGGCACCCCGATCATCCCGCGTCCCTCGATGGTGACGAGACTCAGGTTCCGGATCGCCGTAATGGCCTTGACCGGCGAATTCGTTGGCTTGGGATCGCGTACGATCAGCGTCCCCGGATGGGTCGGGTTGAACGAGTTCAGAATGCGAATTGGAATGTTCTTTTCGGCGACCGGCAGGATCGTTTTGGGGTGGATGACTTTGGCTCCAAAATAGGCTAACTCGGCGGCTTCGCCATACGAGATTTCGTCCAGCGTATGCGCTTCGGGCACGATGCGGGGATCTGTGGTCATTACCCCATTGACGTCGGTCCAGATCCAGACCTGTTCGGCATCCAACGCCCGGCCGAGGATCGTCGCCGTATAGTCGCTCCCGCCGCGTCCGAGCGTCGTGACGATACCATCGCGTGTGGCGCCGATAAAGCCCGTCGTCACCGGCACAAGCCCTGCCTCCAGTAGCGGTTCGAGTCGTGCCCGTGTCTGTTCCCCGGTCAAGTCCATGGTTGGATCGGCTGAGCCAAAACAATCGTCGGTTGCGATCAATTGCGTTGCATCGACGGCTCGGCTGTTGACGCCCATATCGCATAGCACCTGCGCTGCAATGGGCACCATAAGCCGCTCGCCCAGCGACCCAACCGCATCGCTGGCACGCGCGGTCAGTTCACCCAGCACATGGATACTGCGGCAGAGGTTCTCAAATCCGTCCAGCGCACGCGTTGTCGATGCGATGAGCGCCTGGCGCGTCTCTTCCGACTTGACCAGCGCGTTAATGACCTGGGCATGGCGCTCTTGCAGCTTGTCGCGCGTATCTTGAAGCCATTCGACGCTGCCGTTTGCCGCCATGTTGGCGCTCTGGAGCAGCGCATTGGTTACGCCACTCATCGCGCTCAGCACGACCACCACTTGATCGCCGGCCGCGGCCTGTGTGCGTACGATTTCGGCCATTTGCGCGACGCGCTCGGCGTTGCCCACCGACGTCCCACCGAATTTCATGACTAGGCGCATGTGATTCACTCCTGGAAATAAAAAAGCCGCTCATCCTCTATGGGACGAGCGGCTTGCCCGTGGTTCCACCCACATGATCCGGTGCAATCGCGCAGCGGACCACTCATAGCTTGTGATAACGGGCTACCCCGTGACGTTTTACTCTGGACGCGCAGTCCATTTCTTCGTCAGCCTTGCCGGGGGTTTTCCACACCTCGCTTGCCGAGCGAATTTGCAGTCGATGATTCGCTCTCCCTGTGACGCGCTGGCGTGTACTCGTCCGGCCCTGGCAATTATAGATTTCAGATTGAGGAGTGTAAATCCACAATCAGCAGGTGGGCGGTATAGGGCTTGAACCTATGACCTCAGCTATGTCAAAGCTGCGCTCTAGCCAACTGAGCTAACCGCCCGAAAGTGTTCACGATTATACCACAGAAAACTTTATGCGCAAATTCATTTTGTCCGTCGTGAGGCCTTGCGCAAACTCGCTTTGCCAAAAGCCAATTTATCGCTATAATGATTTGGACAGGCCGGGGTGGCGGAATTGGCAGACGCGCAGGCCTTAGGAGCCTGTGTCCGCAAGGACGTGCGGGTTCAAATCCCGCCTCCGGCACAAGAACAGCGGATAGCGTCAAGCTGTTGGCTGTTAAAAGCATTACAAAATTTACTGAATCGAGCCGAGATGAAAGTATCCACTGAACTGACTTCTGAGCATCAAGCCATCGTCACCGTAGAGGTGGACGAGGAGCAGATGCAGCGCGCCATGCAGCGCGCAGCGCAGCACATATCGCGGATTCGTCCCATCGCCGGTTTTCGTCCCGGTAAGGCGCCCTACAACCTGGTTGAGCGCGCCGTGGGCAAAGATATTATGGTCGAGGAGGCGATTGAAGAGCTCAGCAAATCGCTCTATCCCGACGTATTAAAAGAGGCCAACATCGAGCCCGCCGCCCAGGGCCGGCTTGAAGTGGCGCAAAAAGATCCTCCGGTTTTTAAATACACCGTCCCGCTTCAGCCAGAGATCAAGCTGGGAGATTACCATGCGATCCACGCGAGTCTTCAACCGGTTGAGGTGACCGATGAGGATGTAAATCGGGTGCTCGAGCGTTTTCAATTGAACCAATCGACCATGGTTCCGGTCGCGCGGGCGGTTCAAATGGGTGACTCGGTCACGCTCGCGGTCAAGGGGGGCGTACCGGATCACGAGCAGGCGGATGAACCTAATCTGCGTGTCAAGATAGGTGATAAGGAGCAGCCGGGCCTTCCCTTTGAAGATCAACTGTTGGGCATGGCGGCTGGCGAAACCAAAGAGATCACCTATACCTATTCCGCGGATTACGAGGACGAGAACCTGCGTGGCAAGACGGCCCAGTACACGGTTACTGTCAACGACATCAAAGAGACTCAGCTCCCAGAACTGAATGAAGACTTTGTCAAGTCGATCAGCCAGTTCGAGACGCTGGATCAATTCAAGGGCAATATCCGTCAGGTTTTGACTCGCCAAAAGGAGCGGGAAGAAGAGGACCGCTTTACGGATGAGGTGATTGACACCCTGGTTGAGAAATCCGAGATCAAGTATCCCAAGACTATGGTCGATCAGGAAATCAGTCACCAACTCGAACATATGCAAGCGGATGTGCAGCGGCTCGGCCTGACCTGGCCCAAATATCTTGAGCTTTCTGGCAAGAGTGAAGAGCAGACGCGCGAGGACATTCGCCCGAACGCCGAAAAACAGCTCAAACGGATGCTGGCGCTGAACGAACTGGTGGTAGTCGAAAAACCCGAAGTGACTCGCGCGGAGGTTGATGCCGACATCGAGCGGCGTGTCGCAGCCACGGTGCAGGCCGGCGGCAACGCGAACGTGGCGCGCCGATCCTATACCGCGCGTGATGCGCGGCAGACCATTGAATACAACCTGCGGCTGGCTAAGGCCATCGAAAAGTTGGTCGCCATCGCCAAGGGCGAGCCAATCAGCGGCAAGATTCTGACGCCCGACATGGTGAGAGGCGAGGGCAATCCTATTCCCTCCGGGTTGATCACCGATCCCCATCAGGTGCGCGACGCGGACTGGCCGAAAGGATTGGAACGGTAGAGATACAGGCAAGCAGGCAAACAAGTATACAAGGAAACAAGTAGGCAAGCCCAAGCAAGACGTTGGTTGTCTGCTTGTTTGTTTATCCACCTGTTTACCTTTGCTTTGGAGGAACACATGTCCACGATTTATCCCCGTGATGTAATTCCGATGGTTATTGAGACGACGGGCCGTACCGAGCGGGCCTACGATGTCTTTTCGGCGCTGCTCAAGGAGCGCATTATTTTCCTCGGCACTCCGATCGACGACCATATCGCCAACCTGGTTGTTGCCCAGTTGCTGTTGCTAGAACGCGAGGACCCGGACAAGGAAATCCGTCTCTATATCAATTCGCCTGGCGGCCAGGTCTATTCCGGGCTTGCGATTTATGACACCATGCAGCTCGTTCGCTGCCCGGTTTCTACTTATTGTGTCGGCCTTGCTGCCAGCATGGCGACAGTCCTGCTTGCCGCAGGTACCAAGGGCCGCCGCTACTGCCTGCCGAATTCGTTGGTTCACATGCACCAGCCCCTGGGCGGCGCGCAAGGGCAGGCGTCGGACATCATCATCGAAGCCGCGCGGATCAGCCGTGACAAGGAGCGTCTGAACGAGATGCTGGCCCGGCATACCGGCCAGCCCATCGAGCGGATTCTCCGTGACACTGACCGTAACTATTACATGGAACCCCAGCAGGCGGTCGAGTACGGGATCGTCGATGAAGTCGTCGGCATTCCGATCAAGTCTGAAGCAGCGCCCGCCGGTGGAAATGGCAAGCGATGATCAATCGCAAGCGCGGCGAAGAATTTTGCTCATTTTGCAATCGCAGCCAGGATCAGGTCAATCGGCTCATCGCCGGCCCCGATTCGGTTTTTATCTGCGATGAATGCGTCGAGCTGTGTCGCGAAATTCTCGAAGAAGACCTGAGCGTGCCCAAAGGCGAGCCGCTCTCGATTCGGACTCTGCCGCCGCGCGAAATCTATCGGCGATTGAACCAGTATGTTGTTGGACAGGACCGCGCCAAAAAAGTCCTCGCGGTCGCGGTCTATAATCACTATAAGCGTGTCATGAGCGGCGCGTCGGGAGATGAGGTCGAGCTGGGCAAGTCCAACATCTTGCTGATCGGGCCTACCGGTTGCGGCAAGACGCTCCTTGCCCAGACGTTGGCCAAGATTCTCGACGTGCCGTTTAGCATTGCAGATGCGACGAGTCTGACCGAAGCCGGATATGTTGGCGAGGATGTAGAAAATATTCTGCTCTCGCTTATCCAGGCGGCGGACCATGATGTCTCGCGCGCAGAACGCGGCATTGTCTATATCGACGAAATCGACAAGATCGCGCGCAAGAGCGGCGATAACCCGTCGATCACGCGCGATGTTTCAGGCGAGGGAGTCCAGCAAGCTCTCTTGAAAATCATCGAGGGAACGGTCGCCAACGTCCCGCCCCAAGGTGGCCGCAAGCATCCGCACCAGGAATTCCTCCAGCTCAATACGGCCAATATTCTGTTTGTCTGTGGCGGCGCGTTTGATGGTCTGGACCAGATTATCTCGGAACGTGTCGCCGATCGCCCGATGGTCGGTTTTATGGGCCATTCGCAACGGGCGCGCCGCGAGCTGACCGCCAGCGAGTTGATGCGCCTGGTTACCTCAGATGACCTGCTCCACTTTGGCCTGATCCCCGAGTTTGTCGGCCGTATCCCCGTGGTGGTTTCAGTCGATCCTCTCGATCAAAAGATGCTCGTCAAGATTCTGACCGAGCCCAAGAACGCAATCATCAAACAGTATCAGAGACTCTTTGCGCTCGACAAGGTCGAACTCGCATTCACCGACGATGCGTTACAGGCCGCGGCTGAAGAAGCGCTCCGTTTCAAGACCGGTGCGCGCGGGCTGCGAACGATCATCGAAGAGATTTTGCTCGACGTCATGTACGAAATTCCCTCGCGTCACGACGTTCGCAAATGTGTCATCAGCGCCGAAACGATCCGCAACAAAACCCGCCCGCTGCTTCTGACCCAAAGCGAATCCCCTGTCGATTGGCAGCACGCCGACGATGCAGCGGCCTAGCATCCAAAACTGCCCTTGAAATCCGCGGGTCAGGTTAGACGGAAGTGAATGAGGCATTACCCCGCGCTTGCCTGCGCATTTGATTACACAAGATTCCCCTCGGCTCGCATTGTAACCGTCATTCAACGTGCATAAAGTTCATTTTCTCGTATAATAAGGGCTGTATGGATACTATGGCTAATATGCGCGTGGCGCAGCGCTTTTTACCGCCCGAACCACGCTCCATTGATGAGACCGGTCTGACGCTGCTCTATCTTGCCGACCTGGCGCTCAAGGTCATGTACGCGCGCGGGAACATGACGGGGTTTGAGATTGCCGAGGCGCTGAAACTACCGTTTGCCAATGTCGTGGATCGTCTGCTTGACCATCTGCGGCGTGAACGGTTAACCGAGGTTAAAGGCTCGGGGGCCAGCGGGGTAGGGGAATCCTCCTATCAGTATGCGATTGCCGAGGCAGGGCGCGCCCGGGCGCGCGAGTTGATGAACGACAATGCCTATGCAGGACCGGCGCCGGTAAAGCTGGATGCATATAACAACGCCATTATGCTCCAGTCGATGAGCGGCCAATCGGTTTCACAGGAACGGATGCGCGCTGCGCTCAAGCACCTGGTCGTTAGCGAGCGTCTCCTCTCCCAGATCGGACCGGCAGTCAATTCCGGCAAGTCCATCTTTTTATTTGGCCACCCTGGGAATGGCAAGACGGCAATGGCTGAAGCGATTGGCAGCATGCTTCCCGGCTGTATTTTTGTGCCCTATGCGATTTTCACCGAAGGGCACATCATCAAGCTCTATGACTCGCTCAACCACCGTCAGATCCGCGAGGGTGAAGGTGGTGACAGCGCGCCCAAGCGCGGCGAGCGCTATGACAAGCGCTGGGTCCTGATTCAGCGCCCGATGATTGCGACCGGGGGCGAGCTGGTACTCGATTCGCTTGATGTGACCTATGACGAGACCAACAAGTTTTACGAAGCGCCGTACCAGATGAAGGCGAACGGTGGGGTGTTCTTGATTGACGATTTCGGTCGCCAGCAAGTCCGGCCCCGCGATCTCTTGAATCGCTGGATCATGCCGCTCGAAAAGCGTGTCGACTTTTTGACCCTGGTGACCGGGCGCAAAATTGAGGTTCCCTTTGACGCGCTCATTCTCTTTTCCACCAATCTGGATCCAAGCGAATTGGTGGACGAAGCCTTTCTCCGGCGCATTCGCTACAAGATTGAAATCACCGACCCGAGTTGGGAAGAGTATCGTGAGATTTTCATCCGGGTGTGCAAGAACCGGGGGGTCGAATATACGGACGAGGCGCTGCGCCATTTGATCACCGAATATTATCTCAAGCCCAAGCGCAGGCCGCGCGCGGTTCACCCACGCGATATTGTCGAGGAATTGCTTGATATCGCGCGGTATGAGGGGATTCCCCCTGTACTCTCGCCCCAACTGCTTGAGCAAGCGTGCAAGACCTATTTCCTCAGATCGTAAGTTCATACAGACCAGGTTTCTTCCAAAAGCAAGCGACCTGGTCTCTTTCTTTATCGTCTGTACAGAGTTCTATGGTATAATCGCGCTAGACTATATTTGAGGGCGGAGGCCAAGATGGCGGGTCAACCGATTCGCGTGCTCGTCGCCAAGCCCGGCCTGGATGGGCATGATCGCGGGGCCAAAGTTGTGGCGCGCGCCCTGCGCGATGCGGGCATGGAAGTAATTTATACCGGGATACGCCAGACTCCCGAAATGATTGCCGAAGCGGCGGTACAAGAAGACGTGGATGTCGTCGGGCTTTCGATCTTATCTGGTGCACATCTCGATCTCTTTCCGCGGATTGTTCAACTCTTGCACGAAAAGGGCAAGGACGATACGCTGCTGGTCTGCGGGGGAATTATTCCCGATGAGGATATCCCCCGATTGCACGACATGGGGTTTGCGGGGGTGTTTGGCCCTGGCACGTCGACGCCGGACCTGGTCAAGTTTGTACAGGACGAAATGACCAAACGGCGTGAAAAGGTTAGCGGATAGACCGACGAACATTGAATACAAACGCATGGCAGATGCAGCATTAATTGAACAGGTCCTCAAGAGCAATCCGACCGCAGTTGCACGTGCCATCTCTCGTGTCGAACGCGGCGGGACAGACGCGCGGGAACTCATCCGCGCGATTTTTTCGCATTCCGGCCGTGCACAGATCATTGGCGTGACAGGACCGCCCGGCACCGGTAAATCGACGCTAGTTAACGAGCTCGCCAAGGAATTCAAACGGCGCGAGCGTAAGGTGGCCGTCATCGCTGTCGATCCTTCCAGTCCCTTTACCGGGGGGGCCATTCTTGGCGACCGCCTGCGGATGCAGGACCTCGCCGGCACGGGTATTTTTATTCGAAGCATGGCGACCCGTGGGCAGTTGGGTGGTCTTGCCGCCGCAGTCGCCGATGCGGTTGTTGTTCTGGATGTAGCCGGGTTTGATACCATCGTTATCGAGACGGTAGGCGCAGGGCAGAGCGAAGTGGATATTGCCAAGAACGCGCATACGGTTGTCGTGTTGGAGGCGCCGGGACTGGGCGACGAGATCCAGGCCATCAAGGCCGGCATTCTGGAAATTGCGGACGTGCTGGTCGTTAACAAGGCAGATCGGGATGGCGCCCAATCGACTGCGGCGGCGCTCGAGATGAATCTCAGTTTTAACAAGGAAACCAATGGCTGGCGGCCGCCTGTGTTAAAGACGGTTGCTGTGCGAGGGGAAGGGATTACGGCAGCCGCGGACGCCATCGAGCAGCATGAAGCTTTTCTCGACCGGAACGACCTGCGTCGCCAAAAAGAGCGAGCGCGCATTGAGGATGAGCTCGTCCATTTTTTGCAGCAGGAATTGCTCTCCCGCACTCTGGCTCAAGCTTCCCCTTCGCGTCTGCCTGCCCTGGTGGAAGAAATCGTCAGCCGTAAGACGGATGTCTATTCTGCGGCAGACAAGATACTGATTGATGTATAATCTCTAAAATGCTGCGAGTTTATATCATTCGACATGGCGAGACGGATTGGAATGCGCAGGGGCGGATGCAGGGATGGACGGATACGCCGCTCAATGCGCGAGGGGTGGAACAGGCGAATCGGATTGCGGGCCGAATGCAGGAGGAGATGGGGATAAGCGCCATCTATGCCAGCCCGCTTCAGCGGGCGTGGCAGACGGCCGAAACGATTGGCAAGGCGATTGGCGTTGCGCCGGTGATCGAGCCGCGTCTCAAGGAACGGGGCCTGGGGATTATCGAAGGGTTGACCTTTGCGCAAGTCAAGGAGCGCTATCCGGAGCTATTTGAACAATGGCATTCCGAAAGGATGGCTTTTCCAGAGGAAGAGCCGCGCACTGTTTTTCACGAACGCGTCCGCGACCTGATCCATGACATCCAGCAGCGCCATGCAGAGGGGCGCATTGGGCTGGTGACGCATGGCGGAGCGCTGGGAATGTTTATGGCAATCGTGTTACAGCTAGACCTGGAACGTAATTTCCCGTTTCGATTTGATAATGCATGTCTGAATGTTGTCGAGTTCGGTGGGCGGGCCCCTCGAGTGGTTGCGTTGAACGATACCTGCCATTTACGCCATGCTGAGCAACATTCCAGCGCCGAACAAGAATTCGTGTTAGATGCCAGGGTGGCGGCGGGTGGCCAGAGGCTGCACTCTGTAGATTCCACCCCCCGGGAGGCCGGATGAGTACGACTGAAAATCCGAGCGAATCATCGTCAGCGGAACAGGATCAGGTAAAACAATGGCTGGCGGAGGCTGATGTGGCCGCCAGCACGGAGGATTGGGACCGCACCGTTGCGCTCTATCGCAAGGCGCTCGAATTCGACCGTTATTTGCAAGGAGTCGAGGCCAAACTGCAATGGGCGTTGCGGATGCGCGAGACTGAAAACCTTTACAAACAGGGTAAGGCCAAGTTGGAACAGGGCCAGTACGAAGGCGCCCTGGCCGATTTGCGTCAGGCGCGGCTCAAGTATGCCAGCCATTACAAGGATGTAGATGACCTGATTGTCAAGGCACAAACAGCTATGCAAAAAGACAAATGGGCCGAAGGGCCAAAATCACGCGCGGCGGAGCGCAAGGCGCGCCGCCAGCGCGAGCAGCAGATGTTGTTAGGCGGACTTGCCGTCGTCGTGGTGTTGGTGGTGGTGATTGCATTCTTTGCAACCAGCGGATTTGGGCTGTTCTCTGCCAAGCCGAGTCCAAGCGCCGGCGCCACCCCGGTCAGTACGGGGCAGAGTCCCGCCAGCCAGGGGGACGCCGCCAAGGTTCCACCCGCGCAGCGGAATAACATGTACCAGGCTCTCCCGGCGATGCAGATTGACCCAAACAAGAGTTATCGAGCGACGATTGTAACCACCAAGGGCAATATCGTCGCCGACCTGTTTGCCGCGGATGCACCGCAGCATGTCAACAACTTTGTCTTTCTTGCGCGGCAAGGGTTTTACGACAACCTGACCTTCCACCGCGTCGTGCCTGGCTTTGTAATTCAGGGCGGCGATCCATTGGGCCAGGGACAGGGCGGCCCCGGCTATACCATCCCGCCAGAGATCAAGCGGAACCATACGCTGGGCGCTCTGGCGATGGCGCGGACGGCCGGCCCACCGGCAACGACCCCGAGCAGCGGCAGCCAGTTTTATATCACGCTTGCTCCGCAGCCGGGTTTGGATAACCAATATACGGTGTTCGGCCAGGCGACCTCGGACTCGATGGCTGTCGTCAGCGCCATCGGGATGGGGGATGTCATCAAGACCATCACGATTGAGGAAAAATAGCCGATTCTAGAGAGGAGTACGATGCCTAAATCTTATAATGCGGCCCCTGCTATGCAGGTCGATGTAAAAAAGACCTACCGAGCGACAATCGATACGTCGAAAGGTCAGATTGTCGTGGATTTGTTTCCAAAGGATGCGCCGCAGCATGTCAATAACTTTGTCTTTCTTGCACGCGACGGTTTTTATAACGGCTTGACCTTTCACCGCGTCGTGCCTGGATTTGTCATTCAGGGGGGCGATCCGGATGGAGACGGAACCGGGGGACCTGGTTATAACGTCCCTCCAGAGGTCGGGGGTAAACACAGCAAAGGGGCGCTGGCCATGGCGCGGCGAGGTGGTCCGGCCCGTATAACGCCGAGCAGTGGCAGTCAGTTCTATATTACATTAGAGGCGCAGCCGAGCCTTGACAATGAATACACCGTCTTTGGACAGGCAACGCCCGATTCGATGCCGGTTGTTCAGCAGATTCGCGTAGGCGATGTGATCAAAACGGTCACCGTCGAAGAGAAATAGGCGTGGGGTCTGGCGTCTGGTCCTCGTCCGATACGAGGACCAGACGCCATCCGGCTACCAAAACGCGAGGCGAGCGTGGCAAAACTGTATTCGTACGGAGAACCGATCATTTTCAGTGGGCGTGGCAATCGCCCTCTGGCCGAGTGTATCTGTCGCGAGGTAGGGCAGCCGCTTGCCGAGGCGGATATTTTCGAATTCCCGAATGAGAATATTTTTGTCAAGCCCAAGCGGAGTGTGCGTGGGCACGACGTCTTTTTGATTCAAGGGCTGGGCGCGCCGGTCAACCGCAACATCATGGAGATGTTGATCTTTATAGATGCGCTCAAGCGTGCATCGGCGGCGCGTATTACTGTCGTGCTACCGTTTTATGCCTATGGCCAAAGCGACAAGAAGGATCAGCCGCGTGTGCCGATTACGGCGCGTCTCCTGGCCGACCTGCTGGTGACGGCCGGCGCTGAACGCTATATCACTGTTGACCTGCACGCCGGGCAGATTCAGGGATTTTTTAGCATCCCTGGCGACGAATTGACTGCGCTTCCTATCCTCGTAAACTATATAGAGGACAAGCGAATAGAGAACAGGGTGGTCGTTTCGGCAGATCTGGGCTTTGCCAAAAAGGCGCGCAATTTTGCCCGGCGTCTGGATGCGCCGCTGGCTTTTGTCGAAAAGCGGCGTATTCCGAACAGTCACGCCGAAGCATTGACGATCATCGGCGAAGTCGCAGGCAAGAATGCGCTCCTGGTTGACGAACTGGTCGATACCGGTGGGACATTAACCTCGGCAGTCGATCTCTTGATCAAGAGCGGAGCCCGCACCGTGCATACTATGTGCACTCATGCAACCCTCTCCGGTAATGCCGTCGAAAAGTTGGCGCGCGCACCGATTGAGGAATTTATTTGCACCGATACTATCGATATTCCGCAATCCAAGCGCCTGCCTAATTTCCGGGTCCTCTCGGTAGCGCCTCTGCTCGGCGAGGTGATTCGCCGGACGAATGAAGGGCGGAGCGTGGGAGAGTATATCAAGGATACATAGAGATAAACAAGTAGATAGGTAGACAGATTCGCAAGGACCTTTGTCTACTTGTTCACCTCTCTACCTGGCTGTTTTAGCAATGATCAAGAATTTGTTTTACAAGGTTACGGGAGATCCGAACAATAAAGAGCTCAAGCGATTGCAGCCCATCGTCGACGAGATAAACGAGCTAGAGCCCGAGTATCAGAAACTGAGCGATGAAGCATTAAAGAACAAGACGGCCGAGTTTCGCTCCGAGTTCACACAGGCGGTTGCGGAGGAACGGCGCGGGCTGGAGGAGAAAAAGGCGCAACTGGCGAATGAGGCCGAGGAGGACTATCGTCGTCAACTGGAGCAGGATGTCAAGGCGCGCGAAAAAGCCTTGCTCAAGCTCGAGCAGGACACGCTGAATGATCTTTTGCCGGATGCGTTTGCCGCCGTCCGCGAGGCGGCGCGCCGCTCAATCGGCCAGCGTCATTTCGATGTCCAGTTGATTGCCGGCATTGTTCTTCATGAGGGTAAGATTGCCGAAATGAAGACCGGCGAGGGCAAAACTCTCGTCGCCACCCTGCCGCTCTACCTGAATGCGATTGCCGGACGCGGCGCGCACCTTGTGACCCCGAACGACTATTTGTCGCGCGTCGGCGCAGGGTGGATGGGAAACGTCTATCTCCAACTTGGCCTGCGGACGGGTGTGGTTGCGCATGAGTTCGCCGGGATTTATGAGCCCAACTTTGCAGATCCGATCCCTCACGCGGACGAGCGTTTGAATCACTTTATGCCGGTCCCCCGGCGCGAAGCGTACGCCGCCGACATTTTGTATGGGACAAACAACGAGTTCGGTTTTGATTACCTGCGAGACAACATGGTTGTCGACGTCAGCCAGATGGTGCAGCGCGAACTGCACTATGCCATCGTCGACGAGGTCGATAATATTCTGATCGACGAGGCGCGAACCCCGCTCATCATTTCGGGGCCGGCTGAAGAATCGTCCAAGGATTACCAGCGGTTTGCCGCGCTGGCGCCGCGCCTGGTCCCGGAAGAGGATTATACCGTCGACGAAAAGTTGCGCATCGTAACGCCGACGGAAGAGGGCATCGAAAAGATCGAGCGTCTGCTGGGCATCCCCACTGGCAAATCGCTGTACGACCCCGAGTATCTCGATATGACGCCGCACTTTGAGAATGCCCTCAAAGCGCACGTTCTCTTTAAAAAAGACAAGGATTATGTCGTCAAGGATGGCGAGGTCGTCATCGTCGATGAGTTTACCGGGCGTTTGATGTTTGGCCGTCGTTATTCCGAGGGACTGCACCAGGCAATTGAGGCCAAAGAGAATGTGCGGGTCCAGCGCGAGTCGTTGACTCTGGCGACTATCACCTTCCAGAACTATTTTCGCATGTACCACAAACTGGCGGGCATGACCGGAACGGCGAAAACCGAAGAGGAAGAGTTTAACAAGATTTATAACCTCGACGTTGTCGTCATTCCGACCAACCGCGAGATGGTGCGTGTGGATCAGCCGGATGTCATCTACAAGACCGAAGAGGCGAAATTCAAAGCGGTTGTCGACGAGATCAAAGAACAAAGCCAGGCTGGCCGGCCGATTCTCGTCGGCACCACATCTGTGGAAAGGTCGGAATACCTCTCGCGGGCGTTGGCCCGCAAAGGCGTCAAGCACGAGGTGCTGAATGCCAAGGCCCACGAAAAGGAAGCCTGGGTCGTCGCACAAGCGGGCAAGCCGAGCGCTGTCACCGTCGCGACGAACATGGCTGGTCGCGGCGTCGATATTCTCCTCGGCGGTAATGCTGAAGGCCTGGCGCGCGAAGAACTGCGAAAGCAGGGCGTCGATCTCTCAGTCCCGGTTGACCCGGCGCTTTGGGACGTGGCTTATCAACGCGCTCTAGCCGTTACCGAAAAGGACAAGCAGGCGGTCATCGCGCAGGGTGGCTTGCATGTCATTGGCACCGAGCGCCATGAGGCGCGGCGCATTGACAATCAGTTGCGCGGCCGCGCCGGCCGCCAGGGCGATCCTGGCTCGTCGCGCTTTTTTGTCTCTTTGGAAGATGAGTTGATGCGCCGGATGGGCAACAAGGGCCTGCTCGATCGGGTGTGGCAGGATGAAGAGATGGTCATCCAGCACAGCTTTGTTGCCAGGGCCATCGAGCAGTCGCAGATCAAAATGGAGGGTTATAACTTTGACCTGCGCAAGCATCTGCTCGAATATGATGACGTCATCAACAAACAGCGCGAGGTCATTTACGGGCAGCGCAACAAGATTTTACGGTTAAATAACCTCAAGCCGCTGGTCCTGAACATGATTCACGACGAACTGGACGCGCTGGTGGATGTGCACCTTGCGGGCCAGGACGTTCAAGAGTGGGATTTTGCAGGGTTGGCAACCGCGGTCAAAATGATTCTGCCGCTCCCCACGGATGCAGCGGCGCGCTGGGAGCAGATGCGGCCGGACGCGATCAAGGAAGACCTCGTTCAAATCGCGGATGAGGCCTACGAGCAAAAAGAAAAGGCGGCGGGACCGGAAAACAGCCGCATGCTCGAACGGCTGGTGATGCTGAATGTCGTAGACAAACTGTGGGTGCGTCACCTGACGACGCTCGACGAGTTGCGGACCGGCATTGGTCTGCGCGCCTTTGGACAGCAGGACCCGCTCGTGACATTCAAGCGCGAAGCCTTTAGTATGTTCGAGGGCCTGAACCACATGATCACGCACGACATTGCCCATGCGATTTTTCATGCCCAGTTGCAGGTCAACCGGCCGCAAGCGCCGCGTCCAATGCACGAATCGCGGGCCCACGATGAGCAGACGCGCAAGGCCCAGCCGGTCAAGGGCGGCCTCAAAGTGGGGCGTAACGATCCCTGCCCATGCGGCAGCGGCAAAAAGTTCAAGAATTGTCATCTGGGACGCGAGTCGGAACTCATGTCCATGCCCACTGCCAAGGCCAAACGATAGAGCCGGGGCAGATATGCAAATCGCCAAGGTGGAACCATGAAACTGTACAATTCCCTGACCAACCAGGTAGAAGAGTTCAAGCCACAGGGGGATTATGTCTCGGTTTATGTCTGCGGTATTACCCCCTACGATACGACCCATCTTGGGCATGCCTCGACCTACTGCGCCTTTGATGTTTTGATTCGCCATCTCGAATCGCGCGGCATCTCAGTCCGTTATTGCCAGAACGTGACGGACATCGACGACGATATTATCCGCGAGGGCAAGAAACGCGGCCGGACCTGGCTCGACCTGGGAAACGAATGGACGCTGCATTTCATGCATGACATGATCGCGCTCAATGTCCGTCCGCCGGATTATTATCCGCGGGCAACCGATGTCATTCCCGAGATCGTCGAGGTGGTCTCCAAACTTATCGAGAGTGGGGTGGCTTATGAATCCGGCGGAAGCGTCTATTTTCACGTCGCCGCTGATCCCGACTTTGGCAAGTTGAGCAAGATCCCGTTGGCAGAAATGCTGCCGATTGCCAACGAGCGTGGTAATTTCCCGGATGATCCCAAAAAGCGCGATCCCCTGGACTTTGTCCTGTGGCAGGCGCACGCGCCCGGCGAGCCCTCGTGGGAGTCGCCGTGGGGGCCTGGTCGTCCGGGGTGGCACATCGAGTGCTCGACCATGAATCTGGAGTGGTTTGGACCGACCATCGATATTCATGGCGGCGGCGCGGATTTGCTCTTTCCCCATCACGAATGCGAAATCGCCCAGTCTGTCAGCTTTAGCGGCAAGCCCTATTTCTCGCGCTTTTGGATGCACACCGCGATGGTCGGTTTTGAGGGTGCCAAGATGAGCAAATCGCTCGGCAATCTGGTGATGGTCGACAAGCTGTTAAAGAAATACACCCCCGATACGATTCGGCTCTATCTTGCCCGGCATCATTACCGGACACCCTGGGAATTTACCTATCGCGAGTTGGATGAAAGCGCGGGCGAGTGTAATCAAGTGGTCCAGGCGCTCGGCGTTGAGGGGGGGAGCGCCGTGTCGCTCGACCCACAATATGCCCGCCAGCGGTTTGAGAATGCACTGGACGACGATCTCAACACCACCGCCGCGGTCGAGGTCCTCTGCCAGTTTGGCGGCGAAGTTCTCACGGCTGGGGATGAACACCGGAATGTGACCGAAGCGCAAAAGTGGTTACGCGCGGCAGCCCGGGTTTTGGGATTGAGTCTCGATGGACGCGAGCCCGAATCCCGAGTCCGGGCCGGCTGGGAGAAACACATGCAGCGCTTTACCAACGCCGGTTAGTCGGAGCGAGCCGGCGGTTCGCCCCTACCTTTAGAGATATTTTTCTTCTTTACGGCGTTTCAGTTCGTCGACGAGGTGTTTCACCTTTTGTGCATCCTCCCGGTGACACACCAGCACCACATCCCCGGTATCGACGACGATCATATTCTCCAGCCCGACGGTGGTAATCAGCCGCTCGCTGGAATAGATGAGCGATGAGTGGGTATCCACGCCGATATGGTCGCCGATGACGACGTTCTGGTTCCGATCCCCGGGCAATAGCTCGAGCAGGCTGGCCCAGTTCCCCACATCGCTCCATCCGACGTCGAGCGGAATGACCCCCACACGACTGGATTTCTCCATAATCCCGACGTCGATGGTTTCATTCGGCATGGCTCGCCAGGCGCGTTCAAAGGTGGCCGTCTCCTCCGGCGTACCTTGCCCATCCGCAATCTCTTGCAACAGTTTGGCGTGTTGCGGCAGATAGCGCTCAAACTCTTGCAGAATGATCGAGACGCGCCAGATAAACATGCCGCCGTTCCAGTAATAGTTGCCATTTGCCACAAACTCGCCCGCCGTCTTTTCATCAGGCTTTTCGGCAAAGCGTTTGACCTGGCGGACCCTGAACCCGCGTTCTTTTTCCAGGTCCTCGCCCCCCTCGATATACCCGTATCCTGTTTCGGGATAAGTGGGTTTGACGCCAAAGGTGACGAGGATGTTCTTTTGCGCTGCATCGGCCGCCGCACAGATCGCGTCCCGGAATCCCGCTTCATTCTGAATATAGTGATCCGCGGGCAGCGAAATCATGATTGCCTGCGGATCGCGCTTTTGCAGCAACGTGGCCGCATAGCCGATCGGCGGCGCAGTCCCGCGCCCCTCCGGCTCGCCGATAATCTGTTCGCAGGGAATTTCGGGCAGTTGCGCGCACACTTCGGCCAGATAAGAGGTATTGGTGATGATATAGACGTGATCGGGCAGAATCAGGGGCGCGATGCGGTCATAAGTCTGTTGCAGCATCGTGCGTGCGGAAACGAGGTCCAGCAATTGTTTGGGGCGGTCACGCCGGCTGCGGGGCCACAAGCGTGTCCCCGTTCCGCCGGCCAGAATGACAGCATAAAGATGAGGATATGGGTCTGACATAATTTTCCGTGCGCCTCTTTGCGCGTGATGGATGCGCAGTAATTATAGCTAAAACGACTCGAACGACGCGACGTTATATCGGGTCTAACAATAACTTGATGACACGCTCGCCGAGTTGTTGGGGCCATTCCCACCCATTGGTTTGGGCCAGGTGTTGGCAAACATCATACCCCAGGCGAGCGGCATGCTGAAAAGCGTTTTTTAGATTTGTCATGCCTCGGCCTGGAATGCACGCCTCAAGCTGTCCTAACCGTTCCGTCGATAGAACGCGCTCAATCTCCAGCGCCGAGCTGGTGTTACGCCATCGGTCAGTAGCGCCTGCTTCCAACTTGAGCAAGGCGAGCAGATTGCCTTGAATGATCTGGTTGTACTCATAGCGCGCCACCCATTGCTGGCCGCGCTGGATTTTGCCAAGTGTCCGGAGACAGTAATACCAAAAATCCCCGCACACCTGGTCGAACATCCCGTACACATCCGCTGGGGCTAGCGACTGCCCGACTAATTTCTGGGCGTATTCCGTCAGCCTGCCGCCGGTGGCGTCATACCAGACAAAGGATTCAATACTGCTGGGCGCGGTTGTCCACTCTGTCAGATCGGCCAGGCGCGATTCAGATAGGAATACAAAATCCACGCGTAGTGGAATCGGCGCTACATCATAAACGGTCCACGGGTGTCCGACCCCACCCACATAGGATAGTAAAAGTGGTCCCAGTCGCCCCGCCCACGAAATCCACTGTCGGACAAATTCGTCCAGATCGGTGTCCCGTACGAATACGGCTACATCGACATCCGACCACGTATCGTCGTGTCCGGCGTTGCTTGACCCATAATCGACAAGCCCGACGATTCGTGGATCGCTCTTGGCTGTCGCAATGAGACGCTCTATCATTACCTCGCGGGTAAGCATGCTCAATCTCCCGCGTACCCTGTTCCTGCCTCCCGCGCGATCACATAATTCATCCCGCCCACCTGACGCACGATGCCCTTGAGCTCCATCAGCGTCAATGTCGATGAAACTTCCGCAATCGCTAACCCGCTCTGCTGGCGGAGCTCGTCGATGTGGACGGGATCGGAGGAGAGGAGCTTGAGCAGCGTTGCCTCGGTCGGATTCTCAGGGACAATCGCCCGCGCCTCAGCCTGTTCGGCCACCAATGTCAGGTTCAACTCTTCCAGGATATCTTCGACCTTGGTGACGAGTTTGGCGCGGCTCTCGCGGATGAGCTTGTTCGGGCCGCGCGCCTGGCGGTGATAGATATTGCCCGGCACCGCAAAGACTTCGCGGTCCTGCTCCAGCGCAAAATCCGCCGTAATCATCGCCCCGCTCGTCTCGTCCCCCTCGATCAGCAGGACGCCGAGCGACCAACCGCTGATGATGCGATTGCGCGCCGGAAAGTTCATCGCATCCGGTTTCGCCCCGACCGGATATTCCGTAATCAGCGCGCCGTGCTCGATAATATCGTGGCTCAGTTTGATGTGCTCCGGGGGATAGACGACGTCAATGCCATTGCCGAGAATCGCGAGGGTGCGCCCCCCTTTCTCAATCGCCATGCGATGCGCTTCGGCGTCAATGCCCCGCGCCAGCCCACTCACAATCGTCAGTTGGTTGCGCACCAGATCGGCGACAAACTGGCGGGCCACTTCTTTGCCATAGGTGCTGGCCTGCCGCGTTCCGACCACGCCAATAGACCATTCGTCCTCCGGGGCCAACTTGCCCTTGATATAGAGGACTGAGGGGGCATGTGGAATCTGACGGAGCCGGCGGGGATAGGCGGGGTCGTCCCAGGTGAGAATCAAGTCACAGGCGCGCTGTGCCTTGTCAATCTCGGCTGGCAGGTCGAGGGTCTTGCGCGTGGTCGTCAGGTTTTCCAGCGCGCGTTTGTCCAGCCCGGCGCGCACCAGGTCAAACGGATTGGCATTCCAGGCCGTTTCGAGATTCCCAAAGTATTCGATCAAGCGTTCGACCTTGGCCGGGCCAATTTGCGAGACCAGATTAAAACCGATCCAGTAACGTAGGTCGGACCCCATGTCGCTAGAATACCATGCAGCAGAGGGGATGTCAAAAAAGAAGATTCAAATTCGGCGTTCGGCCGGCAACACGATGAATGTTGAATTAGGCGAGGCCAGGAAGGAGACTGACGACGAGGCGCCCGTTCTCTAGATCAATCTCGCGGATCACGTCCTTGATGGCGGGCAAGAGCAGTTCGCTTCCATCGACGCGACGGACGAGGTAGACGTCATTCGCGCCGGTCTCCAGGATTTCTTCGACGCGGCCAAGCAACTCGCCCTCCAGCGTCACTGTTTCGAGGCCAATGATCTGATAGTGGAAATACTGTCCTTTTTTGAGTGGGGCTGCATCCTCACGCGCGACCTGAACCACTTGCCCGCGCAGCTTGGCTACCGATTCTTCAGTTTCATAGCCGGCGAATTTGAAAAGCGCAAAGCCGGAATGCAAACGCGCGCGTTCCACTTGAACCGCGCGCGCTTCCTCACCGAGATAAACGGTCCTTATTTTTTCAAGCCGCTTGGGAAAATCCGTGAGGACCTTGACTTTGATTTCACCTTGATATCCCCAGGGCTTTAATACCTCGCCAATGACGAGAAACTTGGGTTCGGTGCTCACTAAAACGTGGCCCTGACCCGTTTGTCGGGGGATGCCTGGTCCACGACTTCAAGCGTTGCACGTTTGCCCTGTCGCACGGCGGCTACGCGCACGAGGGTCCGAATCGCGTTCGCCACGCGGCCGCTTTTGCCGATCACGCGTCCCATGTCCCCGGCGGCTACATACAGCTCCAGATTCATCGAGCTCTGGTTTTCATTCACCTTGACATGGACCTGCGCAGGGTCTTCGACCAAAGATTTAGCAATGTATTCGACCAGTTCTTGAATATTCACAGTGATGTCTCCTATGCAAGCCAATCCCAGTAATGTGACAGACGCGGCATCAACGCTCGCGCATCCGGAACAGGAAAGAAAGAGTGAGTGTCTAGATTGGGTCTTGCCAATTGGTCGCTACGCCGCAACGGCTTCGGCTGGTGGGGTTGCCGTCTCCGCAGCTTCCGCCTGGACGGGTTGGGTCTTGGCGGTCTTGTAGTGATAATACTTGTCGGTGATCCCCGCTGTCCTGAGCAACTGGCCGACGGAGTCAGTCGGCCGCGCGCCCACGCCCAACCAGTAATTCATGCGTTCCTGGTTTAGCACGATTGTCGCCGGGTCTGTGCGGGGATTGTAGAATCCGATAATTTCGATAAAACGTCCGTCGCGCTTGGAATGTTCTTCCTGAATCACGACGCGATAGGTGGGTTGCTTTTTGGCGCCCATCCGGGTCAACTTGATCTTGGCTGCCATCCGAGAATATCCTCTCCTCTATTTGTAATTGCGGTTAACCTAACCCGGGGAATCCGGGAATCCGGGGTAATCCACCCCGGCCTTTGCCTTTACCCAGTTGCTGCATCAGCTTTTGCATCTGCTTGAATTCGCGCATTAACTCGTTCACGTCCTGCACGGTAGTAGCGCTGCCTTTGGCGATGCGTTGCCGTCGCCGCGCGTTCAAAATATCCGGGTGGTGCCGCTCTTCGCGAGTCATCGAGCTGATAATCGCCTCGATTTTTTTCAGCTGCTTGTCGGTCATGTCCTGCGGCACTTCTTTCATTGCCTGCGAAAAGCCCGGGATCATGCCCATCAGCTGAGAGATGGGACCCATCTTTTTGATCTGCTGCAACTGGTTCATAAAATCCTCAAGGTCAAACTGCGCCTTGAGCATTTTTTCTGCGGCCTTGCGCGCCTGTTCCTGGTCCATGTTCTGCTGCGCTTTTTCGATCAGCGTCAGCACGTCTCCCATCCCCAGGATGCGCGAGGCAAGCCGGTCAGGGTAAAACGGTTCGAGTTGGTCCGCGCGTTCGCCGACGCCGAGGAACTTGATCGGCACGCCGGTCACCGAACGGACAGACAGCGCCGCGCCGCCACGCGCATCGCCATCCACTTTGGTGAGAATCAAGCCCGTGATGCCCACCCGCTTGTTAAACTCGTCTGCGACGCGCACTGCTTCCTGGCCGGTCATGGCATCGACCACGAGCAAGATCTCTTGCGGGTTGGTCTTGGCCTTGACCTGAACCAGCTCGTTCATCAGATCGTCGTCGATGTGCAGGCGGCCGGCTGTATCCAGCAGGACGATGCTGTAGGAATTGTTCGTCGCGTGCTTGACCGAGTCGGCGCAAATCTGCGGCGGCGGAATCCGCGGCTCTTCCGCAAAGACGTTAATATCCAGTTGCTTGCCCAGTGTCTGCAGTTGCTGGATGGCGGCCGGGCGGCGCGTGTCGGCGGCAACCAAAAGTGGCCGCTGGCCCGATTTGCGCAGGTTCAACGCCAGTTTGGCGGCGGTCGTCGTCTTACCGGAACCCTGGAGTCCGACCAACATGATGACATGCGGGGCGTTCCCGGCCAGGTTCAATTTTGCCGCCTCGCCCAGCGTCGCAATCAGTTCCTCATTGACAATCTTGATGACCGCTTGCGCCGGGGTGAGCGATTGCATGACCTCCCCGCCGATCGCGCGAGCGCGCACACGGGCAAGAAACTCTTTGACGACCTTGAAATTGACGTCTGCCTCCAACAACGCGAGGCGCACCTCGCGGAGCGCCGCATCGACATCAGCCTCGGTCAATTTTCCCTTGCCGCCGAGACGGTTAAATACCGCCTCCAGCTTTTCGCTCAAGGTATCAAACATCGGGTCACTATTATACTTGGAATCCAGTTTTTAAGCAAAGAAGAGTGACTGTACCAGTCGGTGAATCTCTAGGTCCGCCGCTAAAAAACCGGGCCGTCGGGGCAGCTTTTTCAGGGCATTTTCCCAGGCCTGCTCCAGCCGTGGGCGATAGGCCGGGTCGAGCTCGGGGCTGAACGCGCGGCCCTTTTCACCGGCAATCTGCTCTGCCAGCCGTCGGGTCTCGTCCCGGTCCAACTGGTCGCCAGCATGCGCCAGGATAAACCATAGGTCGTAAACATCCCGGGAGCGGGGCCTGCTGTTCAATAGCGCCAGGCGCTCGGCCGCGAGCTCATTGAGCGACATTGCCCAAACCATCGCACCGGCCTCGTCCGAAAAGGGATGGAGCAACGGGCGCTCGACAATCGGGCTGCGTGGCGGCGTCGCATAAAAGCGTAAGGGGAGATGCGGTTGTGCGGCCGAACGCCTGCCGAGAGGTCCCGTATACTCGAAACGGGCCCCGGCGCCCACCATGCTCTCCAGCCGGAACTGCATTCCCGTACGATTGGCGGCATCTTGCGCCGCCTGGCTCAACTCGGCTTGCAGTGTCTCTTTGCTCAGGCGCGCATCCAGCACAAAATCTGCCTCTTCGGCCTGCGGGTAATCGGGCAAAAAGGCTTTGCTCAGCGCGGCGCTGTCTTTGAGCGCCAGAGATGGGTAGAGCAGTGGGCGGCTAAATATCCCCTTGAGCAGCCAATCTAGCGCATAGACTCGCTCGACGGTTGCTATATCGGTCTGCCACTGGAGCGACAGCTTGCGCAATTCTCCAAATCCAATCATTTCACAGTGATTATCTGCTTTGCAATAACCGTTGTCAACTATGCTATAATTTTCGATATGTCGGTTCTGGAAAAGGTCCGCACGGCGATTCATGAGCATGCTCTCGTCAAGCCGGGCGAGACGGTCGTCGTCGGCGTGAGCGGAGGTCCGGATTCGCTCGCACTGCTCCATGTGCTGCTTGAGCTTGCGCCGGCGCTGGGCATCCGGCTGCATGTGGCGCATCTCGATCATCAACTGCGGGGCGACGAATCGGAGGCCGACGCCGCGTTCGTCGCGGGACTGGCCCGTGATTGGAATCTCCCGGCTACGGTCGAGGCGCGATCCGTGACGGAATATGCCCGCGAGCACAAGCTCTCGCTCGAAGAGGCGGCGCGCGTGGTGCGTTATCACTTTCTTGCAGAAATTGCGAATCGTGTCGGTTCGCATAAGGTTGCCGTTGCGCACAACGCCGACGACCAGGCTGAAACAGTGCTCATGCATTTGCTCCGTGGTTCGGGCCTCGCCGGCCTACGCGGCATGTTGTATCAAGCCCCCTTCCCTACGGTGCAATTCACCAGTGACAATTCACAATGCACAATTTCTCTGATTCGCCCATTCCTCGCAGTGACACGCGCTGAAATCGAAGCATTTTGTTCTGAGCATGACCTGCACCCGCGTTTTGACCGCTCTAATCTCGAAACGGCTATCTTTCGCAATCGCCTGCGCCATGAGGTGATTCCTTACCTTGAACGCTTCAATCCGAATCTGCGTGCCGTCCTGCGTCATACCGCCGAGAGCATGGCGGATGATTATGCCTATTTGCAAGGCCAGCTTTTATCTGTTTTTGACAGGGTTGTGCGTCCGGTCCAGGGATCCTTTGTGTTCAAGCGAACCCAATGGCGCGATCTTTCACCAAGCATGCAGCGCGCCACCCTGCGCGAAGCGGTCCGTCGCCTCAGGTCTGGGCTACGCAATGTGAACTGGGTGCATATTGAGGATGCGCGTCGGGTCGCGCAGGAAGGGGCCGTGGGTGCACAGGCCACTCTTCCACAGGACCTGGCGCTGGTTGTCGGCTATGACGAATTCACGGTTGGCGAAACCATCCCGCGACCGGATTGGCCGTTTTTGTTCGAGAATGCGTTATTCCTCCATCCCGGCCAAACCTTGGAACTGCCGGGAACGCGATGGATGGTCCGGTTAACGACTGCCAGCCGCGAATCCGAGATGACCACCGAGGATAGCAAAATCATGGAGGGAGCTGCCCCGGATCGTTGGTGGGCGGTGCTGGATGAGGACCGGATTCACGGTGAGATTGTGCTGCGTACGCGAGCGCCTGGTGATCAGTTCCAACCAAGCGGCCTCGGCGGACATACCAAGACCCTGCACGAGTTTATGATTGACGAAAAGATTCCGCGCCATTTGCGTGAACACCTGCCACTCCTTGTCGATAATGAAAAAATCCTGTGGGTTTGCGGGTATCGGGTGGACGACCGGGTTCGAGCCACTGAGGCTACGCGACGGGTCTTATGCGTCGAATTTCTCTTGCGGGAAGCACTGGATTAAAATAAAGCCCATGTCAGGAAAACTTTACCTCAAGCGTGGCAAGGACCGGCCGCTTCTTAATCATCACCCGTGGGTCTTTTCGGGCGCGATTTCACATCTAGAAAATGTCCAGGATGGCGAGACGGTCGAGGTGCTTGACGTCGAAGGGAATTTCCTCGCGCGGGCGTGTTACAACTCGCGCTCCGAGATTGCCGCGCGGGCCTGGACGTTTGATTATGAAGAGCCAGTAGACCGCGAGTTTTTCAAGCGTCGTATCGAGACAGCGGTCCAGATGCGCGACCGTGCCGTAATCGGCGAGGAAAACGACGCCTATCGAATCGTCAACGCCGAGAGCGATGGCCTGCCCGGTCTCGTCGTAGATCGCTATGCCGATTTTCTCGTGCTCCAATTTCTCACGCTCGGCGTCGAACGGCACAAGCAAGACATTGTCGACGTCGTGTGGGAATTGCTTGGGCCGCGCGGAATTTACGAGCGGAGCGATGTGGACGTTCGGAAAAAAGAGGGGTTACTCCCGACGACGGGCATACTACGCGGGGAGGACTTGCCAGAACGAATTGAGGTGACGGAGAATGGCTTGCGCTTTATGGTCGAGTGCAAAAGTGGACACAAGACCGGGTTTTATCTCGACCAGCGCGAGAACCGTGAGCGCGCTGCCTCTTACCTTCGCGGTCAGGTGCTCAACGTCTTTGCCTATACCGGCGGCTTTGGCGTCTATGCGGCCCGCGCCGGCGCTTCACAGGTTTTGAACCTTGATGCATCTGCTCCTTCTCTCGACCTTGCTCGCGCCAACTTTGCGCTCAACCGGCTGGAAGCGCAGGCCGATTTTCAGGTTGCCGATGCGTTCCAACAACTGCGCGCGTTTCGCTCGGAGGGACGCGAGTTTGATGCCATTGTGCTCGATCCGCCCAAGTTTGTGTCATCCCACTCACAAATGGAGCGGGCGCTGCGCGGGTACAAGGATATTAACCTACTGGCGTTTCAGCTCTTGCGTCCGAATGGGTATCTGGTGACCTTTTCCTGTTCGGGCCTTGTTAGCCCCGATCTCTTTCAAAAGGTGATCTTTGGCGCGGTTGTCGATGCCCAGCGGGAAGGGCAAATTGTCGAAAAGCTCTCCCAGTCTCCCGACCATCCGATCTCGCTCGTCTTTCCGGAGGCAGAGTACCTCAAGGGGTTGGTTGTGCGGGTGTTATGAGCGAACAAATGAAAGCGGCAGACCAGTCGGGTCTGCCGCTCTCGCGCTTGTTTATGCTCTGATTATCGTCGCCAGAAATGGCGAATGAGGAGCAGTAATCCGCCAAGTAGAGCGAGGGCGAATATCCCCAAGGCTGTTCCGGCTATATAAACCTCCGGTCGCGTCCGGCTGTCATCATATGCGAGCGTATTCCGTTCACCCACCTTGACCGTCCAATTCTTTGCCGGGGCCAGGGTGGGGTCCACCTCCACACTCACCAGGCCAGTTGCCAACGCTCGCTGCCACCATTGCTGGGCATCCCGTACGAGCGCCAGGCGGAGCTGCGAGCGGGTATCCTGCGGGGCAGCTTTTTCCAATTGGCCGATGAGCTGACTCACCTGGTTCAGGTTGGTCCTGAGCGGCGCCGGCGCATCGGCCAGGTCGATCTCTTCGCGATAGTGCACTACCCGTGTCAGGGTATCCTGGCTTTCGCTCCATTCGATCCCCGGCGTATCCAGCACCGCCCGGATAATATTCCAGTCCTCGCGTTCCGGGAATGTCTTGCTCAGCAGGCGCATTCGATTTACTAAATCCTGGTCACCGCTGAAAGGAATGGCGAGCGTGATCGTATAGTCGCCCTCTCCGGCGGCCAGGTTGGCCGTTGCGGCATTGGTCTGGTTCATTGCTGACACGATCTGAGTGAGCGCCTGTTTAGCGTCATCGGATGCGCCCGGATATACCTCCAGGTGTAAGACGATTTGCCGCTGATTGTTTCCAGTGCGGACGGTCGCGTGGTCCAGTGCAAAAGCGGGGAGGGGGGGCGCCGGGTCCAGGTTGAAATCGTTCCCGTACGCCGCGCGCGCATGATTCAGCGCCGAGATCGCATCATGCGCTTGAACGGCAGCTTGCGCCAGCGCCACGTGCGCGGCTTGTGTCTCGTTCTGCCAGTGCTCGCGCGTATAGAACGGCCCCGCGCCCCGTGGTGAGAAATTGGCCGCGTCGGCGAAATACTTGAGCGCGCCCGCATTGTCGCCGCTCGTTCGGGCTGCGACCCCAAGGTAGAAACTGTTTTCGGCTGCATGTTTGCGCGCATCCGCGTCAAATCGCGTGCCAATCAAGTTCTGCCATTCGGCGAGGGCTAACGCGACATAATTAGCATCGCGTGGCCCATCCGGCGCCCCCGCGCGTGTTTCATACACTTGCGCGAGTAACGATACGGCGTCGACATTCTTGGGATCGAGCCGCGTGGCCGTCTCCAATTCAGCAATTGCCTGTGACATAAAGTTGTCGCGCCGCGGCGAGTCGATCGAGGCCAGTTGTTCATAGATGCGCGCCAGGTCTGTATGTGCGTTCGTATTGTCAGGCGTTTGAGCGACGGCCGCCCGTCGGTTGAGCAGATCCTGCCAGAGCGAAAAGCGGATCAAGGTCAGCCCCGGATCTGCCGAAGGCTCCAGGTCTGTCCACAGCCATGTCAAGTCCTTGCCGTCAAACGTGGGGATAGTGGGATCGAGCGCAATGAATTGGTCGCCCTCGGTGTTTGCCGGGAGGTGAATGCTCAGCCGCGCGGACCCGATCGAGCCTTTCCAGCCCGTGCTGGGCATCAGGCCGTAGGTGAACCGGGGAAAAATGCCGGTTCCGAGGTCCTGCGCGAAATCGATCTGTACCACCTTTTTCTCGTCGGGGTCGAGGTTCAGGCTAAATGCCCACCAATTGACGGTGCGCGTCTCTTTACCAATCTTGACTGGCGCCTGGGTGGGTGTCAGCAACATCTTTTTGTTATCGGTTGTGACCTGGAAAAGGGAGAACTGGCCGGGGTTGAAGGACAGCGCCCCACCGGCCCATTCTGGAAATCCCACGGTCGTCGAGACCGGATTGGCTACGTCCGTATTATGCAACTTGAAGGTCGAGGTCCCATTGGCGATGGTGTGCCCATCCGTTTCCGAGAGATTGACGTCGAGCGTGAGCGCCACCAACTCGATGGTGGTCGTGCGGCTGAGTGGGGCGAGCGCAACGATGACACTCGTCGCGTTATCCAACGCTGGGCTGTTTTGCCTTGTCCGGGTCTTTGTCCCTTGCGCGGCAACAGCCGGCGGCGATGCGCGAACAGTCTGCGTAATCAGGGCAAAGGCAAGCGGGAGCAGTACGACGAGAACGACGAGCTCCAGGACGCGTGCGCGAAAAACATTGGATCTCATTGCGCTCCATGATATGGGAATCGGTGCAGTGGGTCAAATCAGGGGAATGGGTTAGCCTGTCGTTCAACTCAACGGAGGCGCGGGGTGGGGGCCAGTCGCTGCCGGATGGCGTCAATCTGCTTTTGTGCCGCCTTGTCGCCGACGGCAATCAGTTCCTTGCCTTTGAAAAAGTCCAGGATGGAATAATGCACGACGTCCGAATCGATCAAGATCTGATTCGGGTCGGAGATATTTCTGATGATTTCGCTTTCCATGATCTCGACCTGGCCGAGCATAATTCCGACGACATCAGGTGAGCGACCGCGCTTGAGCTGTTCTTTGCGATGAATTCGGGCAAGGAGGCTGGGAATGGTGCTGGACCCAAGAATGACATTCATTCCCTTGTCGGCCAGGATATTCGTCGGGAAGGGATTGGCCGCGCCGCCGTCCACCAGGTAATGCTCGCCGATATGGGCGGGCTCGAGGAGCGGGAGCAGTGAGGCGGATGCCCGCATCGCCTCGGCGACCGGCCCCGATTCAAAGATAACCTCTTCGGAGGTAAATACGTCGACCGCGATGATGCTTAACGGCGTCTCTAAATCTTCAAAATGCCGGTCGTCCATCAGTCGCCGGAAATGCTCGAGGAGGTTATTGCCGCGGAGGAATCCCCAGTGCGGAGGAATCAGGACATCCGTAAAGGTTCTCCATTGACGCCCGATATGGAGCGCCCAATCGGTCATTCGCTCGACCCCCAGTCCGGCGCAATACATGGATCCGATGAGTGCACCCATACTCGTCGCCGCGACCCGGTCAATCGGAATGCCGGCCTCTTCGAGCGCCTGGAAGACGCCAATATGGGCCAGCCCGCGCGCCCCGCCGCTCGAGAGCGCAATTCCGACTTGCCGCTGGGCCATGCGCCGCGCGATCCGGTCTATCATTTTAGCATTGTGCGGCAAGTGCCAGTAATTCTTGCCCGCGATTTCAGCTAGCCAGGGCAGGGCCATGTCGCCAAAATAAGCCGTGTCATTCGCCAGTTCGACCGCTTTGCGCGCGACCGGCGAAGCTTCTGTGGGGATGGCAAGGACGAGCCAGTAATATTCCTGGACGAGCGCGCTGAGCCGCGCCGGCAGGACATCGGGCGTAACGTTTTCGCCAATCCGTGCAAATTTGACGTGCGTCTGCGTCAGGGTATTCTCGCTGACCGGCACATTCTGCATTCCGCCGATGTCAAGCAAAAGCACGTCCTCGGCGGTCACCTCTGCCAGGCGGCGAGCGAGGGTAAGGGCATAGCCGCCGTTGACGGCGACGATCCGGTGCTCCTCCAAACGCGGGGGCGCGCGCCCGGCGACGGAGAGACGGCGGCCCAGTTCGCGGGTGAGACTGACGGCAATGACTGGATATTGCTTGATCAGTGCGAACAGGTTATCGCGCGTAATAACGATCAGCTCGGAATCGATCGCCACCCGCACACTGGCGCTGCGCGGGCGGCCGGTGAGCAGCGCGCTCTCGCCGAAAAAGTTGCCCGGCTCGAGGTAGCGCAAGATTTTTTCCTGTCCATCCTCTTCAGTCACGACCTGTACCCGGCCTGACTCGATCAGGTACATGCTATCGCCGGGCTCGCCCTCCAGCACGACAAGCTCGCCCTTACGGAAATGTGCGCGCGGCAGACGCTGGGCGATGACGTCCAGCATCTCTTCGGGCACATTACTAAAAAATGAGATAGAACGGAGGTCGGCGATCATTCTTGGAAATAAAGACCCGCTTTCCACCCCTCCGCTTCGAGACCGGTAGAAAACGGGCGTACTCGCTCTGCTCGCTTATCGTTCGCTATTGCGCATGGCCCATGTTGACGGAAGCTCGTCAGCTTGTCGGTTGGGCTTGTCGAAGGGGCACGCGTACCGTGATGACCGTGCCATGTCCCGGCTCCGAGTCGATCTTGACCTCCCCTTGCGCCAGTTCCGCCCGCTCGCGCATGGTCAATAGGCCAAAGCTGTTGCGCTTGAGCGAAGCAGCTTCTCCTGCACCGACCTCAAAGCCGGAGCCGTCGTCGCGAATCGATATCGTGAGGTACCCTTTCCCCTCATTCGCGTCGATCCAGATGGAATGGGGCGCCGCATGCTTTTTCGCGTTGACTACCGCTTCCTGAACAATCATGAAAATGGCGGACTCGACATTTGGCTTGAAACGTGTGCTGAGGCCCCAGGTGGTCAGCTCGATATTGAACGGTTCTACCAGGCGCAGCCGCTCCACATATGCCTGAAGCGCCGGGCCCAGCCCGCTGGATTCCAGCACCATCGGGCGCAGGTCAAAGAGAATGTTGCGAACCTGGTAAAGGGCCTTTTGGCCGAGCGCCTCCAACTGGATCATCTCGTCACCGGCTCGCTCGGGCGCGCGTTCCAACGCTTCGCGCAAAAAGCGAATGGTCATGACCATCGCCGTCAGGATCTGCGCTGGGCCATCGTGCAGGTTCCGGGCGACCTCGCGCCGGACTCCGGTTTCAAGGCTGAGGACCCGGTCGCGCTCCTGGATTACACTTGCATAGAGGCGCGCGTTCTCGATGGCGACGGCGCTCTGGGAGGCAAATGCCAGGAACAGCTCCTTGTCTTCCTGGTTAAAACCCTCTCCCGAAATCCGGTTCATGGCTTCCAGCACGCCGATGGGCTTGCCTTTGGCGATCATCGGCACCGCCATGAGCGTATCGATCTGCATATTAAAGCGGCTGGCAACCCCGCCAAGATGGCGCGCATCGCGGGTCGCGTTATCGACGATAATCGGTTCCTGCCGTGTAAAGACTGCGCCCGCAATCCCCTGGTCGCTGGGGATCCGGGTCTTTTCGAGCGCCTCTCCGCCGCCCCCTTCCACCACCTCAAATACCAGTTCCGAGGTGACGGGATCGAACAAGAGTACCGAGCCGGCATTGCATTTCATCACGGTAATTGCCGAGCGCAGGATTTTGTGGAGTAACTGCTTGAGGTCCAGCTCGGCCGTTACTTCTTGCGCGACGTTTTGCAGCGCCATCAGCCGGTCGACGCGATTCTGAAGCTGCGCGACCTGTGCCGGGAGGTCCTGATCGGAAGATGAGGCGGGATTGGTGTTCAACATGTTTCGTTCTCGACGTAAAACGGGATGAGGCTAACTGCCAGGGCGCGGGCGCGGGCGTGGCGCGAGCATCTGGCGAATGCGGCCTATTTGTTGCCGGGCCGCGGTCTCGCCAACGGCAATCAGCTCATCTGTCTTTGTAAAGTCCAGCGTCGTATAGCGCACGACATCCGGCTGGATCATGATTTGCATCGGCTGGACGCGCGTCTTGATAATCTCGCTCTCCATGATTTCCATATAGCCAAAGTACACCCCCAGGATATTGGGGGCCTTGCCGCTCTGCATCTGCTGTTTGCGGTGGACGCGGTCGCGCAGGCTCGGAATCACGCTTGACCCGACGATGATATTCGTTCCCCGGTCGGCCAGGAGATTGGTGGGAACGGGATTGACTGCGCCGCCGTCCACCAGGTAGCGGTTGGCCACATGAGCCGGCTCAAAGACGCCGATGATAGCGACCGATGCGCGCACCGCCTCGGCGAGCGGGCCGGAATCAAAGATGATCTCTTCGCCGGTGATGACGTCGGTGGCGACGATGGTCAACGGTGTTTCGAGGTCTTCAAAGTGACGGTCGTCCAGCAGCCGGCGGAAATACTCGCGCATCTTGTCGCCGCGAATAAAGCCCGAGCGTGGCAGGACCGCAAAGTCAAATAGCGAAAAATCCTTGAGCGGGTTGATCTGGTTCCCCATGCGCCGGGCAACTTTGGTCAGGCTCTCGATGGTATGCCCTGCGCAGTAGAGCGCGCCGATAATCGACCCCATACTGGTTGCCGCGACCATATCGATCGGAATGTGCTCTTCTTCAAATACCTTGAGCACTCCGATGTGCGCCAGTCCACGTGCACTGCCGCTGGAGAGGGCGACGCCCACCGTGCGCTGCGCCATCCGTCGCGCGATCCGGTCGATCATTCGGTCATTGGCGGGCACGTGCCAATAGTTTTTGCCTGCCGCTTCCGCTAACCAGGGCAGCGGCTGATCGCCAAAGTGCGCCGTGGCGTCGGCCAGCTCGACGGCCTTGCGCGTCACGGGGTTCGCCTCGGTCGGAATGGCGACGATCATCCAATAATATTCTTGCACCAGCGCGCTCAGGCGCAGGGGCATGTTCTCCTCGGTTAATGAGCCGCTGGCCCGCGCAACCATGACGCTCAATTGCGCCAGCTCATTCTGATTGATCGGTATGTTCCCCAGGCCGCCGGCGTCGAGCAGGAATATATCTTCGTGCGTGATTTCTGCCAGGCGCTTGGCGACGTCCAGCGCCCACGAACCGGTGATGGCGACCATGTTGTTGGCTTCAAGCTGAAGCGGTGTCCGGCCCGCGTGCGCGAGGCGGCGCCCCAGCTCGCGGCTCAGATCGACCGCAATCACCGGATATTTTTCGATCAGTTCGTCCAGCGCACTCTTGGTAATGACGACCAGATCGGAATCGATGGTGACCCGTACGCTCGCGCTGCGCGGCTCGCCCGTCAGCAACGCGCTCTCGCCAAAAAAGTTGCCGGGATTGAGATAGGAAAAAACCCGTTCCTGCCCCTCGACCTCGGTAAAGATCTTGACCTGGCCCGACTCGATAATGTACATGCTATCGCCAATGTCGCCCTCGGAACAGACGAGGTCGCCTTTGTGATAGTGCTCGCGTTTGGTGCGCTTTTCAATTTCGCCCAACACTGCGTCAGGCACGTTGCTGAAAAATGGGACTGAACGAAGATCTTGGCGCATAAGGAATCGTTATTCCGTACAGACGTCTTAATGCCGCATGCGGGCGGCTTGTGCTCTGACCTGGACCAAGGCTTTTTCGGTGCGCTCTATATAATTCTGAACATCAAAGCGCGTAAATGTGTCAAGACACCGCTGCAAGAGTGACCTGGCGTCCAGGTACACTCCTTGCTCCTCGTACAGGAGAGCCAACTCGAGCTCGGCGCGCGCCGCTTCATACTGATTTTTAAGTTGATTGAAAATGCCGATACTGCGCGACAGGTCCGATTCGGCCTCGCGCCACCGCAGGCCGGCGCGCTCAATGGCGCCGAGCACCCGGTAGGCGCTTGCTTCAATCGGTTTGGACCCGATCTCCTGCGCGAGTTGGAGCGAATGGCGGGCGGAGCGTTCCGCCTCACCCGGCTGTCCCGCCCCTAATTGGGCCTCGCCCAGGATATAGGCGGCCTGGGCCAGCCGTTCCTTGGCCCCGGTCTCTGCCGCCATTTGCATGCTTGCTTGTAAGTGTTGGATCGCCGCGGTCCAATGCTGGTCCAGATCTTCGACCTCGGCCAGCAGGTTCAGCGCCTCGCAAATCTGATCCGTCGCATGGATTTTCTGGGCCACGCCGAGACTGGATTCGATATACTCGCGCGCGCTGGCGCTATCCCCTTTTGAGAGATAAACATGTCCAAGGTTGGTATAGGCCCCGGCGATCCCCTGCGGTTGCCCCATCCGCCGGTTCAGGTCCAGGCTGGCCTTGAAATGCTCAATCGCCTCAGTCCATTCGCCGCGCAGCGCCGCGCTACTTCCCAGGGTCAGATGAGAGCGGGCGATTCCATCCGTGTCGCCTATGCGCTCGCGGATGCTCAGCCCGTGCTCGGCAAACTCTTTGTTACGCGGCCAGTCCCCGTCTTCCAGCGACAACGCGGCCAGCCGATTAAACGCTGTCGCCACCTCGGCATAATAATTAGACTTTTCGGATATGTCGAGCGCGTGGTTCAACCACTGGCGGGCATCGTCGATATGTCCGAGGTGGTAGTGCTCCCATCCCGTGTCGAGATAGATTCGGGCGCGCTCGATGGCCTGTGCGCTCGTTGCGTCTCGATTGATGTCATACAGCGCGCTATCCAGCCAGCGCAGCGCCTCTTCGTATTCACTGCGCCGGTCGCAGACCCGGCCCAGCCGTCGTGCGATCTCGGCCACGGTTCGCGCTTGTTCGGGAGCGGGCGCCGCCGTTCGCTCCAGTTCGAGCGCCGTGCGGTAACTTGCCAGCGCGCTCTCGTAATCGCCCAATAGGTTCTGGGCATCTCCCATTCCGCTAAAAATCTGAACCCGCTGTTCCAGCGTTGCGCCGGCCTGGCTGGATAATTCCTGCGCTGTTCGATAATACTCTAGTGCCTGCTCATTGGCAAACCGGCCCGCTGCTCGTTCGCCGGCCTTGAGCAGGTAGGGCAATGCATGAATGGCGTCTTTGCTTTCGCTATAGTGGAATGCTAATCGTTCGACATAGTCGTCGAGCTGGTTGCGATACAACTCTTCGATGGCGCCGGCGATCTTTTGATGCAGGTGCTCGCGCCGCCGGAGCAGAAGGCCATTATAGACTGTCTGATGTGTCAGAATATGGCGGAATGAAAACTTGCGCTCGGGCTGATAGGCGGTTGTGATTACCAGTCCGTGATCCTCGAGATCCTGAAGGTGCGATTCCAGGCGGGGCGCGTTCCCATTGGTAATCCGCTGTAACAAGCCCTGGTTGAAATCTCGCCCGATGACCGCCGCGCACTGGAGCGTATAGCGGGTTGCCTCGGGCAGGTTGTCGACGCGCGTCATGATCAGCCCTTCGAGCGTGCGCGGGACTTCCAGACCCATGAGATCGGCGTCTGGCATCATCTCCCAATGTTCGCCCCGGCGCGTGATGATCCGTCGGTCGATCAACATGTGGATGATCTCTTCGAGATAAAACGGGTTCCCCTCGGCGCGCTGCGAAATCAGTCGCCGCAGCGGTTCCGGCAGGTCGTCGATGGTCAAAAGCAGATCGACCAACTGTGTGCTGTCGGCCAGTGAGAGGGGCTGCAAGGCAATCTGGACGAATTTATTCCCCAGGCTCGTCGCGCCCACGCGCTGGATCTGAACGGCTATGTCATTGTCGGTCGGACGGGCCGTGCAGACCAGGGACAACGGCGCCGTTTCCACGGCGTTGAACAAAAAGAGCAGCAGGTTGAGCGAGAGCTTGTCAATCCAGTGCAGGTCCTCCAGGATCAGCAGCAGCGTCTGCTGGCGCGCGAGCGCCACCAATAGATCGCGCACCGCCAGAAAAATCTGTCGGCGCAACTGTGATGCATCGAGATGCCGGATACGCTCGGCCAGTTCCTGGTCGACGGTCGGCACGCCCAGCAGGTGCTCGATATAGGGAAGCACCTCGGCTGGCGACTGTTCTTTAGGTAATACCGCCCGAATGCGTTTCTCGATTTTCGCCCGCGCGGTGGCAGGGTCTTCTCCGGCGTGCAGGTCCAGGGCGGCCGACAAGAGGGCTACAAAAATGGCATAAGGAGATTGTCCGTACGCGAGGCAACCGGCCTCAAACACTTGAACGGGAGACTCGGCGGCATAGCGCTTGAATTCGGCCAGGAGACGGGACTTGCCAATGCCCGGCTCGCCAGTAATGAGGATCGCCGAACCGGTTTGCTCGGCGAGCAAAGTGTCCAGGAGCGAATCGATCTGGGCGCGCTCTTTTTCGCGCCCCACCATCGGCGCAGCCAGCCCCGGAATCCCGCGCACGCGTCCCGGCTCCCGTCGTACCCCTTCGACTTCAAAGATCTCGACCGGTTCGACGCGCCCGCGCAGGCGAATCGAGCCCAATTCACGAAATTGAAACAGCGCCCGTGCCTGGTCATAGACCGAGCGACTGGCGAGAATGGCCCCCGGCTCGGCGACCGATTGGAGGCGAGAGGCGACGTTCACGGTGTCGCCGAGCGCCGTATACTCCATCCGCAGGTCCGAGCCAAGATCGCCGACGACGACCGTTCCGAGATTCAATCCGATGCGAATCTGGAGGGTGAACCCGTGCGGCGTGACGAGGTCGGTATTGATGCGCCTGAGCGCATCCTGGATATCCAGGGCGCAGCGTACGGCGCGTGCGCCATCGTCCTCATGCGCGATCGGCGCTCCAAACAGCGCCATGACCCCATCGCCGATGAACTTGTCCAGCCAGCCTTCGTGCTTGTAAACCGCTTCGCGATAAGCGTCTGCGCACGCGTTGATGATGCCATAGACTATTTCGGGGTCGAGTCGTTCTGAGAGGGTGGTGAACCCGACCACATCGGCAAACAAGACGGTCACCGTCCGGCGCTCGCCTTCGATCTCTTTGCCGGCGCGTAGCACTTTATCCACGAGCTGGCTGGGTATGCTGCTCTGGACGCGCCGAAGAGTTTCGCCATCGGATGCGCGCAAACTTCCTGTGAGCAGGTTGGCTCCACAGTTGCCGCAAAACTTGAAACTGGCGGGATTTTCGAAATTACAGCGGGGACACAAGTTCCCGAGAGGCGCGGCGCATTGCGTGCAGACGGCCACGCCGACCGGGTTATCGTGACCACACTTGGCGCATACGATGGCCATAACTTTAGGGTTGCAAGGAACGTGTACTACCGCCCGATTATACCCTATCTTGGCTGATTGGTGCAATAAGCCTATGGCACTATCAAGAGGGGGACACAAAAAAAGGGCAACCTGTTGTCAGGTTGCCCTTGAAAGACCGTCTTGCTAGTTGGTATCGAATTTGTAATTCACCACGCCGGACTGGCCGCTGTCGAGGACCACATCCAGATTTCCATAGACCAACTCGACGGTGGCGTTCGGGTCCGTCTTGGCATGTACCGTGAGCGAGTGCAGTGAGCCGTCCAATTGTACGGCATCTGCCGGAATCTCTTTGGTCACCAGCGTGTTCCCGCCGCAACCCGGAATGTCCGAACTCACCAGGGACCCTGCCGGCGCCTGGATCACGGCCGCGGTCGTCGTACTCACATTAACCGTCAGCAGTTGATTGTTGACACAGACGGCTCCCGGGCCATTCAGGATGATTCCTGCATCTCCGCAATGCCAGCCTCCGCAGGCATTGACCCCACTCGTGCTAACCGCCAAAGCCAGAACAACGATTGCGAGGCAAGCCACGGCGATCAAGATGAACTGTTTCATGAGACACCTCGTTGTCCCCCCGAATCATGCGCAGCCGGCGCAATTTTTCAGTAGTGCTGACCATAAAATATCACACTATCCGGCAGGGGACAATAGGACCGATGTACCAATAAAGGACTTTCCGGGCAAAGGATGACCCCCCAGCATTCTTCATTCCTTTGACAGCAGAGTACAAAGCGGTCTATAATCTCTCCGGGTATTTTTATGACAACGATTCTCCTCGTCGACGACGAAAAAAACATTACCGAGCTGGCCCGGCTTTACCTGGAACAGGAGGGGTACCAGGTGCGCGCCGTGTACGATGGGGAGAGCGCGCTCGCCTTTTTCCATGCCAGCCCGCCGGACCTGATCGTGCTGGACCTCATGCTTCCGAGGGTGGATGGCTATGAAGTGTGCCGCCGGATCCGGGCGACGAGCGATGCGCCGATTATTATGCTCACCGCGCGCGATGCAGATGTGGACAAGATCGTCGGTCTGGAGCTCGGCGCGGATGATTACCTGACCAAGCCGTTCAATCCGCGCGAGCTGGTGGCGCGCGTCAAGGCCATTCTACGCCGCGCCAACCCGGCGCCCTCCAAAACACAGCGCCTGACGGTCGGCGACCTTGCGCTCGACCTCGACCGGCGCGAGGTCCAGGTCAAGGGCCGCGCAGTCACCCTGCGCACCAAAGAGTTTGATCTCCTGGCGACGATGGTTCAGCACCCGCGTATTGTCCTGACACGCGAGCGATTGCTCGAGATGGTCTGGGGGTATGATTTCGCCGGCGAGACGCGCACCGTGGATGTGCACGTCGCGCACCTGCGCAAAAAGCTGGCGGGCGCACAGACCGAGATCGAAACCGTTACCGGCGTCGGCTACAAGCTCGTGCCCTGATCGGCGTCGAGCAACACGCACGACGCTTTGCCCGTATTCTATCCATGTTCAATTCGCTGCGTTCCCGGCTCATCCTTTCGTATCTCTTGCTCATTTTCCTGACGCTCTGTATCGCCGGGGCCGGCCTCCTTGCCTTTATCCAGCCTTATGAAAATGCGCGTACGAGCCAGCGCCTGGTTTCCGCGCTGGGATCGGCGGCGATTGAAGCGCGCACGCTCGTCCTCGACGGCGTTCAGCCGCTCGATCTGGTGACCCGGCTTCAGGACGAATTGGGCGACAATTCCTGGCGTGTGTTATGGCTCAACGATCAGCGGCTGATCCTGGCGGATTCAAAAGGGGGTATGGAGGGCAAGGCTTTGCCCCCCAGCGTGACGATTGTCGCCGTGACGCCGCGGCGCTTTGTCACAGGAGCGGTGGCGCTGGGCGGGCAGAATTATCTGTATGCGGCGACGACGGTCGCCGGGCGGCAAAATGAGGCGCGGGGCATACTGATCGTTGCCGCGCTCTCCCGTCCCTTCCTCGGGGCGCTGGAAGACCTGTCCAGTCCGCTGGCAGGCGCCGGTGCAATTGCGCTGGTCATCGCCGTGCTCATCGGCTGGCTCCTCGCACGTTCCATCTCCGGGCCGCTGAATCGCTTGACCCGCGCGACCGAGGAGGTTGCGCGCGGCAATTATGATGAACGCATTCCGGCCGAGGGCCGGGACGAAGTGGGCCGGTTGGGTGTAAGTTTTAATGCGATGACGCTCGCGGTCAAACAGTCACGACAAATGCAAAAGGATTTTGTCGCCAACCTGTCGCACGAGCTCAAAACGCCGCTCACCTCTGTGCAGGGGTTTGCCCAGGCCATCGCAGAAGGGGCTTTCAAGGACATCGAGGGGGCACGGAATGCGGCTCAATTGATCTATGAAGAATCCCTGCGTATGGGTCGCTTGGTTGCTGACCTCCTGACCCTCGCGCGCCTGGATGCGGGCGAGGTCCCGATGCAGGTTCAGACGCTCGATCTTGCCGCGATGCTCCCCACCTGGGTTGATCGTTTTCAGCAGAGGGCGCACGATGCGGGCTTGACCCTTTCGCTGACCCTGAATGCTCCACCTCCCGTTCAAGGAGACGCAGGCCGGTTGGAGCAGGTTGTGACCAACCTGATTGACAATGCGCTCAAGTACAATCGCCCCGGTGGCAGTATCCAGGTGACTGCCGGCGGGGCACAGCGACCGGATCCTACCGCTTCCAAACGCGCCACCGCGAATTCCCGGAATTGGGCTGTCATTCGCATAAGTGACACCGGCCAGGGCATCCCCGCCGTCCATATCCCGCGACTGTTCGAGCGCTTTTATCGCGCCGACAAGGCCCGCGTTGCCGGTGGCAGCGGCCTTGGCCTCTCCATTGTCAAAGAGATCGTCGATGCGCACCACGGCCAGATCGAGGTTGCCAGCCAGGAAGGACAGGGCACTACGTTCACCGTTTGGCTTCCGGCCAAGTAGACCGCTCTTTTTACACTCATTTTACATTTCCCTCACATTCACACAACACCGCGGCGGCAAAATAGGCATAGTAACAAAATGAAAAGGGAAAGGTGAACAAGATGTCTAACTGGCAAAAAATATCAATCGTCCTTGCAGGCTTGTTGGTGCTCGCTTGTGTCGCGCTGGCCGGGCTCGGTTTTTGGGCTGTGAGCAGTGGCTCTGGTGCGAGCGCGCTCGCCGCCTTGACAGGGAAAACCCCAACCGTAGATCCTGCATCGAGTCTGACCGATTCGTCACTCGCGCCTGCCGGCCCGGCAGGGCAGCCGCTACCGGGGGCACGCGGCGCTGTCGCCGGTTTGTTTGGCACGGTCGCCAGCGTGAATGGCGCGGAAGTGACCATCGCCAATGCTCAGGGCAAAACCCAGACGATAACCATTGGCCGCAGCACGCGGCTGGTCGTCACCGGCGTGACTACCCCGACCCCGGCCGACATCCAGCCCGGCGACAAGCTCCTCGTCTTCGGCGTCAAAAAGAGCGCGGCCTCGCTTGAACCGCGGGCGGTCATCGTCGCACCCGCAAGCTATACCCGTGATAATATAAAGGGAGGCCAGGTCCAGTCGGTCTCAGGGCAGACCCTCACCGTTCGGACGGCGGCGAACACGACTCTCACCGTGACGATAGATGCCAGCACGCAAATTCTGGGGCCGCTCCTCCAGCCGGTTGCCCTGGACCAGGTCGTCGATGCGAATGCCCTCATGATCGGACAGCCGGGAAGCAACGGCGTCTTTACCGCCCAATTGATCATCGCCCGGCAGGCGCCTGGCGCAGCGCAGGCCCCCAACCGCCGTCTTCAACCCACTGCCGTCCCGTCCCAGACGCAATAGCGTCTCATTTCGACAAGTGAAGGATAGACCGGGACGCACACCCCATACGGGTGTGCGTCTTGCTTTATCCATCCGGATGCGTAGAATGGGCCGGTGTGGCTGCGCTATTTCGCAAAGCGTACCGGGATGTTAGCAAACGCCGCCTTCGCTCTCTGTTCACCCTGGCCGGCATTATCATCGGCGTCGCGGGCATTGTCGCCATTGTCTCGACCGGTCAGAACCTCGCTCGCGCGCAAGCGGCTGCGTATGCCCACGCTTCGCAGGCCGATCTCTCATTCTGGGTCTGGGATGCGCCCGCCGCGACTGAGCGCGCCATCGCGGGTGTGGACAATGTCGCCACGGTCGAACTGCGGCAGGATTGGTCCACCCACTGTCAGTGGGCTCCCGGTATCACAGGCCTTCCGGTCTCGCGCGACGCCCTGCTGCATGGCGTCGCGGATTTCGACCGGATGCGCGTGGATCAGATATTCCTGCGGACGGGACGTTTCCCGCGCGCCGGCGAGATCGTGGCTGAGCAATCGGCGCTCGACGCGGCTCCGCTCCGTATCGGCGATGTGGTCACCTGTCGCGCCCGCAGCGGCGGTCCGGCCAAACGACTCACCGTCGTCGGCGTGGTGCAATCGCCCAACTATCTCTCGGCCGCGATCCTCAATTATCTCACCTTTTATGGAACGGACTCGGATGTCAAGGCGCTCCTCGGCACGGCCGGCTCGAACAGCCTCCTAGTGAAGGTCGGCGATTTTACCCGCGTGAGCGAAACGGCTAATGCCGTCATACAGCTTCTCGACCGGCGCGGCGTGGCGCACGACGGTGGGACGATTCGCGATCCGCAAAACTATGTCGGCAAGCGCGAACTGGACGCGCTCTTGCTCCTTCTCCTCGTCTTTGCCCTGGTTGGCCTCATCACCAGCGGCTTCCTCGTCGCCAATACCCTCTCTGCCATCGTCGCCGAGCAGGTGGGCGAGATCGGGGCGATCAAGGCGATTGGCGGCACGCGGGGGCAGGTACTCCTCATCTATCTGTTCGCGGGGGGGATTTATGGCATGGTGGGGACCCTGTTCGGGCTCATACTGGGGACAGTGCTCAGTTGGCGGCTCCTTGCCTATATCGGCTCGTTCCTGAGCCTCGACGCCTCCTTTATGCTCGACCCCGCCGGCCTTGCGCTGGGCGTCCTCGTCGGCATCGGGGTCACGCTCGTCGCCGGGCTCATTCCTGCAATGACCGCGACCCTGATTCCGGTCAAGGATGCGCTCGACTCGTATGGTATTGGCTCGACCTACGGGATGGGCCGTGTGGATCGGCTGGTCCGCCGCCTCGTCGCCCTGCCGCCGCTCGCCGCCATGTCGCTCCGGAACCTGGCGCGGCGCAAGGCGCGCACACTTGTTACCCTGTTCGTCATCGCCGTCGCCGTTGCGGGTCTCCTGGCGGCGCAGTCGGTGAGCATATCCGTCGATTCCGCAATCGAGGACCTCTTTCATGTCTATCGCGCGGATGCCTGGGTCTATTTTGGCGAGCCGGTCAGCACCGCGTTTGAATCCGCGCTGCGCGGTCTCCCCTTTGTCGCACGGGTGGAAACCTGGTCCTTCCAGGATACGTGGGTGATGAATCCTGGCCGGTACGGCGTAACCGCCGCGCCGGCGCGGCTGGTTGGGTTGCCGTCCGATACCCAACTCTACGCGCCAAGCTGGGTGGCGGGCCGCTGGTATCGCGCGGACGAAACGGATGCGGTGGTGATTTCGAGCGACCTGGCGCTGGCGCAGGACTTGCGCCTCGGCGACCCGGTGCAGGTGGATAGCGGGAACGACCCGCGGTGGTTTCGCGTCGTCGGCATCCTCGTGGATAATTCTGTCTTTCTCGGCAGCCAGGTCACGGGCAAGGTGTTTTTGCGGGAGGACCTGGTCGCGATGATGCAGCAGCGCAGCGGCTATGCGACTCTGTTCGCTCTCGCTTTTGACGCGCACGATTCCGCGACTGTCCAGAACCGGCTGGATCAGATCGCCGCGCGCTGGAATCGCTATTCGCTCTCGACGGATAGCGCCGCAGGCGAGGTGCGCAGCGCGCGGGAACAGACCCGCATCCTGGCGCTTGCCCTTGCCGCAATGAGCCTCCTCATCGGCCTGCTCGGCGCGCTCGGCGTCGTCAATACATTGACCCTGAATGTTCTCGAACGGCGGCGCGAGCTCGGCGTGCTCCGCGCGGTGGGCGCGAGTGATGCCAATCTCATCCAGGCCTTTTTGGCCGAAGGGCTTGCGCTCGGTTTCGGCGGTTGGCTCCTCGGCCTCCTTATCGGCTATCCGCTCGGCCTGGCGCTCACGCGTCTCATGGAATCGGTCCTGTTCCAGATTCCCTATCGGTTCACGCCGCAGATGGTTCTCATCAGCCTCCTCCTGGCGCTTATCCTGTCAGCCAGCGGCAGCCTCGTACCCGCGCTCGGCGCGGCGCGTTTACGGGTGGGAGAGGTGCTGCGGTATGAATAAAAACTGAAATTTTATAAAATCTTTACGAGACTGCCAAACAATCTGGTTTAGAATATCCTTGATCTCTGTTTGACCCTGAAAGGAGCACTATGGCAAGTGAAATAGCTGAAGCCCCTGAGCATCTCAAGATGCTTATGGAGAGCATGGAGGAGGGCGAAGAGCATGCACATGGCGAACATGGCGGCCGCTTCAAGACGGTCGTCGCGCTGCTCCTCGGTCTCGTCACCATCCTCGGCGGGTTTGTCGCCTGGCGCATCGCCGTCGCCTATGAGCACGCCGGCGTCACCGATCTGGCGGGTCTCGCGGCGACGATCAACGCCGAAGAGACTCACACGCTCGACACGGCGCAGTTGTACGAGCACTATCGCGCCTATACCTCCTACGTCGCGAATCAAGAGCTCGCCGCGCAGATTGCCGGCGACCTGAAAAGCGCGCCGGCGGACCAGGCCGCTGCGCTCAAGAGTCAGATGGACGAGGCCAGGGGGCTCGCCGCGCAGAATCAGGATTTCTTTCCCAAGCGGTATCTCAATCCTGACGAAACATACAATACCCAGCGCGAGCTGGGCGAAGCCTGGGCGGACGCGGCACGCGCCAAGGACCTTACTTTCACGACCCATTTTCAAGAGGCGGACCAATTGCGCGACAAAACGAACAAGCTCTTTGTCGCTCTGATGCTCCTGGGCGGCGCGCTCTGGTTCTATACCCTCGCGGAAATCCTCGCCGGCGCAACCCGGTTTGGCAGCGCCGGGGTGGGCCTGTTCCTCACGCTTGCCGCGATTGCAATCGTCGGAATGGCCGAGCTTGCGGCGTAGCCGCAGTTTACAGAAAAGGGAAGAGACTATGGCAGAGCACGCACATCCAAGCAAATCATTCTTTCAAAGCGAAAATTACAACCGCGTTATTGCAATGGTCATCGCGTCGGTCACGCTCCTGGCGACGCTTGTGGGGTTCCTCGAGCACGACGCCGCGGTTCATTCGGCGGCCGCGCGCCGCGATGCAATCCGCTACGCCATCCAGGCAATGGGGGCGCGGAGCTCCGGGACGACGCGGGTGGGCTATGATCGGTCCGACGCTTATCGCGCATGGGCGAGCCTGGATTTGCAGGCGACCCTAGCCGATCGCGCGAACGACCCTGCCGCCTTGCGACGATACCAGGCGGTGCGCGACCGGGTTGCGAAACTGAGCCCGCTTCTGGCCGCGCCCTATTTTGCACCCGACGCCGCCTTCCCCAACGTGTCCGCTTATGAAGCGGATACCTATCTGGTCAGTTCGACGACCCTTTCCGAGCAATTTACAGACCAGGCGGAAACGGATGAGCTCTGGGTCAAAAAGGGCGACACCTATATCCTGCATCTGAGCCTCCTTGCGGCGGCGCTGGCGCTCCTGGGCTTGTCGATGGCGATGTCCCGGCGCATTCGCATCATTTTTATGGTGACCGGCTTGATTCTGGTGGGTGTGACGTCCGTCTGGATCGTCCAAAACTATCTCCAGCCCATTGCGCCGCTCCCCGATTCGGCGATTGAGGCTTATGCCAAAGGGGTCGGGCTTGCTTACCAGAACAAGAATCAGGAGGCCATCGCCGAGTTTGACAAGGCGGTGGCGCAGGCGCCCGAATATGGGAATGCGCTTTACGAACGCGGCAATGCTTATTATGCGCTGGCCCAGTACGACGAGGCAGTGTCCAACTATCAGGAGGCAATCGCAGCGCACAAGGATGACACGAGCGTCAACTGGAATCTGGGCTGGACGCTTTATGTCCTCGGGCAATTTGACGCCGCGCTGGCAGTGGATAACCATGCGCTTGCGCTGGACCCGGGCATTGTGGCCATTCATACGAACAAGGCGCTGGCCCTCCTTGCGGCGGGGCAGATGGACGCTGCCCGGAGCGAGTATGCCGGCACGCTCGACCTGGCCGCGCGGCAGGTTGCCGATGCCAAGGCCGCCGGCCAGGAGCCGCCGACCGAACTGTGGGCAGAGCTCGACAGCGGCGCCGGGGACCTGGAAAATCTGGTCGGTCGGTTGAATGGGCAAGCCGGATCGCAGACCGAGGCGCCTCCCCGTGAGACGGTTGCCAACGCGAGCGCCGTCATCGCCGAGGCTCAACAGCAAGCGCAGCGGATCAAAGAGATGGATGTCGCGCTGGAATACACGGGCCGGGCGCCGGGCGCTCCCGTATCCGCGCAGATTCAACCGCTTCAGTTTGGCGCGCCGGCGGCGGTGGGTTCGACGGACAATGTCTATAGCGATACGCTTCCGGCGGGCCCCAGCCAGGTTGTCGTGCGCGTGGACTATGATGGGATGCAGAATGGGCAGAGCGTGCTGTGGAAGGTGTACGTCGACGGCGTCGAGGACGAGGCTTTGCGCGTTGCCGGCCAGTGGTCGCAGGGGGCCAAGGGGAGCACCGTCCAAACATTCCAGTATGCCGGCGGAGATATCTTTACTTTTAGCTCTGGCGAGTATGTGGTGGAGATGTATGTGGACTCGCATCTGGTGCAGCGCGGCCGCTTTACCGTGAGCAAATGAGGTGGGGGCAGGTTTGAAACCTGTTCCTATGGGCTCGGGGCGAAAAGAGACTGGTTGGCCGTTGGCGGGACGAGGACGTTGAGCGCCTGCGGGCGGATGGTGATACGGACCGGCGTGTGGCCAACCGGCTCGGCGTCAACATGGACGGGGAGCTTGTTCGACGTGATGACGATTTCGCGGGCGCGATAGTGCTCGACATCGGGCGCATGGATGTGCCAGCCCAAAAAGACGCGGATGAGGTGCCACGCCGTGGGCCACGCGCCCGTGCCGCGAAAGAGCGCCAGGTCGAGCAGCCCATCGTCCACCTGCGCCTGAGGCGAGATGCGCACCAGGCCCCCGTACAACTGGACGTTGCTTGCCAATCCCAGGAGGACGCGCATGCGGTGGTTCTGCCCATCGACGCGAATGCGCGCCATCCGGCCGCGAAAGGTAAAGGCCGTGCGTATGCCGGCGAGCCACCAGATGAGCGCGCCCAGCCGCCGCCGCGCCGCGCGCTGCGGTTCGATCTCGGCGGCGATGGCCGCATCAAACCCAACCCCGCACCACATTCCAAAGGCGCGCGTGCCGAACGAATTGCCCTCCACCAGCCCCACGTCGATGCGGCGGACTCGCGCCTGCAGGTGCAGCCGCGCCGCCGCTGCCATATCTCCCAGCGGCAGGCCCATCTCTTTGGCCCACACGTTCACCGTGCCATAGGGGAGGACGCCGAGGGCGGTCTGCGTATCGACCAGGCCATTCAGCACATCGTTCACCGTCCCATCGCCGCCCAGCGCAAATGCGACATCATAGCCCTGCGCCGCCGCCTCGCGCGCCAGCCGCTGTCCATCGCCGCCGGCGCGGGTCTCGCGCACCTCGGCCTCCCAGCCTGCGCCGGTCAGCACATCGACTGCGGTTCGAAGGGTCGCCTCATTGTTATGCATTCCGGCGGAAGGGTTGTAGATTAATCGCGCGCGCACGGACCCATTGTATACCAGATTTGCCCTGTTGTTACCGCCACGACCAGAATGCAATACCCCCATCCCCGATCTTGCGCGGGGCGTTCACTCCATTCGCATCGGCCACCCAGATCGAGCCGTCGCCGTTGGCCTCGACCGTGGTATAGACGAACTGCTGGCTGTCAGGCGACCAGAAGGTGGTCGAGCGCGCATACTGGTCAAAATAGGGCAGGGTGCTGATAAAGCCATCGGTCGGAATCAAGGCGGCGATGGGATGCACCTGGCCGCTCTCCATATCGGTGGCCTCCCACCTGAGCTTGAGGGCATTCGTGGTCTGCGCGAGCCCTTGAAAGCGGTAGCTCGTATTATTGCCGCCCATGTCGATGGACAGGTCGGCCAGGCGCTTGCCGTTGGGGGACCAGAGCATCGCGAGGGCGTGAGTGTCGCCGACCGGCCGGTCGTTCTGGCCGTTGGCGTCAATCACGTGGACCTGGCCGAGTGTGGTGATCCCAGCCTCAGGCGGGGTGGCGATATAGGCGATGCGGTTTCCATCAGGAGACCACGCAAAGGCGATACGTCCCACGTAGGTGAACAGGGACCGCGCGTGCTGGCCCTGCGCGTCGGCGATCATCAGCGTCTGCCGGTTATTCGTGTCCTGCTGGGCATAGAGGACTGACTTGCCATCCTGCGACCATTGGGGCGCCTGGAATGCGCCGGGACTGGACGCGAGGGGCTGCGCCGTCTGCTTGCCGCCAAAGGGGAGCAGGGAGAGGTGGGCGCTATCCGAGTCGGCGAGGGTCCCACCAATATGGAGGAACATGCTTTGGGCATCCGGGGCCCAGGCCCAGTAGAGGGGCGAGCCGCTGTCGAGCTCTTGAATCGGGGTCTGCCCGTCGAGGCTCGCCGCGCGGAGGGCCAGAGCAGTATTATCCTTGTTCGCGAGAAAGCTCACATAGCGGCTGTCCGGCGACCAGTAGAGGTAGATCGGAAACGATTGGTCGGATTGATAGAGCGTGCGCCGGTTGTTTCCCGCCGGCTCGACGCTGTAGAGCGTGGCGTTATCGATTCCCTGCCCGGCGTATTTCATTCCGACAAAGGCAAGGTGCCTGCCATCGGGCGCCCAGACGGGATAGTCATACCGCAGTGGACCATTGCCATCGCCGTCCTGAGTGAGCGAAACCCGGTTCTTGCCGTTCGGTTCGACGACATAGATATTGGAATCGTTGCCCACATAGACGATCCGGTTGCTGGCCGTGGGCGCCAGCGCGTCGAGCAGTGTGTTATGCGAGAACAGGTAAAACGCCGAGATGCTGAAAAAGGCGATGCAGGCGAGCAGGAGCAGGCAGCCGCCGGCCACCATTCCGGCAATCACGAACGGAGAACGACCTTGCATTTGAACCCCTTTGCCTCACCCCGACCCTCTCCTGACGACACGCCTTCCGTCGTCAGGAGAGGGGGAAGTCTAGCCGGCCGCCAGCCGCCGCAGTGTGCGCAGGTTTTGCTTTTCCTGCTTGCCGGTCCCGTCGGTTGGCGTCTCGATGAGTCCAGGCGTATCCCGCCAGCGGGGGTCCTGCACAAAGAGCTTGAACCCTTTACGCCCGATCTTGCCCTGGCCGATCCTTTCGTGCCGGTCCACCCTGGAGCCGAGCGGTGTCTTGCTGTCGTTGAGATGGATGCACCGGACCCGGTCGAGGCCAAAGGCCCGGTCCATCTCTTCCATCAGCGCGGCATACTTGTCCGGCGTGCGATAGTCATAACCCGCGGCAAAGAGGTGGCACGTATCCAGACAGACCCCGATGCGCGTCTGGTCCTCGACCATGTCAAAGAGCCGGGCGATCTGGTCAAACGCGCTGCACAGGTTGGTCCCCTGGCCGGCCATGTGCTCGACGAGGGTCATGACGCGATACCCATGCGTCCGCTTGTGGACTGCGTTGAGCGCGCGGGCGACATTGGCAAGCCCCGGTTCGATGCCCGCGCCGGTGTGCGAGCCGGGGTGCGTGACGAAGAACGCGACGCCGAGCCGTTCACAGCGTTCCAACTCGGTCTGCAGGCTGTCGGACGATTTCTTCCAGAGCGCCTGGTCGGAGGTCCCGAGGTTGATGAGGTACGAGCCGTGCGCGACCACCGGGTGAATGTCGCTGGCCGCGAGGTTGGCGCGAAAGCGCTCGACCACCTCGTCGGCGAGGGGCGCGGCGCGCCACTGGTTATTGTTCTTTGTAAATATTTGAATCGCCTCACAGCCGAACTCTGTTCCGCGTTCGATGGCAAGGTCCGCCCCGCCCGCAATAGAAACATGTGCCCCTAGTCGCATGAATCGCTCCTTTTTTTCTCTGGCGCCAGGCATCTGGCATCCGGCATCAGAGAATGGAATTCTCCGCCTGAATCTGAAAGGTCGCCTCAGCGACCAAAAAATAAGTTCGCCAACGGAGTCTTGGAAATCGCCGGGCTGAACAAAGCGGGCTTTTTCAAAAAAGGGTCAGCCTGCCGCCGCCCTTTTTTCCGATAGCCCCGCCTTTTTTTGCGGGTGATTTCCAATCACTCCTTCCCCTCGGCTGAACATCGCCCGCCGCAGTCCCCAGGTGTCCCCAAAGCGGACGTGATTCACCCAGCCCCGCACTGCGGCGGTCACCGTTTCAAAAGGAATCGTCCCCGCGGCATAGTCCGCCAGCAAGCTGTAGAGGTGGCGGCGGAAGGCGATGCCCTTGCGCCGCTTGAGCCGCCGGTGCGTCGGAAAAATGATAAACCCCAGAAAGGGAGTCCCTTCGGTGGTCGGGCGCACCTGCGCCGAATTTTCATGCAGCGTCAACCGCAGGCCGGCGAGCCGTTCCACCACCGCCGCGTGCCACTCCCACAGCATACGCTTGTCATCCCCAAAAAGCAACAGGTCGTCCACGTAGCGAACGTAGCCGGCGCAGCGCAGTTCGCGTTTTACAAAGTGGTCGAACGGGCTCAGGTAACAGTTGGCCCAGAACTGGCTCGTCAGGTTGCCGATAGGCAGTCCGCGCGGTCGATTGGGGGCAAAGAGGTCGTCCCCCGGAAAATAGACCATCGTGTATTCTTCCGACAGCACGCCGACGCCGCTGGCGAGGATTTGATCGATCAGCCATCGGACATCGGGGTCGTCGAGCTTGTTGGCGAGAATCCCGCGCAGGAGCGCATGGTCAATGCTGGGAAAAAACTGGCGGACATCGCATGGCAGGACGTAGCGAAAACGGCGGGCGAAGTGCTGCGCGCGGTCCAGCGCGCGATGCGTCCCCTTGCGGATGCGGTTGGCGTACGAGTCGGGGATGAAGGACCGCTCGAAGATCGGCTCGATGAGATTGCACAGGGCGTGGTGGACCACCCGGTCGCGAAAGGGCGCGGCCGAGATCAGCCGCCGCTTGGGCTCGTGGATATAAAAGCTGGCATAGGACCCCGGGCGATAGGTTTTGGCGGATAGCTCGGCGCACAGGTCGATGAGGTTGTCCTCAAGGTGGTACTCGAAGGTCGCCGCCGGCAAGTGTCCCCGTTTGCCCTTGCTCGCCTCGTGATAGGCGAGGAGAAGATTGTCCCAGGAATACAGGTCTTGAAACATTTTCAAAAGGCGCCCCGCCCCAGGGACGAACCCAGGGGGCGGGGCTATTTTGTATTTGCCCGGCTCTGCCATCATGCGCAGAGCGCGGCCAGGAACAGGCCAAGCCATTTTTCAGACCTCGACGGCGAATCGGTATTCTTGACGCACCGTATTTCCGGTATGAAAGAAAAACGTGAGACAGCGCGACCCGGAAGCCCATATTGTTGTTCAAGTTGTCTGGATTGTTCCTGTTGCGGTAAGCGCAGCGGACGTTGTTCTGATTGTTGTTGAAGGACCCGCCGCGCCACACCCGGGTGCGGTCATTGGCCTGTCCCCGCAGTCACAGGGGCGAACGACGGGCAAGCCGCCATCCGGCCCTGCAGGGTCTGCCTAATTTGTAGTAGCCTTGCGCCAGCCGCCCAGCAGCCGCCCGATTTCGGCGACCATGGACGCGACATGCTGGTACTGGCCGTCGGTCAGCCAGCCCCAGCGTTCGGCGAGGCGCAGGTAGAGCCGCACCTTGTCAAGCGCTTCGTCGGCGAGGCGCAGGCTGTGGAGTCGTTCCCTGCCGGTGCGATGATTGGCCTCTTCGAGCCGCTCGCGCAGATCGAACGCCGCATCCAGCAGTCGCTGTGTAAAGCTGTGGCGGTGCGCGCGCGGAAACTGATTGGTCTCCGGCAAGAGCCAGGTGAGAAAGTCGAACGTGCGTGTAAAGATCGGCATTTCAGATTCAGCCATAGTCATTTTATCACCAAATAATTTTTTGCGCGTCCAGAGAGGGCACGCCCTCTCTGGACTCTCCCTCCAGAGTCCCAGAGTCCAGAGTCTCCAGAGTTCAGAGTCGAATGGGAGACAGCGCGACCCGGAAGCCCATATTGTAGGGCAAGAGGTCTGGATCGCGCCCGAGGCGGGCAGCGCAGCGGACGTAGTCCCGACTGTAGAAGAAGGACCCGCCGCGCCACACCCGGGGGGCATCCCCTTCAAGTTCGTTCTTTTCATGATGCGCATAGTTCTCGTAATTGTCAGTCCACTGCGTGGCGCACCACTCCCACACATTGCCGCTCATGTCCAGAACACCGTACGGACTTGTCCCGCCAGGGAACGCGCCGACCGCGCTCGTCGTGTTCAAGCCGGTATCCCCGTAATTCGCGCGATTCGGGTCGGGGTTAGCGCCCCAGGGATAGATGCGCCCTTCCGTACCGCGCGCCCCCTTTTCCCATTCCGCTTCGGTCGGCAGTCGTACTTGAAACTGACCGGGGTCCAGGTCCCGCGTGACAATCGAACCCTTCTCCCAGACTTGCAGCCTGAGAATAGAGTTTTGAGACCTGCCGCCTGTAGCTTGCAACCTGTCATTCAGCCAGTTCGCAAACGCGACTGCCTCGTACCAGGTGACGTAGACGACGGGATGGTTCGGCAAGTCAAAGACGCCACCAAATTTTTTGGGGCCTTGCCGGTCCTTGCGCCATTGCAGGCCGGACCGGGTCCACCATTGAGCCTGGCGATAGCCTTGCGGGTCCTCCACAAACGCATCGAACTGAGCATTGGTGGTGGGATAGCGCGCGATATAGTAGGGGCGCGTGAGTTTGGCGTACTCGGATGCTTCGATCTCATAGTTATCCGCACCAGGGTCAAAGTGTGGGCTGTTTTTGTTCTTGCTGCTCCCCATGATAAAGGGCCCGGCGGGTATCTCGCACCAGACGAGGTCGGGAATCCGCAACTCTGGCGCTCCCTTCTCTTCGGGCAGGGACGGACGTTCTCCTGACAAGGGTGGGGGGACGATAACCCCAATGCCGGGGCGCGGGTCGTCGAGCTCGGCCAGGGCGTTGGCGGCGGCGGCGCGTTCGCGCGGGGTGAGCGCGCCGGTCTCGACGAGGCGGACGAGGCGCTCGCGGATGCGCGGCTCGGCGGGCGCGGGGTGAACGTTGGCAAAGCGGCGGCGGTACAGGAGGAGGAGGTCGCCGGCGAGCCAGAGGGCGCGCCAGTCGGCCTCGCGCTGCGGCGGCGCCTCCGGGACGAGCGCGGCGAGAATAGAATCCATGCGGTCCCAATCGCCGCGCGCAAAGCAGAGGTGCTCCCCGAGGAGCATGACGACCTCGCGCCAGCGGTCGCTGTTCTCGTCCAGCCGTTCCCGTACCCGGGGGCCCAGGTTCCGCTGTTGTTCCAGGTAGCGCCCCGCCAGGTACTCTTCAAAGGTGAGGTGCGGAAAGGTATAGACGCGGCGGAGCGGCGCATTCGGCGGGGCGTCGGGCGGGGTCACCTCCCCTTGCAGCATCAGCAGGCCGTTCGACCCTTCGCAGTAATCGAGAAAGGCTTGCACCTTGGTCAGGTCGCGGAGATGCACCTTGAGCACGCCCGTAATGAGCTCCTCGGTCACCAGCGCCGTTTGGTCTCCGTCGGATGCCTCGCGGCCGGCATGGGCCTTGTAGGCCAGCTCCAGGAGCGCATCGTCAAGCTGGCCGCGCGGGATGGCGAGGTCGTCCAGGATGCTCCGCTTGTGTTTTTGCCCGTCAATCGAGCGTTCCAACTCCCACCGGAGCAAGAGCAGGTCGATACAGCGGTCATACACCTGGGCGCGCGTGTCGGGGAGCTCGCCATAGTGGGTATGCACCACCGCCATGACCGTGAGGATGAGGGGATTGTCGGCGATGACATGCAGGCGGCGGCGGTCGCTCCGGTGCAGGGCCTTGACCAGCATCGCCCGCTTGCGCTCGTAATCGTCCGCGCGCCGGGGGTCAATCTGCGCGTGCTGGCCGTACCACGCCTCGACAAACTGGTTGATCTTGTCCTCTGTCAGGGAGGCCAGTTCGTGGGTCTGCCAGTTGGTAAACTGCCACCGCGCGTCCGTATAGGAAAAGGTGCGGCAGGTGACGAGGAACCGCGTCGCCGGGTGCTTGCCATAGCGATTGGCAAAATCCTCGACCGCCTGCCGGACGAGGGGCCGGCGGTTCGGGTCGGCCACCTCGTCCAGCCCGTCGAAAAAGACCAGGCCGCCCGTGTCACGGAGCGTGGCCAGGGCGCGCGGGGCGTAATCGTGGGTGCGCGCGTCGGCGTCGAGCGTCGTCCGGACAAACTGCTCAACCAGGCGCGCCTCGCCCTTACGGGTTTCGGCGGGGAAACTCTCGGCGAGGCGGCCCAGCGGAATGATGAGCGGGACGAGCGGCTGGCCGCGCCAGCCCGGCAGCCGCTTACTCAGGTCGAATGCGGGGTCGCACAATCCCTGCGCCATCTCGAGCGCCAGGTACCGCACCAGGGTGGATTTGCCCGAGCCGGGGAGTCCCAGGAGGACCATTCGGCGGTCGGGCGCCTGGGCCAGCGCCTCCAGCGCCGGGAGGGGGCGTGTCTGCTCGCGGTCCATCCCCGGTTCGGCGCGCCCCTTTTTTCGCTCCTCGCCCTCCTCGACCTTGACCTGTGTTTTCGTATCGAGCGAGATGTACAACTGCTCCAGCGAGAGCGTCCCGCGGCTCGGGTCTGCTGCCTGGGGATCGAGGCCGACCAGCCGCGCGGGACGACAATCGGCAATGACCGCGTCGAGATAGGCGCCGCGCGGATCGGCGGAGGGGACAGGGGCGGGAGGCGGGGCAGCCGGGGGCGAGGCCGAATCCTTCTTGTCGGCGGGGGCGGGCTTGTCCGCAGATGGGGCCGGTTTCCTCAATGTGGGCACAAGCACGCGTATGGCATAAACAACCACCCCCACCCCTATAATTGCATAGATAAAGGGCCGCATCTCGGGTGGGATTTTGTCGTTGAAAAGCGCAACGACGATGACGCTCAAGATAATGAACGCCAGGAGCGGTTCGTTCTTGATTGCCTCGAAAAGGGTCTTGATCCCTTCGGCCAGTGCTTTGTATAAATCCTTGAAATCGGACATGCGCACCCTCCGGGGTGAACACCTGAATATTTACCTATTACGCGAGCGGATTTGTTCGATTGCCAAGTCGACAATCGCTCGCGTCACAAACAGGCTGCTAACCTGATATAGTGCGTTGATGTGATCTTCTGCTTGCGCTCTGGAAGTCCTTCCATCATAGAAAGCGCGAACCACAATCCCGAGTGACCCTACCGGCGTCATGTTCAATCTTTTCGCTGCACCCCGCGCATTCAGATCGTCGGTTAACACGATTGGAATGGCGTGAATAGCACCGAGATAGAGCGCCTCTTGTTCACCGCGCTGAAGGTTTGATAAGCTCTGCGCCTGTACGAATTCCTGGAAAGGTATTTCGGCGACGGTCTCTCTTTTGAAAGCGCTCAGCCCGAGGAGTACCTCTTTCGATACCCGACCACTGGTCACCGTCTCTTGCCACACTGCGCTAGATACCAGGATAGCCTCAAACCCTGCAAGTAAACTGATACCTTGGATCTCATTCAGGTGGATGAGTGGGCCGGCATCGGCGACGGCAATGCTCATTTTTGCAGCGCCCACGCCAAATCTTCCATTACTGCTTGGCTCTGGCGTTCGGCGAGTTCAACCCAGTCACTGCCGGCTGTGTGAATCGCTTCTTCGCGTGTGATCTCACCGCGCAGGTATTGCCCGAGCGTGCGCTCGCGCCAAAGTTGGCGCAGCCCGGCCTCGAATGCCATGGTCATAACCTCGGATTCGGGCTTGTGGGTCTCCCGTGCAATCGTTTCGAGGTAATTTAACATCTCAGCCATATTTCACCGTCCTTGCTGCCCTGGTGTATCGAGGAGGCCGGCGCTTTTGCGCGCCACCCCTTACTTTATTACGCATTACTCATTCCGCCCGATGACCCCCAGCTCCTTGCCGACCCTGGCGAATGCTTCCAGCCCCTTGTCCAGGTCCTCGCGCGCGTGCGCCGCGCTGATCATGACGCGGAGGCGCGCCTTGCCCTGCGGGACGGTGGGAAAACCGATGGCCATGGCAAAGACGTCGTGGTCAAACAGGGTGCGCGAGAATTTCTGGGCAAGCGGCGCTTCGCCGAGCATGACGGGGGTGATGGGCGTCTCGCTCCGACCGGTGTTGAACCCGAGCCGCTTCATCTCGCCTTTGAAATACCGCGTGTTCTCCCAGAGCCGGTCGTTGAGCTCGGTCGAGCCTTCGAGAATGTCGACCGCGGCGAGACAGGCGGCGGTGTCGGCCGGCGGGGTGGCGCTGGAAAAGAGAAAGGGGCGGCCCCGCTGGTGCAGCCACTCGACAATCTCTTTCTTGCCGGCGATATAGCCGCCGACGACGCCAAATGCCTTGGAGAGGGTGCCGACCTCGACGTCGACGCGCCCGTGCAGGCCAAAGTGGTCCACAATGCCGCGCCCGCCGCGCCCGAGCACCCCTTCGCCGTGCGCGTCGTCCACCATCAGGATCAGGTTGTGCCGCTCGGCGACCTCGACGATGGAGGGGAGGGGCGCGATGTCGCCATCCATGGAAAAGACCCCATCGGTAACGATCATTGCGCGGCGATAGTCGGTGGTCTTGACGATGGTGTCTTCCAGCGCCTCGGCGTCGTTGTGCCCGTAGCGGACGATCCTTGCGCCCGAAAGGCGCGCTCCGTCGATGATGCTGGCGTGGTTCAGCTCATCGGAAAAGATGACATCCTCTTTGCCGGCGAGCGCCGGGAGGGTGGCGAGGTTTGAGTTGAACCCCGATTGAAAGGCGATGGTCGCCTCGGCGCCCTTGAACTGCGCCAGCCGCTGTTCAAGCTCGACATGCAGGCTGAGGGTGCCCGCGATGGAGCGGACGGCCGCGGGGCCAACGCCAAAGCGGTCGATCGCGTTCCGGGCCGCGTCGCGCAGGCGTGCGTCGTTGGCCAGGCCGAGATAGTTGTTGGAGCAAAAGTTGAGGACGCGCCGGCCGTCGACGGTGAGCCACGCGCCCTGCGGCGAGTCAATCGTGCGAATGTGGTTGTAGAGCCCTTGCTGTTTCAATCCGTCCAGTTCCTGGCGGATCCATTCGAGTTTGTCAGGCATGTTCTTTCCTCATCGAAAGATTTTCTATCACTCACGTTGCGCATGTCATTTCGACCACAGGGAGAAATCTCGTTCTGCGCCAGGGATGTCTTTGAGCTGCGAGACATCTCGCTAACCCGGCCGAGATTTCTCCTCGCACACTGCGCTCGTCGAAATGACAAGCGCAAGTCCTGCTGCTAAAGCAATTTGCGAAATTCTTCCTGGGTCAATCCTGAATCTTTAATGATGCCGCGCAGTGTCCCGCGCGGCAAGTCCCTTTTATGCATTGGAACGACTAGAATTGTCGCATGTTCTTTCTTGACAAGCACGACATGGCTTCCAGTTTGGCGGTCGATTTCCCAGCCATCTTTTTCCAGTGCTCGGATAACCTCGTCGGGACGGACGGTTGGTAGTCTCATGTCAGGCCGCGATTTTCACTGTTTCCATGATTGGAATCGGAATATTACGACGGTGAGCTGTCTCTAGCCACAACTGGATCGCCTCGGCAATATTCTCCAGCGCTTGTTCCCTGGTTTCGCCCCAGGAATGACACCCTTTAAGCGCCGGGCAGTATACGTGAAAGCCGTCTTCGTCGGGCTCAAGCACCACGGTAAGCTCGCTGACTCGCGATTGCTTCATTTTTACCTCTTTCTGGTTTTTGCTCTCTAGCTCACCCAATCCATAATGACCTTGCCCGAATTGCCGGTGCGCATGACCTCAAAGGCCTGTTCAAATTCGGCATAGCCAAACTTGTGGGTGATGATGGGGCTGATGTCCAGCCCGCTGTGGAGCATGGACTGCATCATGTACCACGTCTCGTACATCTCGCGGCCATAGATGCCCTTGATGGTGAGCATGTTAAAGATGACCGTGTTCCAGTCGATGCTAATGTCCTTGGTCGGCAGGCCGAGCATGGCGATGCGGCCGCCGTGGCACATGTTGGCGAGCATGTCCTTGAAGGCCTGTTCGTTCCCCGACATTTCGAGGCCGACGTCAAACCCTTCCTTCATCCCGAGCTCTTGCTGTACCTGGGCGATGCTCTTGGCGCGCACGTCAAGCGCAACCGTCGCGCCCATCTTTTTCGCCAGATCGAGGCGGTAGGGGTTGACGTCGGTTGTGACGATATAACGCGCCCCCGCATGTTTGGCAATGGCGGTCGCCATGACGCCGATGGGACCGGCGCCGGTGATGAGGACATCTTCGCCGAGCACGGGAAAGGTGAGCGCCGTGTGCGTGGCGTTCCCAAAGGGGTCAAAGATGCTGAGGACGTCCAGCGGAATTTTGGGGTCGGCGTGCCAGACGTTGGTGACGGGGATGCAGATGTATTCGGCAAACGCGCCGGGGCGGTTGACGCCCACCCCCTGGGTCGCTTTGCAGAGGTGGCGGCGGCCGGCGAGGCAGTTGCGGCAGCGCCCGCAGACGATGTGGCCTTCGCCCGAAACGACTTCGCCGATTTCGAGGTCGTGGACGTTGCTGCCCATCGCCGCGACCGTGCCGACAAACTCGTGTCCAATGACCATGGGGACCGGGATGGTCTTTTGCGCCCACGCGTCCCAGTTCCAGATATGGATATCGGTGCCGCAGATGGCGGTCTTGTGCACGCGGATCAAAACATCGTTGATGCCGACCTCAGGGACCGGCACGTCGTCCATCCACAGGCCGGGCTGCGCATATTTCTTGACAAGGGCTTTCATGATTTTACCTCTTGAAGATTCTTGGTCAACCATTCGGCGACGATCTCGAATGCTTCGGCGCCGTGTCCGTCGGTCATGATCGAGTGGCCGGAGTCGTCGACCTGGACAAACTGCTTGGGTCCGGAGAGGGTCTCATACACCTGACGCGCGGTCGTTACGATGCGGTCATGTTCTGCCTGCATGATTAGCGTTGGGATGCGGACCTGGGCGGCGGCGGAGTTCGTATCGAGCTCGTTGACGAGGGCGCTGGCGGTTTCGCTGGGCGCCTGCTTTTGTAGAAAGTCGGCCTGTCGAGCCGCCTGTCGCGCCGCTTCGTGATGAAAAAGGTCATTGACCCCGACGCGGTATGGAAGATAAAGCAGCTTGCCGGTGGCGCGCCGGTACAGCTTGCCGACGCCGCCGGCCAGGGCATACAGTGCGCCTTCGCCCGGTTTCAGCTCGGCGCGAATGCTGGCTGGCGGGGCGATGGCGACAAGGGTTTTGACGCGCGGCTCGACGGCGGCCGCACAGATCGAAAAGGCAGCGCCGAGGCTGTGCCCGACGAGGGCCAGGCGGGTCACGTCTACCGTCGCGAGGCCGGCAAGAAAATCGAGCGCGGCGTGAATATCCTGAATGCCGCGCGCCGGGGTGACATAGCCGCGCGGCCCGCCGCTCAAGCCATGCCCGCGCTGGTCAATCGATAGGGTTACATAACCCAACCCGGCAAGCCGCTCGGGATAATCGCCAAATTCCTGGCGCGCCGAGAGGAGCCCGTGGGTAAAGAGGACGGCGGGATGCTTGCCCGATAGGGCAGGCTCAAACAGGTCGCCGTGGACGTTTTCGTTATCGGCCGAGTGGAACTGGATTTTGCGCATGGTTAGCTCCATCGCCTACCATTTGAGGATAGGGCAGTCTTGATGCCCAAGTGTGTTGGAATTATCATCTAACAGGATGAATCCGTCAAGCAAGGGGCGGGGTGATTTATGATTTTCTGCGCAGGAGGAGGGTGACCTCCTGCCGGTTGTGAAAGAGGTGCTTGATGCGAAGGATGTCGTATTCGGTTTCGAGCACGGGGCGGATGTTGTTCAAGAGCTTGTTCACCTGCTTGATGACGAGCTTGACGGTGAGGATGGCATAGCCGCCCGGTTTGAGATGGGGGGCCATTTGAACCATCATGCCGGCCGACTCTTCCGGCTCAACATTCATGTCGTCGACCAGCAGGTCGAAATCGCCCGGGCTGACAAACGCATCGGCTTTGCACTTGAAATGGGTCACATTCGGCAGCGCCGCGACGCGCGGGTCGAGCTCGCCCGGATCGACAGCGACGACCTGCATCCCGTGATCGGCCAGCACCTGGGTCCAGCCGCCGGGCGCGGCGCCGAGGTCCAGCGCCCGCCCCCCTCTGGGGTCCAGCTTGAACTTGCGCAGGGCCTCCTGGAGCTTGTACTCGGCGCGGTTGACCTTGTGCGCCCGGCGAGCGACGATGCGATATTCGTTCAACTGGTCGTTGAGGTTTTCGCGGGCGGTCGAAAAGCCGAGATAGCCCCGGTCCTGATAGAGATAGATGGAGATCACGACCTGGGATTCGTCGACCGCGACCGCAAAATCGGAAAAGGTGGGGAGGGCGCCAATGCCCTCGTAATACCGGCCGACGGCGATCTCGACATCCTTCGAGTCATAATCATAGTCGACTCCGATGCAGCGACACTGGACGGCGTAGGTCTGGCCGGGCGCAATCCGGCTCACCTGCCGCGCTGTTTCGAGGAGGCGCGGCAGGTCGACGTCCTTTTTCCGGGAGAGCGCGATTTCGGCGTGGACCGGCATGAGGTGCTTGATAAAGGTGGGGTCGGACTGGACGAGGCGCTCGACGATCTCGGGCGCGGGCCGAGCGCTCTCGACGAGAAAGGCGCCGTCCAGGAGATCGTTCACCTTGCGCGCATCGGGCGCGACGGCGATGAATTCGGCCATGGCGCTCTTGTAAAGCCGGGTGGCGGCGTGGATAATGAATCTGGACATGTGAATAAAAAAGCGGCGATTTGCATCGCCGCTTGTGCTAACGCAGGCCTGTGAACAGGTCCTGCTCTTTGCGCAGTTTACGCTTGAGACGGGAGGCCGCCAGGACGAAATATTCCTGGTCCCACTGCACGTTCGTGTCCTCCTGCAGCCACCGGGCATAGTCGTGAACGTGATTGCGGTGGCAGTAGAGGGTGCGGAGCTTGCTCTGTGTATAGCGTGAGACGTCGACCACCGTGGTGATCTGCGCGTCGGGCACGGCGGCCATTCCCAGCGCGCCCCAACGCGTGACGGCGCTCTGCGGCAGAATGCTGTAATAGAGTTTTTTCGGTTGATAAGGCATGAGCGCGTCGGCCAGGTGCTCGGGATAACAGGTCGAGTCGCCGGCCATTTCAAAGGCGCTCGTCGTCAAGCGGCAGATGAGCGGATGATCGGGATCGCCCAGCCCCTCCGGGCCATAGGTCACAATCACCTGCGGCTGCTGCTCGCGAACCAGGCGCACGAGCCGCTCTAGCATGAGCGCCTCATCGCCCATGTCGATTTTACCCCCGGGATAGTCCAGAAGGCAAATGCGCTGCGCGCCCGAAGTGAGGCAAGAACAGGACTTGTCCCGCGGGGGGAGCGCCAGGGCAGGGGTTGCCCGCGCCGCGACGGTTAGAACGACCGGGGCCTGCTCGCGCGTGGCGGTTACCACCGCGACCCGGATGCCTTCGCTGGCATACCGCGCAAGCGTGCCGGCCGGGCTAAAGACTTCCTGGTCCGGATTCGCAAAAACGGCCATCAACGCCAGCTTTTCGCCGCTTGGGGTATGTTCGTGATCGACCCGGTCACCGGTTTTAATTCTAGGCATATTTCGCTATGAGCTGTCAATAAAAGACAATTGAAGGATAAGAGTACAGGCGATTTCGTCTTGCGATTCGGATTTCGCTCAGGCCGTTTCCTGGTTCCGCTTGGCGGGCTTGAGCGTCTCGGCAATCTCTTTGCGCGTGGCGCGATAGCGCGCCAGCAGACTCTCTTCGGTCTCTTTTGAAAATCCGAGATTGGTGAGGGCGCAGCGCGCACAGCCGCCGCGCTCCATATATTTACGGGCATCGCAGGTCACGCAGTTGTTGAGCCGAATCATCAACAGGTGAAAAGCGAGCGCGTCGAGATTATCTTCGGGCAACACGTCAATCTGATCGATGAGTTTACGCCATTTGTTCCCGCGCGCATTTTTGAGCGCACGCACCGCCCAGGGAGCAAACAGGATCTCAGTCCGGGTCATATTTTACTCGTTTCTAGAACAGATGAAAACAAAATAGGTTATTTGAATTGTAACCGACGCGCCTTAAAATTGTATAAGAATTCACAAACGTGATATTAGAACGGCGTTAAAAGGGTCGCGCGTCCGGTCGTTTGCGTTTTGCTATCCCTTGATATACAATGGCCCGCGTTCCTACTGCCGGCTCCGCGCGAGCGCCGGCGCAAGCCAATTCAAGCCAACACGTATACGGCGCGGTATGCGCGTGATGCGCATTGGCGGGAGGCAATGATGCAGCAAGAATTTCTGAATTATATTGACGGCGAATGGGCGCCGGCCCTGAGCGGCAAAACGTTTGAGAGCCGCAACCCGGCGAATGGGACGTTGATCGGCGCCGTGCCACTCTCCGCAGGTGAAGATGTGGCGCGCGCGGTGGAGGCGGCGGACCGCGCGTTTGAAAAATGGCGCAAGACGCCCGCTCCCCAGCGCGCCGAGATCATCCATCGTGCGTCGGATTTACTCCGCGAGCGCAAGCAGTACATGGGCGAACTGCTGACGCGCGAGATGGGCAAGGTGCTGCCAGAAGCTCTTGGCGATATTCAGGAAGCCATTGACATGGCCTTTTATATGGCTGGCGAAGGCCGCCGTTTGAACGGGCTTCTGGTCCCCTCCGAACTGCCGAGCAAGTGGGCCATGGCAGTCCGCGATCCGCTGGGGGTGGTCGGTCTCATTACCCCCTGGAATTTTCCGATTGCGATTCCATCGTGGAAAATGTTCCCGGCGCTGGTGTGCGGCAATACGGTCGTATGGAAGCCGGCCAGCGATACGCCGGTCCTCGCCGCCGAGTTTGTGCGCATTATGGAAGAGGCGGGATTCCCGCCCGGGGTGATTAACCTGGTGACAGGGCCTGGCGGCGCGGTGGGGAATGCGCTGGTGGAGCATCCCAGGGTCCGTCTGATTACCTTTACCGGCTCGACCGACATGGGCCGCGAGGTTTCAATCAATGCGGCGAAAAACCTCAAGCGGGTTTCGCTCGAGATGGGCGGCAAGAATGCAATTACCGTGCTCGACGATGCGGATTTGGATCTCGCGGTCGAGGGGATTTTGTGGAGCGCTTTTGGCACAAGCGGCCAGCGCTGTACGGCCTGCAGCCGCGTGATTGCCCAGTCGGGCATTAAAAAGGAATTGGTGCACAAGCTGGCGGATCGCGCGAGCAAGCTGCGCCTGGGCGATGGCTTGCTGCCGACGACCGACGTCGGCCCGGTCATTAACAAAAAGGCGGCGCAAAAGATTCACGAGTATACGGAGATTGCGCGCCAGGACGGAGCCGAGGTGCTCGTCGGCGGCGAGATTGCCACCGAAGGGGCGTTGGCCCAGGGCGCATTCTACAAGCCGACTATCTTTGACGGGGTGACGCCGAACATGCGCGTGGCGCAGGAAGAGATCTTTGGCCCGTCGCTGTCGATCATCGAGGCCGGAACGCTGGAAGAGGCAATCCGGATCAACAATGGGGTGAGCTTTGGGCTGTCGGCTTCGATCTATACGCGCGACGTCAACAAAGCCTTTGCGGCGATGCGCGATGTGACCACCGGCCTCCTCTATATCAATGCAGGGACCATCGGCAGCGAAGTGCAGCTTCCATTTGGCGGCACGCGTGGCACGGGCAACGGCCACCGCGAGGGTGGTGGGCCGGTCGTGCTTGACACATTCAGCGAATGGAAGAGCATCTATGTCGATTACAGCGGTCGCTTGCAGCGCGCCCAGCTCGATACCGAGGCTCTGGTCAAATAAATACGTAAAAAGTAGACAGGTAGACAAGCAACCTGATCGATCGGCTTGCCCTGTCTACTTGTTTCCCTGTTTTCCTGTCTACTTTCCTGATGCCCAGTATTTTTCACCTTTCCGACCTGCATTTTGGCCCCAGGTTTAATCAGCATCTGGCAGATCTTGTTCTGCAGGATATTCGGGCCGTCCAGCCTGATCTGGTGATCGTCTCGGGCGATTGGACAATGCGGGGGCGGATTTCCGAGTATGAGCAGGCGCGCGATTACTTGAACAAGCTGCCGCCGCCGGTTTTCACCATTCCGGGGAATCACGACCAACCGCTTCATCCGGGCGGGCTGTGGGAGCGGTTGGTCCGACCCTGGGGACGTTACAAGACCTTTATTCGCCCCGAAACGGATAGTGTCTGGCAAGGCAAGGGGCTATTTGTCATCGGGCTGAACGACAATCACAACGTTATCCCGGGTGGAATCTGGCAGCCCGGACAGGTTGCATGGATGAACCGCGAGCTTGAAGCGGCGCCGCCAGCCGCTTGTAAAATTTTGGTCATGCATCACCACCTCTTGTGGAATGGCAAGCTCAGACCCGCCGGCCAGTACTTTCCGACCAAGACACTGAATCGCCTCGCCGGGCATGGTGTGGAATTGGTTTTGAACGGGCATACGCATGTTCCGATTACGCGGGAGACCGCGCAGGGTATCGTGATTGCTCAATCGGGTACGACCATGTCAGGGCGAACCCGGCATGGGCATGGCAATACTTTTAATCGCATCGACGTTGGTCACGACAGCATCGATGTCGCAATTTGCGCCTACGATTCGACCGAGGACCGGTTCCTGGTCACGAGTCGCACGGCGTTCGCACGAAAGCACAAGGTGGTCCAATGAATATTGACAAGGTCGTTCTGGTCTATCCCCGGCGCGATGGGCGAATCCTTGGCCGGGGTCAGGGCTCACCCTATACTCTGATGCGGCTCGCCTCGCTGGTTCCCGACGACATGCCAGTAGAGATCTGGGACGAAGACCTGCAGGCGTTGCCGTTCGAGCGTCTGACCCGGAACTCGGTCGTGGGCATTACGAGCAAGACCCTTTCAATCGATCGCGCCCGCGAGATCGGCGCCGAGGTCAAGCGCCGGGGCGGCACATTGATTGTCGGGGGCACACATGCGACGCTCGCTCCTGAGGAGGTCGAGCAGTGGGCGGATATCACGGTGGTCGGCGAGGCCTACAGCACCTGGCCGCAGATTCTTGCCGATGTGGCGAGCGACCGCGCCGAGCGCCGGTATACGGACGAATCCTGGGCGCCGCTGGCCGGGGTTGCGCGCCTGACCGATCGCGTGATCGAGATGGTGGACGAGCGGCGGAACTATTGGACCCCCTATTTGGAAATCACGCGCGGCTGCCCGCGCAACTGTTCGTTTTGCACGGCTATTCGCGTATCAGGACGAGTGATGCGTCACCGGCCGGTGGAAGAGGTCGTCGAGGAGATCGAACGGCGCAAGATCCGCCGCTTTTTCCTGACCGACGATAATTTCGGCCTGAACTTTCGTCTCGACGCTGCTTATATGGAGCAGGTGCTGCAAACATTGGCCAAGCTGCCTTTGAACGGTTGGACCGCGCAGGCCGAGATGATGGTCGCCGATTTCCCGCACTTGCTGGATCTCTCCCGGCTGGCGCGCATGGACAAGTTCTTTATCGGTTTTGAATCGATCAATCCCGGGAATCGCCGTGACCTCGGGGGAAAATCCAAGGGGAACATTGAGGATTACAAGCGTGTGATCCGCACGATTCAGAGCCGGGGCATCGGCGTGGTAGGTCTGTTCGTATTTGGGTTGGAGGCCGACGCCCCGGGGGTTTTTCAAGAGACGTGGGATTTCGTGCGCGAGAGTGGACTCGACAATGTCAGCTTTACCATCATGACGCCGTATCCCGGCACTGAGCTGCGAGACCTGTATGTGAAGGAAGAACGATTGTTGCCCAACCAGCCGTGGAGCCTGTATGATACGGCGCACGTGGTCTATCAGCCCAAGAACATGACGGTCGAGCAACTGCGGGAAGGGTACGACTGGATTTGTCGCAAGGCTTATAACATTCCCGCGATTGCGCGCCGCGGATTCAGGACGTTGGGCCGGCATCCGCTGCACCGCGCCCATACTAAAGTTTTTTCGTCGTTTAGCACCGATCTCGGCTATCGCCGGACCTATAGTTATCGCGCCTGATAAGGAGGGTGCTTGAGCCTCAAGCTTTCCGTGCTCCTGCCGATTTACAATGAAGAACGCGAGCTCGACGCCTGCCTGAAAACCGTACTGGCCTCGTCCATCGCATCAGAGATTATTGCGGTTGACGATTGCTCGACCGATGCGACCCCGCAGATTCTGGCCCGTTATAATGATCCACGACTGTGCGTGGTTCGTCACGCACAGAATCGCGGCAAGGGGGGCGCGGTCCAGACGGCGTTGAGTCACGCCACGGGTGATGTGATCATCATTCAGGACGCGGATACGGAATATGACCCGGGCGATTACGGCGATCTCCTGCGCGAGTTGGCAAACGCCCCGCGCGATGGGGCGCGCCCGGCGGTAGTGTACGGCGTGCGCGATACTTCCTCACAACCCTTGGTTGGCCATCTGGGCAACCAGTTCCTGACGATAGCGACCAATCTCCTCTGTGGGACTCATCTCCGCGACATGGAAACCTGTTACAAGCTTGTGCCGACCGGCTTGATGCGCGAATTAAAGCTCGAATCGCGCGGATTCGAGATCGAACCAGAAATTACGACCAAGCTGGCGCGCCGGCATGTGAGATTTTTTCAGGTGCCGGTGGCGTATAAACCACGTAAGGAAAAAAAGCTGCGCCGCCTGCGCGATGGGACCCGGTCCTTGCTGGCGCTTGTCAAATACCGCTTTTCGGCTTGACCCCATTTTAACGAAATTTTATGTTGACGGGCCATAGGGCCACGGTTATAATGAACTTTGCTTTACCTTTCGCGATCGATCTGTCCCTTCGCGCGGGGTGTTTATTGTTACGTCACTTTAACTTGTGGTTGACTAGATCTCTATAAAGGAGAGTTCCATTGCGCGTCCTACTCATCAACCCACGATTCCAACTCCCGATCGATACCCGGACTACACCCCATCTTGGCATTGCTTATCTCGCCGCCGTCAGCGAACAGCGCGGCGACGAGGTGGCGGTCTTTGACCAGGATGTCGAAGATGTCCCTTTAACCGATTTCGTTCGCGAATTTCAACCTGATATTGTCGGGATCACCTCGAATACGCCGCAGGTCAAGCAGGGCTGGCTCTGCGCGCGTCAAGTCAAGTCCGTCCTGCCTGAGGCGCTGGTCGTACAGGGCGGCCCGCACGTTTCGGCGCTGCCCGAAGAATCGGCCGCACGTCCCGAGATTGACGTCGTGGCGCGTGGCGAGGGCGAGGAGACCTGGATTGACCTGTGCAACACGCTGGACAAGTTCAAATCCGGCAATCCGAATTTCAAGATTCGCGACATGGTCGATCCCGCAAATCGGATTTTGAGCAAGGTGCTCGGCATCACGTTCCAATCGCCGGATGGCAAGATTCGCCACATGCACGAACGGCCGGCGGTGGCCGACCTGGATGCGCTGCCGTTCCCCGCATACAAGTATTTCAAGATGGAGCGCTATTCCTCGCTCCAGCCGGCAATGGACGCCATCGAGCGTGGCAAATCGTTCTCGATGATGACCTCACGCGGCTGCCCGTATCGCTGCACCTTTTGCTCGCAATCGGTGATGGCCGAGAAATGGCGCGCTCGCTCGCCGGAGAGCGTCGTGGCGGAGTGGCGGCACCTGGTCGAGGACTGGGGCGCGCAAGAGATCGGGATTCTCGACGATAGCGCGAACATCGACCGGAAACGGCTTCGCACGCTCAGCGAACTGCTCATCAAGGCAGGACTCAACAAGGTGCCGTGGATCATGATCAACGGTATCCGCGCGAACCTCGCGGACGCGGAATTGCTCGGACTCATGAAGCAGGCGGGCTGCAAGCGGGTTGCCTTTGGCGTCGAGACGGGCGATGAGGACATCCTCGAATCGATTGACAAGCGCGTGACGCACGATCAGATCCGGCAGGCGTTCAAGAACGCGAAAAAGGTAGGGCTGGAGACGGTTGGGTTCTTTATCATCGGCCTCCCCGGCGACAATGAAGTGACGATGGAAAAGACGATCAAGTTTGCGTGCGAGCTGGATCCGCTGGTCGCCAATTTCTCGATGATGACCCCTTATCCCGGCACCAAGGTGTGGGAACAGGTGCATCGCAACGGCGGGCGCATGCTGGTCAAAGACTGGCAGGATTACGTCTTTTTCGAAGGCAAGGCGCGTTTTGAGATGGGCGACACGACGGCTGATCTCCAGGAGCGCAAGTGGAAAGAGGCGTATCGCCGCTTTTATCTGCGCCCGCACCGCGTTTTCAAAACTCTCTTGCGTGAATCGACCTGGAAGAATTTCCCGCGTACCATTCGCATGGCGATGCACATCGTCCTCCCGAAAAAGATCAAAGGGGAAGAGGTCAAGGCGCTGATCGACGAGACGCAGGCGGCCTGAGCATGGAGTTGGGCCCCCGTTCGCTCATCATTCGCATGGACCTCTCCGAGCGGTGCAACCTGCGTTGCACGATGTGCTATTTCCGCGACGGCGCCGGGACGTATGACATGCCGGCGGAGGTCTGGGACCGGATCGCTGGTGAAGTGCTTCCCCTGGCGCATACCGTGCACCTCTCGTGCGGCGCCGAGCCGATGATGTCGAGGTTGTTTATTCCCGCTCTCGAGAAATCGCGCCAGGCCAGGATACCCGCGATCCGGCTCATCAGCAATGGGACGCTCCTGAGTGACAAGAACGCCCAGGCATTAATTGATAACCAAGCGGACCTGGTCGTCATTTCGCTGGATGGGTCGACCAAAGAGACCTACGAGCATATTCGCGTCGGCTCGAAATGGGAAAAGGTTATCGCGAACATCCGCCGCCTGCAAGAGATGAAAAAGACGCGCGGGTCCGACCGGCCTCGCCTGATGCTGGCATTCGTCGTTCAGAAAACCAATCTGGCGGAGATACCGGCCTTTATTGATCTGGCCCACGAACTGGGCGTTTCAGAGGTCCAATTCCAGGAGCTTGTGCTGATTTTTCCGGATATGGAAAAGGACGCCATTCATCAAGAGGCGCTCCAGCACGAGGCGGACCGGGTCATTGATGAGGCGCGGCGCAAGGCGGATGCGTACGGGATGCGCCTGTTCAACCCGCCGATGTATTTCCGATGGGAATATCATCCCGGCCTCAAAGGGCTGTCCAACCAGTACCAGCATCTGGCGCAAACAGTGTGGCGCGGCTGGCGGCAGCGCTCGCTGCGCGCCAACTGGACCGAGCTCCAGTACCGGGTTGCCAGTCTTCAGGGGCAGTTCTTGCGCAAGCGCTACATCCAGCGCTGTTACGAGCCGTGGCGCACAGCAGTCATTCATGCGAACGGCGAGGTGGTGCCCTGTTCACTCTGGCAAGGGGGACCGATGGGGAGTCTGCAAAAGGACTCGTTTGTGACGGTCTGGAACAACGACGAGTACCGCCGCCTGCGCGATGAATTGCAGAACGGCAATCTGCGTCCTGGCTGCCGGGCCTGTCCGGCTTATTCTTCTGAACAACGTTATCGCATCAATTAAGGAATTTGCTTTCATGCGGTCATTCTTTTCGTTCACTCGGGCCAAGCCGACCCGTCAGAAAGGTCCGGATGGTATTGCCCGGCTGTGGCTGGATATGGGGGATCTCGGCGTGTTTGTCCGCCCGGCGGGTGCGCACGACCGCTGGCAGGACCACGGCCTGGGGCTTTTGCGCACGATTGTCAAGTCGGCAGGCATCGATACGGATCTGTTTTCGACCAGGTCGCTGAAATCCTGGCGCGAGCTCTACAAACGGGTTGAAGGGTATGACCAGCTCATCATGAATGTGCGGAGCTATACCTATCCCTTTGCTTATCAGGCAGCGCGAATCTTTAAAGAGGTTAACCCGAACGGGTTCGTGATTACCGGCGGAATGCACGCGACAGTTGCGCCCGATGAAATGGAAGGGGTCCCGGAGTTTGACCGGATTTGCTCTGGCCCCGGCGAAAAGATTATTGTCGATCTGCTCAAGGACCCGCGCACATTCCCCCGCCTGGTCATAGGCCAGGGCTCGAAATCCATGGCGGAATGGCCCTTTATGGACCGGACGATGTGGCCGAATCCGAAACTGCGTGATTTTCCGTGGCCGCTGGAACCGGAATGCGGCTGGGATGCCGGCCCCGTTGCCACTGTCATTACGAGTCGCGTTTGCCCATGGCAGTGTGTCTTTTGCAACGAGGCGTCTTATATTCCCAATATGGGGCGCAAGTCGGTGGACCAGGTCATCGACGAACTGAATTTCCTCGACGATCACTATGGCCCGCTCGGCTCGGTGGTTATCCACGATTCAATGTTCTTTCAGCATCCTGCGTGGCTCCGCGAGTGGCTGGACAAGTACCCGCGTAAGGCGCACAAGGTATGGCCCTACTGGGCGGCGGCGCGCTCGGATACGGTCAAGCAGTGGCCGGACCTGTTCGAAGCGTTGGTGCGCGAGACGAACTGGAATCTGGTTTCAATCGGGTTTGAATCCGGCAGTGATCGCGTGCTCAAGATTTTGAACAAGGAATGCACGGCCGAAGACAATAACTTTGCGGTTGACCTGCTCAACAAAGTTGCGGACGATTTTACGCGACAGGGGCGCAAGCCGCCGCGCTTTTGGGCAAATATCATGCTCGGTATTCCAGGAGAGACGCAGGACGACGCGTTCCAGACGATGCGGTTGCTCAAGCGAATGAGACACGTTCTGCCGTCGATTTCGTACTATGCGCCCTATCCCGGCTCGGCGCTCGGGTATCAGCTCATCGCCGAGGGTAAGAGCCTGATGACCAAGGAGAACTATCATCGTTTCCCGAACGACGAAAAGGTCAAGGGGATCGATTACGCGTTCTATAACGCGCTCATGGCGGGCAAGTACGACGCAGAGATTAACCGCGGCGTGAATGGAAATGGCAAAGGGAAAGAGGTCTACGAGGGGAGATTGATCAAGGCATGAGCAGTTTCGCCAACCCGCATCACCTGTATCTCTTTGATCTCAAGAACGGCAAGAAAAAGTTGGGATATGGGGCCAGTCCCGAGGCGGCTTTTGAGAACCTGCGGCTGCGGCTGACGGAAGCGGAGATGGAACAGGTCATCAAGGATCAGTGTATCCGAATTCCACAGCGGGAACTGCACCAGCATGTCAAAGAGTTGGGGTAGCCGGATAGTTGGGTGGACCGGTAGGCAAGGAAACGGGTAGTGTAGATACAAGGGCGGAATTTTCTCCGCCCTTTTTGATTTCTACTGATTGGATGTCAGATCGCTCTCGACCACCACCCCATTTTCGAGGCGCAGGTGATGGGTAAAGCGGCTCTCCTGGACGCGGACGTGGCTGATGAGCAGGATCTGGTCAAAAGCGCGGCCGATCTCGCCGTCAGTCAGGAGGTAGAGCAGCGCGCCGGCGCGTTCCTCGTCGAACGAGCCGAGGGGCTCGTCGAGAAAGATGAAACCGGGCGAGGTGCCACGCTCTTGCGGGAGGGTGGCGAGGGCAAACGCGAGGCGCAGCGCGAGGGAGAATTGGTCCTTGGTCCCACCACTGAAAATATTCTTTTCCTTCCAGGCCCCGCTCTGGCCGGCGCGTTCGTCCCAGACCCGGATCTTGTAGGTTTCGGGGTCGAGCTCGGCGTCGTGATAGCGATCGCGGGTTAACTGGGGCAGGATACGCCGCAGATAATCCATCGTTGCCGGGAGAACCTTTTGCACAATGCGCTTGCGCGCCCGCAGGACGATTTCGGCGCCGTGCTTGCGCTCTTCTTGTTCGCGTTCTTCCGTGTCCCGTTCCTCGCGTGCGGCCAGCGGATCAATGCTTTCGCCCTGCAGGTTGAGCTCGCGCTCTAGCCGGTTGCATGTCTCGCGCAGACTGCCTACGCGTTGGTGTAGAGAGCGGACCCTGGCCTGGAGCGGCGTCTTGTCCTGAGATTCGAGCTTGTTCAGGCGTTGCGTCAGATTCTCCAGGTCCTCTATGCTCGGTTGGGCAGGCAGTGCATCGTCGAGTCGAAGCTCCTGGACAATCGCGAGGGACCGGCTCACGGCATCCTGCGCCGCCTCCTTACGCAGTTTGTGCTCGCGCTCGTTGGCCCCCCATTCACGATCGAGAGCATTGAGCCTGGCGCGCACCGGATCGCCGCCCTGCTCTTGAGATGCCTGGCCTAACTGTTGTTCTACCTCTACAAAAGCGGACCGGGGAAGTGTGCTCGACCAGGATAGGGTGGCGCCGTTCAGCATTCTGCGTCCGGCGTCGTAGGCGACCTGAATGTCCGCTTCCAGCTTTTGGATGCGGGTTTCACCTTCGGCGATCTGCCTGGCGAGGTTCTTGGACTGTTGGATGCGCGCCTGCCACACTTTGCGCTCGCCGTCCAATTCCTGACGCGCCTGCCGGACGGACTGAAGATCGGGTTCAACTTGAAGCGCGGCTGCCTGTACGGCAAGCCGCGGACGCCAGCGATTCAAGACAACCTCGGCCTTGTCGATTTTGCGCCGCAGCCCCGCCGTGTCGGTGTTCTCGATCCCCGACTCGAGTTCCCGGATGCGTTGCAAGCCCAGGTCGCGCTGCGCGCGCACATAGTTGCGCCTTTCTTGCGCCGCATCGCGTGCCACATTCAATTCGTCGCGCGTCTTGTTTTCGAGCGTGTGAGTAATCTCGCTTCGCCGGGCCTGGGCTAGTTCCGGGGCGATGGGGACAGGCACGCCGAGCGCTTCCAGCCGCGCCCGGGCATTTTCTAGCCGTTCGGCGGATGCACGAACAAGCTCGCGGCGCATATTCGCTTCGCCCTCCGCTTCGCCCAGTTCCTGGGTGGCCTGCTCCAGTTGATTCCAGATATGGAGGGCCCAGCGGATGAGCATGACGCCAAGGGCGGCATCGGCGATAAGGAGCGCGCCGCCGGCGCCGACGGCGATGAGAGAGTTGCCGTTAAAGCGCAAGAGGGCAAGTGGGATGAACACGGTTGCCGTAACCAGGGCGACCAGCAGGATTCCTGGGGCGATAATCCCAACTCGCAGTTGGGCCTCGGCCGCGTCACGCGCCTGTTCCTTTTCTGCGACGAGGCTATCAATGCTGCTTTGGGTCATCGCCTCCGTCGCAAAGGTAGCCCACTGTCCCAGCGCTTCGCCGATTTCGTACTCGCGTAGCATCTGGTCGACTTGTATGGCACGCGCTTCGGCCTCGCTGATGGCAGTAGTCAGTTGCTTACTCTGCTCCTCCTGGACCTCCAATTCTTCCTGAAGGAGTCGGACCCGTTCAAGTATGCCGGCGGCTTGAGCGCGTGCGGCCTCTACCTGACCAAGATGGGTGAGATGGTGTACAAGGCGTGTGAGCTCATGGGCGCGGGTCTGGATTGCGGGGAGCTGCTCCACAATGAGCTGCTCGACCTCGGCGCGCTCCTTGCGCTGGGCCTCGAGCGCAGCCGTTTGCTGTGCGAGGAGGTCAAAACGTTCGAGCGCGACGCCCATCGTCCGCCGGGCCTTGTCGAGCGCATCCATCTGATCGACGGCAGTGCGTAATTCCTGGCGTTGCGCTTGCATCGACTGCAACTGGCTGCTCAGGCTCTCGACCGCGCGTTTCTCGTCGGCCGCGCGGGTGGCCTGAATGCATAGTTCGATGAGCTTGAGCTGTCCTTCTGCCTGATCGAGCTCTTGCTGGGCGGCCGGCAACTCCTCTTGTGCCAGGGCGAGCTCGACCCGCCTGGTGAGACGCGAGAGCATCTTTTCGTCTTCGCCGCGCAGCCGCAGCTTTTCCTCAAGTTCTAACAGGCGCTCGAGGTTCAATAGCTTGCTGAGCGATTCCTCCCGTTTGGCCTTGGTGAGCCCTTCAAGCTTTTCAAGCTTTTTCTGTTCCACAAAGCAGGTGTTGAGCAAAGCTTCGGAATCAAATCCCAGCTCGGCGACCAGACGGTCGTTTACTGCGCGGTTCCCTCGGATCTCTTCGATGCGTTCGCCGTTGGTGATGTCCAACTGCCAGGTGTTTGTCTTGCCGCGGTTGAGCGTGCGGACAATATGGAAGAAACGGTCCCCAATCACAAGATCGAGCTCGACCCGTGCCTTTGATTTTTCATACCCGATAAGATCGTCCAGGTTGGGCCGGCCGATGTTTTCTGCGGCAAGGGCTTGCCCAAAGAGAGCAAAGAAAATCGCTTCAAAAAGGGTTGATTTACCGGCTTCGTTATTGCCCTGCACGAGGATGCGGCCGGCTTCCGGGAATTGGATCTCGACCTCGCGTAATTGCTTGAAATCGTGGGCGTAAAGGCGTTTCAGGCGAATCATGGTGGAATGATAGATCGGTAGACAGGTAGACAGGTAGCAGGGTTCTGCGCCCCCTGGTTCCTTGTCTACCTGTTTACTTGTCTACTCTTTTCCTCTTCGATACATTTGCAGCACGCGGGCGCCCGCGTCGGCGATTCGCTCGCGCTGTGGCTCGGACTCTGCTTCTGCCTGCATCTCGGCCGCGACGCGCACAAGCTCGCGCTCGACGTCGACCCGTTCGTCCGGCGCCAGACCTGCGCGCTCAAGCTCGCTTGTGCGCAGTTCCAGCCCGGATTTTTCGAGGTCAAAAAAGAAATTGAGCTCGTTGCCCAATCGCCAGATGTCAAAAAAACGCAACTGGTGATAGACGTCGCGGTCGATGGGGCCGCCAAGCTGTAACTGCAAGAGCTGGTCCTTGTAACTCATCGCGCGAATCTCTTCGGCGATATAATCGGTTGGATTTTCGGATGGGAGATTGGTTGAGCGGACTTCAATCCGGCGCATCGGCTGTGGCCCGATTCCCTTGCGAATCAACTTGACCGGGCGTTTGCCTTCGAGCTCGATATAGTAAAAACCCGGCTCTTGTTTGAGCTCACCAAAATTCATGCGCTCGGTAGCGCCGGGGATGAGCACGGTGGCGTGATCGACGGTGAGCTTGTGATTTTGATGAATGTCTCCGACCAGGAAATAGTCAATTGACTTGAGCGCGGCGATGCGCGACTTACGGATGACTGCTTCGGCAAAGGCTTCGGGAACCGCATCCTCAACCCCGCTATGCAGAAGGAGAATACGGACATCGGCCGGCGGCGGGTTGATCTCGACGCCTTCAAGCGGGTCGGCCGTCGGATCGGCGCGGGGGTCAGGGGCAAGGCCGCCGATGGCGATGCGCGTGCCGTCGATGTCAAAGGTGTCAAACTCAGCCTCAGTGCGTCGGGTAAAGGCGCGCGCGGCGCGCAGCTCTTGATAGATGCGGATTGGCGAGGCGCTTTCGCCCATATAGCGCGGCATGTCGTGATTGCCGCTGATGGCGAGAATCTGGATACCGTGCTCAACCATGCGCTGGAATTCGCGGGCGACAAAGGCGAGCTCGCCGGGGTTCGGGTCTGGACCATCAAAGAGGTCGCCGGCGTGCAGGTAGAAATGGGCGCGACTCTGGATGGCAAAATCGACCGTCTCGCGCCAGGCCTGGCGGATGCGCTTGCGCCGCTCGCGCAACTGGTCGCGCGACATTTTGGCGTAATACCGATTCAAATGGTTATCGGCCGTAAAGACGATGCGAATCATGGGTTATAGGACGCGGATAAGAAATAGGATCGGACAGAGATTAATATGGATGAACACGGAAAAGATATTTGGCACAGGATAAAAGCGGTTTCAGGTTTACCCGACAGCATCGGATGCAAGTGTTCCAAGAAAACTGGTTAGCTGTCCCTCGAAGCCCGCAGAGATATCTCGTTCTTCGCTAATCGCGTGGGCTACTTCATGCAAAAGTGTTCCCGCATAGTCTTCAAGAGAACGTAATTCAGAACGTTTGATAATAATTCTGCCTATCAACTCTTCCCACAACCCGGTTGCCTCAGTCAACGCAAAACTTTCCATTCTCATTGTCTCTGATATTTTGATTTGTTTTACTTTTCTAGGTCTGCCGCCCACAAGCTTAAAGATCGCATCAGTCTTTTCAAAGATTTTTCTTTCTCTTCCGTTCAACTCCTTGATATCCACAAACTTGAATTCAAAACTGTCATTCCAGATTGTTGTAAACCCGTGCAAATCTAATATGCGGTTACCGGAGATATCAGTTTGTCCTGCGATTTTATCTCCAATAGTGTTGGGAACTGTTACGACGCTGTAACCATCTGCTCTTGCTCGGTCAACCATATCCGTGGAATTCATCAGTTGTCCCGCCGTGAGGAAGACGACCTTCTCGAGCGAGTTTAATAACTTGCAAGCATGAACAGAGACATCTGACCAATTGAGCTCGTCATGAATCAGACCAGTTTCAAATCCTTTTAGATCTTCAACTAATCCATTCGCCACCTCTTTTGTCTTGCTAGCAAGTAGGATGGTCTTGATTCTGTCCGAGTAAGCCGATCTTCCTACATTTGTCCTTTCTCTATTCAGCGCCTTTTTGATGGCTTGCGTCAGCGAAGTTATATTGTATGAATAGAGAAAATTTTCTTCTTCCGCGACCCGGACGCCATTGATATATATACTTGCTGAAGTTCCTTTCTTCTCCAAGACTTCACCATATCGAGTCCCTTCAAGAATCACATCTCCAGAAAACTTTAGAAATAGATTCTTGGCTTTTTCTATATCCTCAGCCTTACAGCCCTCTAAAATGAACTCGGTCCCGACGAGATGAGGACCAGATGGCTCGGCTACATAGGCGTGGAGAGTTACTATATCCTCAAAGTCATGTTTTCGCGATTTTCCTAGAGAGATGTCACCATAAGGTGATTTAATCAGAACTTTGATTTTCCTTCTATCGAAGGTAGCTAATGCATCCTTGAGGCCGACACCAAACTTACCAATTAGATACTGGCTCTGAAGTTTTTCTTCATTTTCATTCTGCGTGAGATGTTCATACTTCAACCCACGACCAAAATCACGAATATGCCAACAGCCCTGCTTATCGCGAAAGATTTTGATATCTTCACTGTTAGTCAATGCTTGCTCATCAAGTGCATTAGCGATAACTTCTCGAATAGCATGATATGGTTCCCAATCTTCAAGTACTTTCTGTATATTGAGGTCGAATTTTTTCATTGCGAGCCTCTCTTTCCGGAGCCCAATATTCCTACTGCGGATTATATACGCGTTCCCTCTTTCACTCTGCTCGCAACACTACATGCGTCACAAACAAATCAAACAGCTTCACCAAGCGATTCGTCTCCAAGTGTTTGCACGATTGATGTTCCTAATGATCCGCTGTTACATGTCCCGCACGCACTCTGAAAATAGCCCTGTCCTTTGATGTGCAGGGCCACTGCCCTCCCGCACTCCCACACATTCCCGTGTTCTCTTCCGCCTCACCCGTCTAGTTCCTCTACCCATTCACTTTTTTTGCGCGATTTCTTTTCCTTGCGCTCAACCTGTTCGCGGTTGTCAATAACCGCCTCGCTGCGCGCGTTTTCGAGTGCCTTGACCACGTCGATGTCATTGCCACCCTCCTGAGAGAGGCGCTGGCCGATCTTGACCATGACGGGGACGCGCACAATCGGTCCCAGAATCACGGCTTCGCCGATGTTCAATCCGGGAAGGTCGCTGAGCAGCCCTTCGCTAATCCCTTCAGAGGATTGCTTGATGGCCTGCTGATCCTGAGGGTTGGTCAGGCGCATAATGATTTGCGAATTGCACTGGGAGAGCGTGTCGGGATGAACTTTGAATGGGCGCTGGGTGATCAGAACGAGAAAGATTCCGAACTTGCGGCCTTCTGAGGCAATGCGCTTGATGATGCCGGCCGCCTGCGAGCGGGCGCCTTGACCAGCAGGGACAAAGTTGTGAGCCTCTTCGACGACAAAAAAGACGGGGTGTGCGAGTCCTTTAGCCGTGGCCTCGCCCCACGTCTCGCGCAAGACTTTGTCTACCACAAACTCGCTAATCCAGTTGTCCACTCCGGCAAGGTCGATGACCGATAGGTTCATCGGGCGGAGGAGCTCGGCCATGGGAACATCCTCATAGCCCCAGATGTCGACCCGCGCCAGTCGCTCGATATATTTGGTTGCTTTTTGCGCGCCGGCGATTGCATCGAGGCTCACAGCCTTGTCATTTTTCCCATTCTGCGAAGCGGCGGAGGGGGAGGGGAACGCAGTCTGGAAGGTCTCATCCGGCGGGGTCTCTTCGCGCCGGCCAAGGTCGTCGAAATCGATGTCGATGTTGGCTTTGGATGCAGCCGCTCGGCGAAATTCGCGCGAGAATTCGTCGTTTTTGCCTGTTGTAGCGCCTGCCAGGGGCGACTGCGGACCGCGCGGCATGTGGTCCCGACTTACTTTTGGTTCGGCGTTGTCGCTTCCCCCGTTGGCGATGTGCTGTAGCTCTTGCAAAAAAATGTGCGGCGAATAGTCAGTGCCGAGGAGGTTGTCATGGGCGGTCTGGAGTGCTTTGCGGATATTGGTCGAGGTTTCCGGGATGCCACACATAGCCGCGATCTCGTCGACGTCAAGTTCGGAGAATTTCATCGTAAAGCGTTTTGATCCGCCGATTTCGTCGTCAGGAATACGGCCGGCCTGGGTCGTGGGTAGGCGGTAAATTTCGACCTGATTGGCAAAAGGGGTAGGCTGGCTCTTGGTGTCCCGGCGCATTAGGACATAATCGCTATTGGGGTCAAACACTACGATGGTACCGCCAAGCTGGAGCAATTTTTCGAGAACGACGCCGACCGTAAAAGACTTGCCGGCGCCGGTCTGCGCGATGACGGCGAGATGCCTGCGCAGGCCGTTCGGGTTCAAGACGACGGATACCTGGTCGCGGTTAATCAGTTGGCCGACCTCGATTCCGCTGTTCGCCACTGAAAAGAAATGTTTTAATAGTTGATCCTCGGCGCGATAGACGGGGGTTCCAGGCATTGCCGCGTGGCGGGGAAATCTTACCGAGAAGGGGCCTGCTTCCTTCATAAGTTCACCGGTTGGATCAGGCTCAAGATCAGCGGTTATTCCTTCATAGTCGCGATTGGTCTGGGTTAAAGGAACGTTTCGTTCCAAGTAACCAAGCACTTTGGCAACTCCGACAATGATGGGCTGCGAAGAACCGAGCCGGCTGAGAATGGACGCGACCTCGTCATAGGATAGGGTGGTGTCTAACAGACGTGAGGATACGCTCAGCCGGGTCACCTGCGCGAGGACCGAGACCATTTTGGGGCGTGGGAGGAGACCGACTCGACGTTCTTTTTCCTCAACCTGGACGACAATATACTCCAGGCGGGGTGGAGCAATCAGCCGATTGGTCACAAACGTAAATTCATCCGTCCGAACTTCTCCGACGACATAGCCAACAGTATCCATAGGCGACCTCCTTCTCAGGTTCCGGTGTTTCGCGATAGTGAAACAGGCGTTCTAAAAGGTATAGAGGCATTATAGCGGATGAAAAGGGGAGTGTCAATTGACATTATGGCGATAAGCCAACATGATTCATTTTGCCACGTAGAGCGTATATATATTGCAAGCCAAATCTGGTGAAAAGGGGGTGTTGATGTCGCGGGACGGACCCAGTGAGACGGAGCGACCGCCGGAGGTCTACGAAGAGCCGGAATCCCAATCGCCGCCATTGCAGGAGGCCATTGGAGCCTTTCTGAGTAACACATTTATTTGGGCGCTGGTTATTATTATTTTGCTGTTAGCGGTTCTGGTCGGCGTATTCGGAACGCAATTCATGTCCTTTCTGAATTCCTTTGTGACTTCGGCAGGGCAATGAACTCACCTGGCGGGCGTGTTGGAAAATGGTAAGGGTGGAGATATCTCCACCCTTGCCATTTTATATCTGAGGGGCGCTTTACCGCTATTGAACGTAACCGTGTCGGACAGCCCACACTGCGGCCTGCACCCGGTCCGTTGCCTGCAACTTGGCCAGAATGTGCTCAATGTGAGTCTTGACGGTGCTCACTGTGACTGAGAGCGTCTCGGCGATTTCGCGATTGTTCATTCCCTGGGCAATCAGCGCCAGGATCTCGCGCTCACGCGCAGTGAGCGATTCTAACAGTTGCTCATCCTCTTGTGGTTGCGTCAGGTCCTGTACGGTCTTGCGAACAACCTGCTGCATCAGCCCGCGATCCCAGAGCATCCCGCCTTCGGCAACGGCGCGGACGGCCTGAAGCAGTTCATCGCGTGTAGCCCCCTTCAGAATGTAGCCGGCAGCCCCGGCAGAGAGTGCCTTGGCCATATAGGCCGGGTTATCATAGGTGGTGACGATAATGACAGGGAGGTCCGGCTGATCGCGATGGAGCAGGCGGCAAGCTTCCAGCCCGTCGAGGTCCGGCATGCGAACATCCATGAGAACAACACTGGGATTGAGCGATTTCGCCAGAGCGATTGCCTCACGCCCGTTTGATGCCTCGCCGACGACCTCGATGCCTTTGGCCGTCAGCATGCTGGCAAGTCCTTCACGGACCATCGGATGGTCGTCGGCAATAATCACCCGGATTGGGGCTTGCATTTGATTTTGCGGCTGAGCGGAGGTGTTGGGCATTACGTTTTCCTCGCAAGAATATAGAGTGGCGTTGGCATGTTGGTTCTATCCACGGACGGTAGGAATTGCCTGATAGCAGGGCAGGTTGACGTTGATACGGGCGCCTTCGCCAGGACGGGATTCGATTTCAAAGTCGCCGCCGAGAAGTCGTGCCCGTTCCTCCATACTGCTTAGTCCAAAGTGTCCCTCGCGCTGGCGTGCTTCTTCCAGATCAAAGCCCTGGCCCCAGTCCTGGATGCGGATATGAAGATGGTCTTGGTCCTGCATCATTTCGACCTCGACGCGCTGCGTCTGGGAGTATTTGCGAATATTACTCAATGCTTCCTGTACGATTCGATAGGCCCCGTTCTCGATGGTCGAGTGAAGCCGGATCTCGCCGAGGTTATCCTCGAACGAATAATCCCAGCCCTGTTCCTTGGCCAGTTGTTCCACATAGCGGCGGAGGGTATTGACCAGTCCAAAATCGTCGAGGGTGGAAGGGCGCAGCTCTGAGACGACGCGCCGTGCCTCGGTCAATGACGCCTTGAGTCGCTGGAGCCCTTTGTCAAGCTGGTGTTCGGCCAGCTCCGGGTCCTCGCCGCGCATCGATGCAAAATTGTTCAGGTGCATATCGGCGCTGACGATCAATTGGGCAAGCCCATCGTGAATATCATAGGCGAGACGTCGGCGCTCCCCCTCTTCGGCTTGAAACAGGCGCCCGACAAAATTAGCCAGTTGCTGCTCGCGCTTTTTCAACTCACTGTAGAGGTGCGCATTTTCCATGCTCACGGCTAGCTGGGCGGCGAGGGTCAAAAAGATATTGGACGATTCCTGAGAGAGGATGCTGGGAGCGTGAGAATAGATTTCAGCCAGTCCAAGGAGACGCCCTCGGACGATCAATGGGGCAAGCTGGCCGTACAGCTTGCCGCCTGCAGTTTCTGGCAAGTCGATGACCAGGCTATTCGCTTGACCGCTGCGCGTGATCTTGTCCACCTGTTGTTTGACCTCTGGTTGCACACGTGATCGCAAGAGATCAGGAGCCCCATTCAGGTTCTGGATGACGAGATTGTTCCCTGCCGTATTCCATTTTGAAATGACTGATGCCTCAGCCCCGCAAAGATGTTCGACATCCAGATCAAAGACGCGGAAAACCTCGTCAGGCGAGAGGCTGGCCCCAATAGCCTGGCCGATTTGGTGCAGGGTATAGAGCTGCTCGATATTACGCCGCAATTCGGCGTAAAGCTGCGCATTTTCGATAGCGCCGGCAACCTGGGCGGCAACAGCTTGCAAGAGGCGTTGATGCTCTTCGGTAAAGGCATGGGGAAGCGCACTGTCGACCTGGAGAACGCCAATACAGCGGCCGCGTGTGATGAGGGGGACGCCAAGGAAAGATTTCATGTTGGCATTGGCGCCGATATTGCGGAAGGAGGGCTGGACTCGCGTCTCTTGATCCAGATCAGGCGCGTAATACGGTTGCTGGTTTTCGGCAATCCAGCCGGTGATTCCTTCGCCTGCCTTGAGCCTCAGTTCACGGACCGCGCGATCAACCGGTGGCACAGAAACCGCTACAAATAAATGATTGTTTGCATCAATCAGGGCAACCGAGCCCCCTTTGAAAGGGATAAAGTTTTGAATTGTCCGAAGAACGATTTGAAGAATGGCGTCGAGCGAGGCTGTGTCGGTGATCTCACGGCTTAGCTCGACCAGCATTTGTTGCTGGTCGAGCATTCTCCTCGCGTCGGCAAGCGCAGATTCCTGTTGCCGGCGCATCTCGGCCTCGCGCTGGCCGGTGACGGCAAAATGGATGATGAGCGCAATGGCATAGCTCAAGATGAGATTGACGCCCAACGCCCAGAGATTGGGACCAAATGCCGGACCCTGGGCGGAGAAGATTAAATCCAGCGAAAAGATAAGACTGCCAATCGTGGCCAGGATCAGGGTATTTTCGATCAGAAGGCGTGTGGCAGCTAATGCGACGACGCTAAAGAGCAGTACCAGGCCGACGCCGTTCCGCCCACCTGTAAGTAAATAGAGGCTACTGGCAGTGAACAGGTCGAGGAATGATAGGACGAGGCGTCGATTGATCCAGGTGCTGCCTGGAGTCAAAAACATGAGCGCTGGCTCGATGAGGCCCAGCGCAAGAATAAGGAGCGCCGCGCCGGCGGTGAGCGGGGTGGATGGAAATACAAGCGAAAAAAGTGCAACGACCAACAGTACCCCGTAGAGGAACCAGCGGAGTGCTGTTTCGATTTGAATAGCGGTGATACGAGTCCTTCTCATAACTCCCCTAACTCGCAACCGCCTGAAATTCTAGCAAATCTAGCTGGTTTGCGCAAACGCCTTAATACATATCACCCGCAGCAATGCTGCGGGTGATATGCGCCGGTAAAAATAGCGCCGACCGGAATACTTTTGGTGGTCTCGCGATAATCGCAGACCATCTATCCAATCGGAGCAGTCAACGAAGCGTTATTTTCGAACCTGGGGCGTGTCGGCTGGATCATAGATCTTTTGCGTTGCCAGTTTCTGCACAGGGGGCAGTAACCGTACGATCATTGCCAATGCCGCGACCTGTAAAACGAAAGTTATCATCTTGTGCACTCCCTTTGGGCGAATCATGCTCTTTCTTTACGATTTCCGCCTTTCGTGCGTATCTATATGCCAGAGGGAGTGCTTTCATGGGCTGTGATAGTTATATTCCGACCTCCATCGGCCCCCTGGCTGTTTTTAGTCGGGTCATTGGGGGAGGGGTTGGGGTGGCGCCGCGCGGGTTGCAATGACGGTTTGTCCTTGCGGAGATTGGATGAAATCAACAAAATCAGAGGTATCGTTCCCAATATCGTTGGGGATGGCAAGGTAGAGGGATTGCATCAAGGGATAACTACCGGACTGAATAGTTTCCAGGGTGGGAGCAATACCGTCAATGTTCAACAGATGAAGCTGTAGGTTGGTTGGCATATTGCTAAAAGAGATATAGCCGATGGCGTTAGGATGCGTCGCGATATAGCTCAAGATGTCGCGCTCGCTGGATTGGACGAGTGCGGTCGGCGTGACGCGGAGGCCGGTCATGAGCAATGCTTCAAATGTGCTGCGTGTCCCGGACCCTCCTTCGCGGCTCAAGACCTGAATAGGGCTGCTATCTCCTGTCGGACTAACCTTCAGGTCATTCCAGTTGATAATATCGCCGGCATAGACCTGACTGATTTGCTGGCGCGAGAGGGCGGTTAGCGGGTTGGATGGATGAACAACCAGCACGATTCCATCTCGCGCGATCTCGACAATACGGGCTGGACGATGAGTGATCTCGTCTGCCTGCACATGGCGGGAGATAAACGCAAGGTCGAGCCCGCCAAGGGACATTTGCCTTAGCGCGTTGTCGCTGTTGCTTGGCTGGATATTGATGGTTGCATAAGGATGGGTTTGATGATACGCGGTTGCCAGGTCGTGTGCGAGCGTCTGCATTGCATCGGCCCCGCCCACTCGGATGGTTACCGGAGGGTGGGGTGGGGTGAGCGTCGCATGACAGGCGGGCAGGACGACCAAAAAGAGAACAGCGGCAAGGAGGCTGGGCATGCGCCGAATCATGATTGGTTCATCCGCGAACCAGAGCGATAACGATAATCAAAAGGGCGAGCGCCCAACGGTAATAAACAAAGAGATCGGTCGAGTTCGACTGCAAATAGCGCAAGAGAAATCGAATGGTCAGGTACCCGCTCACGGCGGCAGCAACAAATCCGATGGGAAACAGAATCAATGAACCCGGCGGGAGGCTGCCTGCGCTAAATTCCTTGAATATATCATAAAGGCTTTTCAACCCGGCGCCGGCAATGATTGGTCCCGAAAGGAGAAAGGAAAAGCGCGCGGCTGTGGGCCGTTCCAGCCCCAGGGCCAGACCGGCGGTGATGGTGCTCCCAGACCGGGAGACGCCGGGAAAGATAGCAAAGGCCTGTGCCAGGCCAATGATTATGCTATCCTTCAGGGCGAGTTGGTCTATGCCTCGCAAGTGGCGTGCGAGCCGCTCGGCGATATAGAGCGCCAACCCGAGCAGGGCGATAATGATTGCCATCGCAATCATCGCGACCGGTTTGGGCTGGGCGCCGGCTTGATGAAACAGTTCTTCGATTTTGGTTTCGCCAAGTACCCCGGCAATAGCGCCGGGAATGGTGGCGAGGGCCAGGAGCCAGGCCAGTCGTCGGTCTGGATTGTCGCCGATCTTTCGTTCGACAATGCTTGCGACGAAACCGCGGATCAGTCGCGCCCAGTCCTCGGCGAAAAACAAGAGAACGGCTAGGAGCGTGCCGAGGTGTAGTGATACATCAAACGGCAGACTGTCGAGAACGGGATCGTTCCATCCAAATAACCAGGGGACGATAATCAGATGCGCCGAACTTGAGATCGGGATAAATTCGGTGAGGCCTTGAATGATGCCCAGGATAAGCGCTTGAATATAAAGCATAGCTGTCGGGTGATGGGAAAAGAGGTTGGCAAGCTAGGAAAGCAGTTTCGAGGAGACGTGTATCTAGCCTTTTAACTTGCTAACCCTCCCAAATAGTCAAGGAGCAGGGTAAGCGCGGCATTAGCGCTCGCCAGCTTGTTTTGTCTGCGGGTTTCGTTCCAAATAAAATGCTCGCACCGGTCTAGCCCAGGGGCAAGCAGCGCGATAAAAACGAGTCCGACCGGTTTGTTCGGCATTCCGCCTCCCGGCCCGAGAATGCCGGTGAGCGAAACGGCGATATCCGCATTCAACCGCTCGCGGACGCCACGTGCCATGGCGCGCGCGGTCTCTTGACTCACTGCGCCATACTGGAGGAGAAATTTCTGAGGGATGTCTAAAAGGGCCGTTTTGGCTTGATAAGCATAGGCGATGACTCCGCCCACGTAATAGTCGGAGCTTCCGGGAACAGAGGTGATGAGGTCCCCGAGCAACCCCCCTGTGCAGGATTCGGCAGTTGCAAGTTTCATTTGCCGGGCGCGTAGCAATTCGCCGACCTGGGATGCGAGCGAAGCGTCGAGTGTGTCAAGAGGGTTGATTGCCATGATACTGTGAGCGGGATTATATGTGACAATTCCCCATAGTTCAAATCGTCCAATGCTAGAAAAGCAAGAACGGTAATGGCACATGGAGTCAGAAAGCTTTTGCCATGAATGGCCCGGAGGGTTCATTGACGGTGTTTTTCGTTCGGGTTATAATGTTTGCACATGAGGTGTTGCTCGCATGATGCGGTTTGATCGTTTTACGGAACGGGCACAGGATGCCTTTGCGCGCGCCCACGAGATTTTACAGCGTTATCGTCATTCCCAATTGGATGCAGAACACTTGCTCCTTGCGCTTTTGGAGCAGACCGGCGGCGCGGTGCAAAGTGTTCTGGAACGCCTGACCGTGGACGCCGATCTGTTGCGCCAACGGGTGGATGAGATTCTACAAGCCAGCCCCAAGACCTATTATCCGTATGGTGGTGGGCAGGCGCAGGTTTACGTGACGCCGCGTGTCAAGCGCCTGGTCGATACGGCTAATGAAGAGGCAAGCCGGCTCAAGGATGATTATGTCTCTACGGAGCATCTTTTGCTTGCGCTTGCGGCGGACCGCGAGGGGGCGTCTGGGCGGGTACTCACTGATTTCGGCGTCACGCGTGACCGGATTTATGCGACCCTGACGGAGGTGCGCGGGGGACACCGGGTAACAGACCCGAATGCCGAGACGCGTTATCGAATGTTAGAGCGGTATTCGCGAGATCTCACCTTGCTCGCCCGCGAGGGAAAACTCGATCCGGTCATTGGTCGGGATACTGAGATTCTGCGGCTCATCCAGGTTCTTTCACGGCGCACCAAGAACAATCCGGTGTTGATTGGCGAGCCGGGTGTTGGCAAATCGGCCATTGTGGAGGGGTTGGCGCAAAAGATTGTGGCGGGCGACGTCCCGGAACCGCTGATGACCAAAAAGGTGGTCCAGTTGGACCTGGGGGCGATGGTCGCCGGTTCACGCTTTCGGGGCGAGTTTGAAGAGCGTCTCAAGGCAGCCCTTGAAGAGATACAGAATGCCAAGGGTGAAATCATTCTCTTTATCGATGAATTGCATACCGTTGTCGGCGCAGGCGCGGCAATGGGCGCAATCGACGCTTCGAACATGATGAAGCCGGCCCTGGCGCGCGGCGAATTGCAGTGCATCGGCGCGACGACGCTGGACGAGTATCGCAACCATATCGAAAAGGACCCGGCGCTGGAACGTCGCTTTTCACCGATCTTTGTGGACGAGCCGTCGGTCGAAGAGACCATCAGCATGTTACTCGGGTTGCGCGCGCGGTATGAGGCGCATCATCAGGTCAAAATCGACGATGGAGCGGTTGAGGCGGCGGCCAAGCTGTCGCAGCGGTACGTGGTCGATCGGTTTCTACCCGACAAGGCCATTGACCTGATGGACGAAGCCGCGGCCAAGCTGCGCGTGGCAATCTATTCCATGCCCCCCGAGCTCAAGGCGATGCGCGCGCGTGTTCGCCAGTTGCAATCAGATGAAGAGGCGGCATGGAGCGCGCGGCGTTACGAACGCGCCGCCGAAGCGCGTGCCGAGCGAATCAAGCTTGAGGCAGAGTTCGACAAGGCCCGCTCCACCTGGCAAAAGGAGCAGGGGCTGGATGAGATCGTCGATCGCGAGGATATCAGCGAGGTCGTTAGCAACTGGACCGGAATTCCGGTAAGTCGGATGCTCCAGACCGAGGCCGAAAAGCTTTTGAATATGGAAAGCGGGTTGCACCGACGCATTGTCGGGCAGGATGAGGCGATCCGTGCGATTTCTGATGCCATTCGCCGTTCGCGTTCCGGGCTTGCCGATCCACGGCGGCCGATCGGCTCATTTATCTTTCTCGGACCAACTGGCGTGGGCAAGACGGCGCTGGCGCGCGCACTGGCCGAATTTCTCTTTGACGACGAGGATGCGCTCTTTCGGGTCGACATGAGCGAATACCGTGAACGTCATACGGTGTCTCGTCTCATCGGTGCGCCGCCCGGCTATGTGGGCTATGAAGAGGGCGGCCAGCTCACCGAGGCTGTGCGCCGCCGTCCGTATCAGGTTATTCTCTTTGACGAGATTGAAAAGGCGCACCCCGAGATCTGGAACGCGCTGCTCCAGGTGCTGGAGGACGGGCGACTCACGGATGGGCAAGGCCATGTGGTTGACTTTCGCAACTCGGTCGTCATCATGACCTCGAACATTGGGACCGAGTATGCGGCCAAGGGGGGTGTGCTCGGCTTTCACAAATCCAAGGATGAGAGACCGCCGCTGGAGCGGGAATGGTCCGATGTCGAAGAGTCGCTCAAGCGCGAATTCCGACCCGAGTTCCTCAATCGCATCGACGAGATTATTCTGTTCCACATCCTGACCCGGCCAGAGATCAAAGCGATTGTGGATTTGCAGATGCAAGAGATCGCCGGACGGCTCAAGGAGCAATCGATCACCATTGAGTTGACCGATCGGGCGCGCGATTACCTGGCCGATATCGGTTATGATCCCCAGTTCGGCGCGCGCCCGTTGCGGCGGACCTTGCAACGCAAGGTCGAATCGCCCCTATCCCGCAAGCTGCTTCAAGGCGAGTTCAAGCCGGGTGACCGGATCGTTGTCGATTTTGAAGCGCCTGATAGTCTTATATTTCGCCGGCAGGAACCGGCGGGCATCGAGATGCCAACCGTCATATCACCTCCGACGGCGCCGGCACAGATGATTTAAAGAGATGCTGGAGGGGTTTCCTCCAGCATCTCTTTTCAAAAGCATGCAGTCTAGAGGAGATCCGTGCGTCTTATCTTGACGGTAAGTCTGTTGCTTCTCGCCCTTTTGACTATTGGCTGTGCACTGTCGGGTAGCGAGCAAAAGGCAGTCCAATCCCCCGTCCTTACGATATCTTCCCCAGTCATGCTTGTCCCGACGGCGACTCCGGCTTCGAACTTGACTCCAGCTGTTTCATCGCAGTCTGTCTCTCTGCCTACGGCAAATGTTGTCGAGCGTGCGGGCGGTGCGAGTACCTGGCTCTATCTCTTGAGTTTTGATAGCTATCATGTCACTGTCGTCGATCCCGCGAGTGGACATGCTCTGCATGAGATACCGCTTATGGCGCAGCAGCCAGGACTCGCGGCGGCGCCCGACGGCCGCCGCGTGTATCTACTCGATGGAGAAGGTCAGGCTGGCGAGCTGCGCGTGCTGGACACAACCACTTGGCAACCGATTGTGCACATTCCTGTCCCTGAAATGGCGTTGCTCCTCGGCGGCAACCCGTTGTCTCTTTCAGGTGATGGACGCTGGCTGCTCGTTCAGCATTTCAGTTATGGCCAGAACCGAGCGTGGGCAACCGTATTTGATACGGCCAATATGCAAATGTTGGCGAGAAATCCACTCGACGCCTTATCGTGCGCGAATGCGATTCCGCCAATACAATTGGTCGGGCATCCCGGTCATCCGCGTCTCTATATTAATTGTGGCGGCGAACTCATTGCGCTGAACGCCGAAACGCTTGCGCCGATTTGGAGAATACCAGCCCCTGATAATCAGCCTTCCGCCCTTGCGCTGGCCTTGGACGGGCGCACCCTCTATGGACTCTATCCAGCCGGGAACGTAGGATGCTTTGGTGAAAACCCGAATGATCTCGTGCTCTATCAGTGGGATTCATCCAGCGGCGCGCTCATTCGTCGTGTGCCTCTCGGCGAGCAGGTCAATGTGCCGCAGGGGACGTGCGGACGAGGTGGGCGCGTCTATTTGAGCACGGGAATACGAGGAGACCGGGTTTATATCGCTTGGGAGGATCGGCTCTGGGCAGTTTCAACAGACTCTTGGCGTGTGATTACCACGTTGCCTTTGCCCGCAGCTGCGGATGGCATGGTTTCGAGCGTTGATGGGCGCGAACTGTATCTATTGCCTGCAACCGCTGGGGATTTGTTAGTGCGCGCATACGGGCTGTGGACTGTCGATGCGGAACATCTCACGTTGCTGCGCCATGCCTCGGACTGGCCTCATCTAACTATACCGCTGATATTTGCTGTCCCGGCCGCGCAATAAGCGACCGCGCAGTCAGGGATGGCAACAAAAAAGGACGGCACAGAGCCGTCCTTTTTAAATCACTCTCTTTCCTAAACCAGCCTCTGACGTACCCTGGCGCTGGCAAAGTCCATGAGTGTGACGACGACGACGATAAAGAGGATAGCAGTGCCAGCTTTGTGATACTGGAGCGAGTTGGCAAAAGCCTGGTAGAGGAGCCCGATGCCGCCGCCGCCTGCAAACCCGATGATGGCTGCGATGCGGATGTTGATGTCCCACTGGTAGATGGTATAGGAGACGAACGGCGGGATAATCTGGGGCAGGATGCCATAGATGATCGATTGGAGTCTGGTTGCGCCGGTGGTCGTAATCGCTTCCACCGGACCGGGGTCGATATCTTCAATCGCCTCTGAAAAGAGCTTGCCGATGAGCGCAAAGGTTGTGATCGCTAGGGCCATCATTCCGGCAAAGGGGCCAACGCCGACCCAGTAGACAAAAACGGCAACATAGAGCAGCGCTTCAATCGAGCGCAGCACATTGAGAATCGCGCGAGCAATGTAATAGATCCAAAGGGAGAAGCGACTCCGTCCGGTTAGATTTCGTGCAGCCAAAAAGCTGAACGGAATGGCGACAAGCCCACCGATGGTCGTGGCAAGCATGGCCTGAAAGGTGGTGATGAGGAGCTGCTTGACCACGGCGTCCACAATGTCAGCGTGGAGGTCGAACTTGAGAAAAGCGGTGCTGACATTGATGAGGGTAGGGCCAGGATCGAGCAGCTTGAGCAGATCCATCTCGCTCAATTGCCAAGAGAGATAAAAGACGCCTAGGCCCAGCAAGAGATACAGGATATTCCGGGGAGAACGGTAGAAAGGTTGGGGAACCTCTGCCGTCACCCTGTTCTCGCCACTCAGTATCTGCTCGCGCCAGCGCGCCGAGATATAGTCGACGAGGATAATGACAATGGCGACAATCCACAGCGCCGCCGCGTACTGCTCATAGCCACCCTTGCGAATCGTCTCGACGACGAAATAGCCAATACCGCCGCCCGCGACGAAACCGACAATGGTTGCCGAACGCATATTGATATCCCAGCGGAGGAGCGTATAGGCGAGGAACGGCGGAATGATTTGTGGAACAACGGCGTATATAATTTGCTGGAGTAGATTGCCGCCGCTCGCCGCAACTGCTTCCACCGGACCGGGGTCAATATGCTCAATCTCTTCCGAATACAATTTTGCCAATGCGGCGACCGAGTGGATGCCCAACGCCATTACGCCGGCCATGGCGCCCTGACCGACCCAGACGATAACGACCAGCCCCCAGATGAGCGGGTCAATCGAGCGCATGATATTGAAAAAGGCGCGCGACACGATATAGATCGGCTCGCCAAAGAGGACCGGACGGTCGCCTAGCCGTAGGCCGAGATAGAGACCGAGCAGGGCACCCAGGATGCCGATCACCGGCGGCGCCATTTGAAAAGCGACCAGGAGATCCTTGTAATTAGGCGGCTCGGTTATATCAACAATGCCCCCAATCCAGGCAAAGAGGAGCGCGGCTACCAGATAAGAAGCGACTCCGATGGCCATCGAGCTCAACAGTCCATTGAGGCTTCTTCTGGCCGTGCCGGTGGCTCGATCATACAACCAATCAAGCGCACGCCCGACCAGAACGATAACGATGATTGCGATGACAAGCCCAATCAGGAGCGTAAGGACTGCCGGGAGTGGAAGCCCGAGCCCCATAATCCAGGCGAGCACGATCCCGCCGGCAATCATCCCGACCGCGCCACTCATCACGCTCGACCAGGGCCAGCGCAGCGATCCGACAATATTGTGCGCCGCCAAAAAGCTCAGCGGGATCGCCAAAAAGATCGAGAGAAATGTCGCCATCAGGCCGAGCGCGATCGTGGCAAAGATGGTGCCGGGTGCGAACCAGGTAATCTGATCAGTAGCCTTGAAAAGGCCGAGCTTGACAAAAAGATCCGGCGGCGCCTGAAGGCCGATCCGCCCGACCAGGTCGCCAAAGTTGTCGCTCGGAGTCAGGCGACCGGTCGCCAGGTCGGTCGTTATGAGGTCCGGACGGGTGAGGGTCGAGGCAACTTTTTGAAAATCTCCAAAGCGGTCTTGAAGCCGGATCAGGTTGATGTCAGTTACCTGCCAGGCGATGATATAGAGAATGATTGCGGCGAGGAGGATTCCGACATAAATAAAGGTACGCTGTTGGGTGGCGATGCCATAGGCATTAATGGCATTCCAGACCCAAAAGGCGATGACAACCAACCAGAGCCACGAGGTGGTCAGCCCGCCAAAACTGACGAGACCTATTTCAAAGTTATCGAGTGCCCAGTTGACGACAAAGGCGAGAAAGAGAGCCGTTGCAAGAATAATGAGGCCAAGCGGCGTCCTGCCAAGATAGGCTTGGCCCGCGCCAGGAACGACCAGTGAGAGGAGGCCGGCGACGGGCGCCTTTTTCAGTTGAGGAGGAGTAGAGGTTGCAACTGTAGCCATCGTCAAATGATCGTTACGCGTTCGGCTTCCTGCCCATAGATTGCCTTGAACTGGGCGTCGTCAATCTCTTGCGGCAGCCCCTCGAAAACGAGTTGCCCATCCTTGAGCGCAATCGCGCGTGTGGCATAGCGATGGACGAGGTCGAGAAAGTGGAGACTGCACAGGACTGTGATCTTGTCCTCTTTGTTCAACTGCTCCAGGTATTTCAGGATTGAGTGAGACAGGACCGGGTCGAGCGAAGCTACCGGCTCGTCGGCGAGGATGAGCTTGGGTTCTTGCATCAGCGCGCGCGCGATACCGACACGTTGCTGCTGGCCGCCCGAGAGCGAATCGGCGCGCACGTAGGCCTTGTCGCGCAATCCCAGCCGGTCCAAGTTTTTGAGCGCCCGCTCCTTGTTAGCGGGCGAGAAATAATTGACGAGGCTGGCATAGGGATTGACATAACCGAGCCGTCCGGAGAGCACGTTGGTGATGACGGTCGAGCGTTTGACCAGATTGAATTGCTGAAAGACCATCCCAATCTGCCGGCGAATGTTGCGCAGTTCGGCGGGTCGTGCGGCCGTAATATCGATGTCATTCCAGAGGACACGGCCTGAAGTGGGCTCGATGAGGCGGTTGATGCAGCGAAGGAGGGTTGACTTGCCTGAACCGCTCAGCCCGATGACGGCCAGAAACTCGCCGTCCTTGACCTCAAAGCTCACATCCTTGAGAGCCTGGGTCCCGTTCGGATAGACTTTGGTTAGGTGTTCAACTCGTAGCATGGAGGGGTGGACAAAATAGGCAGAGGGATTCTCTCCCCCTGCCTATTTTGTCTCGGGGAAACTAATCTATTTGACCATCGTCGCGGGATCGACGCCGGCCTTTTGCATGACTGCCAAAAAGTCAGCATAGGTCTTGGCATCGGCCGGTTGGAAGGCATTGATGCTATAGAGGCTGGCGAGGGTCGCCTTGCCACCGGGATCCTTGGACATGGCGAGCAGGGCAGCGGTAGTGATGTCGCCCAGGTCCTTCGGGAAATCCTTGACATACTGGACGCCATCGTTCGGGATGCGGTCTGTATCGGCGAACGGCTTGACCTTGTCGGTCATGTCAGCATAGGTGGCCTGGAGGTTGGACGCCTTGTCGGTGCGGACGTCGATGAACGTGATGCCGGCATCGCAGTCGCCCTTGTACACGGCGATCGCGACGTTCGGGTGCGAGCCCGCATTGGTGGTCGCTTTGAAATCCTTATCCGGGTCAATCCCATTCGCCTTCAAGATGATGCGCGGGACGATGTAACCGGAGGTCGAGAGGGGTTCGACAAAGCAGAAGGTCTTGCCTTTCAGGTCGGCGATGGTCTTGATACCCGAATTGACGTTGGCGATGAACTGGCCCTTGTAGAAGGGTTCCGGCTGGCCGGAGAGAGCCTTGTCCGGGTCCACATCGTTGGCGGTATAGTTGCGGACGTTGATCAGTACCGGAACGATGCCGTATTTTTGCTGGGCAAGCAGAATCGAAAAGGTGTTCAAAAAGCCCACCTGGGCCTTGCCTGCGCCCATCGCTTCGATCGAAGCTGCATAGCTGGTGCCCACATCGACGCGGTAGGTCAACCCGGTCATCTTGTTCAAGCAGTCGGCGATGGACTGGCCTGCCTTGGTGATTTTGCCTGTGTCACCGGACGATACAAAGGCGATGGCGATTGGCTTGCTCGCTGAGCCCAGGTCCCCGTCCTTGACGGTCGGCGCATTCGGGAGTTTAGCACAAACAGCCGGGGGAACAGTCGCAGTCGCCGCCGGTGCGGCGGCAGCCGTTGGGGCGGTGGTTGCCGGGGCAGTAGTAGGGGCCACCGCCGCCGTCGTTGGCGCTGTGGTCGGCGCCGGGGTAGCCGTATTGCATGCCGCTACCGCGAGGGCAAGCACGACCAGCGCGATCAAGAGGAACAGCTTTTTCATCTTCTCCTCCTTACAAAACTAGGGCAATCGGCAGGAGGTAATTCGGGATGCCTCGCTGCGATTCCCGGATGGGTTTATACCGCGCAGTTTCGCGCGGTTGGGACGTCTGTAACGATAATACCCCGAATTAGGGCAGAAATCAAATTCTCACTGTTCGTGTCATCGTCCGATCTTGTGGAAAAAACCTCTTTGACAAGCACCCGCGTGCGGGTCTATAATCGTGCATGTGGATGGACTCTGCCCCGGTTCATATGTCCATTTCGATACACGCGCCATTCATGCGGGGCAGTTGCCGAATCCTGCCGCTGGCGCAGGAGTCACGCTCATTTACCCGACATCGACCTATACTTATGCAAGAGCAGATTTACGCCTTTATCGATTATCTCGCTATGCAGCGACGTTATGCTGCCAACACGCTACTCGCTTATCGCAATGATCTCCTCCAGTTGTGCCAGTTTGTGCAGGCCGAGCGGCCTGATATCGTTTCCTGGTCACATGTGGACGGGCTATTGTTGCAAGGGTTCTTGCTGCAAATGAAAGCGCGTGACTATTCTGCCGCGAGTATTGCGCGCAAGGTGGCTGCGTATAAATCATTCTATTTCTACCTTTTTGAAAACCAGGTGATTGTGTCCAATCCTGCCGAGAGCTTGGAAGCGCCGGCTGTTCCCAAACATCTGTCCCACCCGCTAACGCAAGAGCAGGTTGCTGCGCTTTTGGACGCGGCTACGGATACGAGTCCTAAAGGGCTGCGCGATCGCGCGATGCTTGAGGTCCTGTATGCAGCCGGTTTGCGCGTAAGCGAATTGGTTACTCTGGCGGCGGATGCATTTGACGCGAGCGCAGGTACTTTGCGGGTTGACGTCTCGGAGGGGGTCCGTGTCCTTACCCTGACCGAACGATCTCTAGACTCCCTCAAGCTCTATCTTGAAAAGGGAAGACCGAGTCTCCATGCACCTGAAGGTCAGGGCGCGCTCTTTGTAAATTCCCGGGGCGCCCGCTTGACCCGTCAGGGTATCTGGCTCATTCTCAAAGACTATGTCAAGCGCGCCGGGATTCAGCTCGAAGTAACACCGCATTCGTTGCGGCATGCCTTTGCCGCTCACCGGCTGGCTCGGGGGGAGCGGGTGCAAGATCTGCAGCGGCTTCTTGGTCACGCTCATCTAAGCACAACCATCGCGTACAGCCGTTCCCAGCAAGAGCTTGCCGGTTCCTAATCTTACACTTTCTAGGGGAAAACCATGAGTTATGTCCAACATATGCTCGGCCAGCATGAAAAGCTTGTCTTTGTGACGCATCAGCATTGGATGACGCTGGCCTGGTCTGCACTTGCAAATTTCGGCATTGCGCTGTTAATCGCTGTTCTGGTTGGGGCGTTGCGTTTCGCCGTTGATCGTTTTGGGGTCCTCGGCAGTTCGGGCGCTGCGAACCTGATCTATCTGGGACTGCTCCTTTGGGTCATTCCGGTCGCGCGCTTTGTCTATCATTATTTCATTTGGGAGAATCGCGAATACATCATCACCAACCGCCGTGTGATCCAGATTGCGGGCATATTCAACAAGAATGTGGTCGATTCGTCATTGGAAAAGGTCAATGACGTCAAGATGAGTCAATCGATTTTGGGACGCACGTTTGATTATGGGGATGTCGAAATTCTGACGGCGAGTGAGCTCGCGCCGAACCTCTTTCACCATATCCTCTCGCCGGTTCGTTTCAAAACTGAGATGCTGAATCAAAAAGAGGCGATGAGCATAATGGAAACCGCTGCGCCCGGTTCTGCTACTCCTGTTCCTGCGATCCCGGTCATTCCGGATGTGCCAACCTTGATTGGGCAGTTAGACCAGCTTCGGAAACAAGGGATCATCAGTGAGGAAGAGTTCCAGCGCAAAAAGCAAGAGCTACTTTCGCGAATCTAGGTTTTGACAAAGAATTGGCATCGTCGTACAATTAAAGTATACGTGTCAGGTTAATAGCGCACCATACGTTAATGCCCCGGTTGCACTGGCTAACCGCGGGCCTTTATTTTGCGAGTTGGATGAGAGGAATATGGATTCAGGTCGAAATGCACCCAGGCCGGGTGATGATTCAGATACCAACGGAGAGGCGGAGGAGCCTAAACCTCGTCCACCTGAGCTTAATCCGGAGCTAACTTTTCGCGAGCGCAAGCAGGGCGTGCGCCCTGGAGATGTCTATGTCCGGCGGCACGAACCCTACAATCGTCTGTTCAAACGCGTCGGCCCCGGGCATTTTGTCGCGACGCCAGAAACCAATCGTCCCGAAAGCGGCGTTCAAAAAGCTTACCATGCATTCAAGAGCGTTCTGATCGGAAATCCGCTTGCCAGCGCGCAGGAGGTGCACGAACGCTTGACCAAATGGAAGGCGCTGGCTGTCTTTGGGTCCGATGCAATCTCGTCTAGCGCGTATGCAACCGAGGCGGCTCTGGTCATTTTGGTTGCCGGCGGGAACGGCGCGCTGGGTATTGCTTTTTACTGCGCCCTGGCGATTGCAACCCTCCTTCTTATCGTCGCTTTTTCCTACCGGCAGACCGTTTTCGCTTATCCGCACGGCGGCGGTTCATACAACGTCAGTCGCGAGAACCTGGGACAGCTTTCCGGACTCGTCGCGGCTGCGGCCCTCTTGATCGATTATATTCTCACGGTTTCCGTTTCGATTGTCGCAGGCGCCGCGAATGTGACTTCAGCCCTGGTTGCTTCTGGGTTTGGACCTCAGATGCAGGCCATTGAAGCGTTCTTGCCGCCCTTTTTGAATGTCGATGTATTGCTCAGCCTGTTTTTCATCGCCCTGATCACGGTTGGCAATCTGCGCGGCATTCGCGAGTCGGGCAGCATCTTTGCTCTTCCGACCTATCTCTATATCTTTACCCTGTTTGGGCTTCTCGGTGTGGGCGCGTTCAAATGGGTGACTGGGACCCTGCACGCGGCTGTGCCGCCGCCGACCCTGCCGGCTACGGAAGGGATTGGGATCTGGCTCATCCTGCGCGCTTTTTCCGCCGGCGCTGTCGCAATGAGCGGTACAGAGGCCATCTCCAATGGCGTCCCGGCTTTCAAAAAGCCCGAGAGCAAGAATGCAGCCACTACCCTCACCATTATGGCGGCGCTGCTTGCCGTCTTTTTTCTCGGGATCTCGGCGCTTGCAACTCAAATGGGATTGGTTCCGAATGACAATGAGACCATCATTTCGCAAATCGCCCTCGCCGTTTTCGGCGTTGGCATTCCGTACTATATTTTCCAGATTGCGACAATGGGCGTGCTCGTCATCGCTGCCAATACTGCCTTTGCCGATTTTCCGCGTCTCTCTTCGGTGCTGGCGCGCGACAATTATATGCCGCATCAGTTCGCCTTCCGCGGCGACCGGCTCGCCTTTTCCGTGGGGATTATCGCGTTAGGGACGATTGCGGCCTTTCTGGTGGTCATTTTCGAAGCTCGGGTCGATAGTCTCATTCACCTGTATGCATTCGGCGTCTTTTTGGCTTTTACCATGTCCCAAACCGGCATGGTCATTCACTGGCGAAAATTAAGGACGCCTGGGTGGGAGCGCAACGCGATTATCAATGGCGCCGGCGCGGTATTGAGTGCAACGATTTTGGTGATTGTCGCCATCACGAAATTTGCCCTCGGCGCTTGGATTGTTATTATTCTGATTCCGCTCATTGTCAGCCTTTTCCTGTTGATTCATCGTCACTATACACGCGTTGCCGATCAGTTGCGCATCGTGCCGGATCAGCTACCGCCCTCCCGTATCAATCAGCTCGTGGTGGTGCCGATTGACGATGTGAATTATGCCTCACTCCGCGCGATTTCCTTCGCGCGGGCCCTTTCCAAAGAGCCGATTGTTTTGCACATTGCAATGAATGCAGAACGCACCGAAAAGGTCAGACAAAAGATGGAGCGCTATGGGCCCGATTGCAAGTTGGTTGTTGTCGAGTCCCCCTTTCGCGCATTTGTCGGGCCTTTACTGCGCTATGTAGATGCGGTGCATAATCAAAAGCCGGATGCCTTTGTGACAATTGTTCTGCCCGAGTTCATCCCGGCCCACTGGTGGGAAGGCTTTTTGCACAATCGTACTGCGAATGGTCTGCGCAAGGCATTCGAACAGCATCCGAATGTTGCGGTCGTGCTCGTGCCATATCTCCTCGAGCACTGAGGCTGGCGGTTCGTTTGACCGGACTTTTGGTTTAATTGACAACCCCCCACGAGTCTAGTACAATATTATCCGGTATTCAGGTTACATTGTGACCTCCTATTCTACCGATTGTGCGAGTCAATCCCCAGCCTCGGGAAAACGAGCATCGAGGCTGGGGAATCCATTGCACGCTCTACTCAAATTTCCGAGGTGCTTCGCCCTGCGTCAAGCGTGACGTTACGCGTTCCTGTCGGTTAGTATCCCGACCTGCGCGTGAATATGAAACGGGGTGAAGCGTTTGTTTTTGTGGGAAGAATAGAGTCACCTGTTCGGACGGTTTCTTGGCGCAGTCATTTACAAGCGCCGTCCGGCGATAGGTTTTTATGCAGGATTCTCCAGAGCAGTCGTCACTTGACGATAGCCGAATAGATCGCCAAGATCAAAATGGCGCCAAGGGGGAAATCAACCCCGACCTCGTGCATCAAGAGATGCGCCAGGGAGTACGCGTCGGCGACAAGTATGTCCGGGTGGTCCGGCCCTACAGTCGTCTTTTCCAACGCGTGGGGCCGGGCTATTTGCTAGCCACTGAAGAGGTCCTCGAGCCCAGAACCCCGCTGCGTCGTCTTTATCTTGGGTTAAAGCACGTATTGATCGGGGGACCGCTGCCCTCGCACGCCGATATGACGGAGCGGCTCGACAAGCTCAGGGCGCTCCCGATTTTCGCCTCGGATGCTATCTCTTCGGTTGCTTATGCCACGGAGGAAATCCTCTTTATCCTTGCCCTGGCCGGGTCTGCTGCATTAGCATTCGCCCTGCCCATTTCGTTGATTATTGCGGTGCTGCTGTTTCTCGTGGCGTTCTCGTACCGCCAAACTGTGTTTGCTTATCCGAGTGGTGGCGGATCGTACGTCGTTTCGAAGGAGAATATCGGCACCCGTGCAGGGCTCGTTGCTGCCGCGGCATTGATGCTCGATTATGTCCTGACTGTCTCCGTATCTATTGCCTCTGGCACCGCCGCACTGACCTCGGCTTTTGAGGCGTTGCGCCCCTACCGCGTCCCGCTGGAGCTGTTGTTCGTCAGCATAATGGTCGTCGGCAATCTCCGGGGCATTCGCGAGTCGGGCAACATCTTTGCGGCCCCGACCTATTTGTTCATTTTCGGCCTCACGGCATTGATTCTCGTTGGTGTCTTTCGGGTCGTGACTGGGCAGCCGCCGGTCGAGCAAGTTGTCATGGGGGGCATTGAAGGGTCGGAAACAACTTCCCTCTGGTTACTGCTCACCGCTTTTTCTGCGGGCAGTGTGGCGATGAGCGGGACCGAAGCCATATCGAATGGGGTGCCAGCCTTCAAGCCGCCCGAGAGCAAGAACGCCGCGGCGACCTTGACCATTATGGCTTCCTTGCTCGCCCTTTTTTTCCTCGGCATCGGATATCTTGCTTACTACCATGGTATCGCAACAACCGAACAAGAAACGGTTCTGTCCCAATTAGGCCGAGCCATTTTTGGTAAGAACTATGTCTACTACCTGATTCAGTTGGCGACGATGGCGATTCTTATCCTCGCCGCCAACACGAGTTTTAACGGTTTTCCGCGTCTTGCTTCTATTCTGGCGCAGGATGGTTTTCTCCCCCATCAGTTGGCGATCCGCGGCGACCGCCTGGCCTTTTCATACGGCATCATTATTCTGGGCATGGTAGCCTCTCTGTTGATTATTATCTTTCAGGGCGATACACACGCATTGATCCCCCTCTACGCGGTCGGTGTTTTTCTGGCTTTTACCATGTCGCAACTGGGCATGATTCAACATTGGCGGCGATTGCGCACGCCGGGGTGGAAGCGGAGCATCGCGATCAATGTCGCTGGAGCGGCGATGTGCGCGATTGTTTTGGTCATCGCCATCCTGACCAAGTTCATTCACGGCGCATGGATTATTGTCATTCTGATCCCCACACTGGTCGTGCTCTTTTATCTGATCCATCGGCATTACGCGACAGTGGAACAGGAATTATTACTCAAGGTCAATGGGAATGGGCACAAGCTGGGAAATATCCGACAAATTGTCATTGTGCCGTTGTCGGAGCTCAACTTGGCGTCTGCTCGCGCGCTCGAGTTTGCCCACAGCATTTCAAGCGTGGTCCATGTTGTGCACGTTGCACAGTCCGAGGAACAGGTGGCTGTGCTACGCGACAAGCTGCGCCGATTTGATCCGGATTCGAGATTGGTCGTGCTCGAATCTCCATACCGCGCAACGCTCGATCCACTACTGAGTTATATTGATGCGCTGCACGGGCAAGACCGGGAAGCATTTATTACCGTCATTGTTCCCGAGTTTCTCACCGCGCATTGGTGGCAGCGCTTTTTGCACAATGGTACGGCGGACCAGTTGAATCGCGCGCTGCGCCCCCATCCGAATATCGCAGTGGTGAACGTTCCTTACGTCTTGCACCATTAGCCTGAGAGGCAACTATGTTCGAGTCAAAAATGAAACGGATTCTTGTTCCGGTTGAGGGGGCGCATACTGATCAGGATGCGCTACGGCTGGCTTGTCTTCAGGCCAAACGCGACCGGACCGAAGTGCTTGTCCTATACGTGATCGAGGTCCCGCGCAACTTGCCGATTGATGCCGATGTAGGCAACGAACTGGAACGAGGGGAGAAGGTGCTCGAGAATCTGATGCACGAATCTCAGCATTTGGGATGTCGGATTCAAACCGATCTGCTCCAGGCGCGCGAAGCTGGAGCCGCCATTGTGGGCGAGGCCGTCGAGCGCCAAATCGACCTTATTATTATGGGCGTGCCCTATCGGGAAAAGTTTGGTAATTTCCAGACAGAGCCCCGAGCGCTCTATGTGCTTGATCGTGCTCCCTGCCGCGTCTGTCTTGTCCGGGAGGCGCTCAAGAGCGCCATTGTCTCTTAATACAATGGACTCGTTGCTATCACTTGTTTATCGTGCTATACTTGGCGCCATTCATCTTTATGTTCAATGATCGGCGCTTTGGATCAAGCGGGCGGTTCAAGGGGATTCAGGTGATTCCGGACCGGCGCAGCAATAGGGAAACATCGGAGGAAACGAGCTTTGAAAGTTGTCATCTTGGGATGTGGGCGGGTTGGTGCCCGCCTAGCCACTCAACTAGATCGGACCGGCCATGACGTAACCATCATCGACCGTAACCAGGATTCATTCACACGCTTGGATGCTAATTATAGTGGCGCAATGGTCCTGGGGACCGGGATAGATGAGGATGTGTTGCGCAAGGCCGGTATTGAACAGGCGGATGCTTTTGTGGCCGTGACGAATGGTGATAATACGAATGCCATGGCTGCACAAATTGCCCAGCACGTTTTCAAAGTGCAGCGTGTAGTGGCGCGCCTTTATGATCCGATCCGGGACGAAACTTATAGAACCCTGGGGTTGGAAACGGTTAGTCCTACAAACATCGGCGTGCAGAGAATCATGGACATGCTCAAATGAGCTCTGATTTCAGATTTCGGCTTGTCCTAAAAGACCGACTTGGATCGCGGGACGGCATTCTTTGAAATCTAAAACCTAGAATCTGGAGTCTCCAATGTATATCATCGTCGTGGGGGGCGGCAAGGTCGGCTATTATCTGACCAAGCAATTGTTGGCGGATGGGCACGAAGTCGCTGTCATTGAAAGAAACAAGCAGAAAGTTGAGAATATTGCCAACGATCTTGGCGGTGTTGCGGTTCATGGAGATGGTTCCGATTCTCGCTATATGGAAGAGGCGGGAATGAACCGCGCCGATATGGTCGTCGCCGTCACAGGGGATGATGAGGATAACCTGATCGTCTGCCAGATGGCAAAAAAGAAATTTGGCGTCAAGCGCACCATCGCCCGTATCAACAATCCCAAAAACGAGCACATCTTTCGAGTTCTGGGCATTGACGTGACGGTTTCTCCGGTCGATTCGCTCGTCTCGCAGATTGAGCGAGAAATCCCTGCCCATTCCCTGATTCATCTCCTCACCCTCAGAGATGTTGGCGCGACCTTTATCGAAAAGGAGGTCCCGGCCGATTCGCCGGTGGTTGGCAAGGCGATCAACTTGCTCAACCTGCCAAACAATTTCCTCATTCCACTCGTCATCCGCAATGGCAAGGCGATCATTCCCAAAGGCTCGACAGTTCTGGAAGCCGGTGACGAGCTAGTTGCGGTCACCACATTGGAGCACGAAGAACTTTTGGACCAACTGTTCCGGGGCGAGTTACTCAAACGCTAAGTGGAAAATACAGGATTGTGGCTACAATAATCGCCCTATAGCGGGTAATAAATCCTTTTATGCACACGCCCCGTTCTGGGAGGCGTCGTGTTTTTTTGAGGTGTAACCATGTCTGACGGGAAATCGATCAACGAACGGCCGCCCAGCTCATATGAATTGCGCGGAAATTATTGGAAGGATGTGACGCTGGACCAATGGCGGGATTGGCACTGGCAGATGAAGAATTCAGTCAGGACAGCGGATCAACTCAGGCAGATCATCCACTTGACCGCCGATGAAGAAGAGGCGATTCGGCGTAGACCCGAACTCAAGATGTCGATCACACCCCACTTTGCGGCGCTCATGGATCCGGATGATCCGCGTTGCCCGATTCGGCTCCAGGTCGTTCCCACCATGGCGGAGTTCGCGCTCGATGATCCAGACCTTACCGATCCCCTTGGCGAGGATGCCCATATGCCGGTCCCGGGGTTGGTGCATCGCTACCCGGACCGCGTGCTGATCGATATTACAGATCAATGCGTTTCCTATTGCCGTCACTGCACTCGTCGGCGTCTCGTCGGCACAGGGGCAATGCCGGTAACCCGTGCGCGAACAGAGTTAATTGCCAGATATCTTGAAGCGCACCCGGAAGTGCGCGATGCCTTAATCTCGGGCGGTGATGGTTTTTTCATCAATGACGAGATGCTAGACTTTGTGCTGGATCGGTTGCGGCGGGTCAAGTCGCTCGAGATTATCCGCTTTGGCACCCGGGTCCCGATCTTTTTACCCCAGCGGGTGACGGATCGTTTGTTGAGTACGCTCAAAAAGTATCATCCGATCTGGGTTAATATTCATATCAACCATACCAAGGAACTTACTCCGGAGGTGCGCGAGGCCTGCGCCCGCCTGGCCGACGCAGGCATTCCGCTGGGGAGCCAGACCGTTCTGCTGGCCGGGATTAACGACTGTCCCAACCTCATGAAGAATATGATGCGACAGTTGGTGCAGATGCGGGTGCGGCCGTACTATATCTATCAATGTGATCTGTCACAGGGCATCGGACATTTCCGAACGCCGGTTTCGGTTGGCATCTCGATCATGGAGGCGCTTCGCGGTCATACGACCGGCTTTGCCGTGCCCACTTTTGTCGTCGATGCGCCGGGCGGCGGTGGCAAGATTCCCGTGATGCCCAACTATTTCATGTCGATGAATGACCACAAGGTCGTTTTGCGTAATTTCGAGGGCACAATTACGACCTATACTGAAGCGCCGGTCTACCACCGGCACGATAAGGCGACTTGTGAATTCTGCCAAAAGACGGATGGCAAGCATGAAGGCGTTGCCCGACTGCTCGAAGGGGAACAGGTGGTGCTGGAACCTGAAGGCTTGCATCGTAAGGATCAGCGCCGAACGCGCGAGATTGATGCAGCGGTTCTCCCGCGGGCTCACAGCCCGCGGTTGGATCCAGAATACACAACAGATAGCGACGCAGCGCCGATACCCCTGGTTGACCTTGGGATTGGCGGCGGGGGAGGCGCCGCGGGCGGAGAATAATGAAAAAATTTACAGTCGGGTTGCTTTACAGCGCTAAAGCAAATGCACCCCACGATGTGGATGAGGACACACCGTGGGACAAATGGAACGAGCTCGATTCTGAAACGAGCATTGCTGGTTATGAGCGGGCTTTGCAGGAAGGCGGGTATGAAGTGGTTCCCCTTGAAGGGGATCTTTCACTTGCCGACAAGCTGTCGCACTACCGGGTTGATATCTGTTTCAATACTTGCGAGGGGCATCGTGGCAAGTCCCGTGAAGCGCAGGTGCCCGCGATCTTGGACATGCTGAGTATCCCGTACACCGGTTCGGGGGTGATGGCCCTCACGATTGCACTGGATAAGGCGATGACCAAGCGGGTGTTGCAGTTTTACAGCATTCCCACGCCGGCTTTTCAGGTTTTTATGACCGGCGACGAACCGATTGATTCGCGTCTCAATTTCCCGCTTTTTGCCAAGCCAGCCTATGAGGGCTCAGGCATCGGCATTAGCGGAAAATCAATCTGCAAGACACCACGCGAACTGCGCGAGCAGGTGCGCTATCTCTTGCGGGCCTATAAAGAGACTGTCTTAGTCGAAGAGTATATCGAGGGTCGCGAAGTCACAACCGGATTACTGGGAAATGTGATGCCGCGTGGTTCTTGGATCAAAGAGCGAAAAAAAATACTGGCCGCGCAGGCACAACTCCCAACGGCGGTATCTGGGAACGGGACACCTGACGACCCGGCGGCGTTGCCGAATGGCAACGCAAATGGTAAAGCGGCGCCATCTAATGGCAAAAAGCCAGGACCGACTCGCGATTTCTACCATCAGGGCGTCCGGGTGTTTCCACCCCTCGAAGTGGACTTTTCCCCGCTTGGCGATGCTCCCCATCTCTATGGTTCCGAGATCAAGGGCAAGAATCCCTGGGGACCACGCTACCTGATTCCGGCGCCGCTCTCGGCCAGGCTGACGGACCAAATTAACCGCTTGACGGTAGCGACATTTAGCGCGCTGGAGTGTTATGACTTTGCCCGGGTCGATTTCCGGATTCGTGCCTCTGATAACAAGCCCTTTGTTCTGGAAATCAATCCCCTCGCAGGATTAACTGAAGGACTTTCTGACATTGTTCTGGAAGCGAGCTCGGTCGGGGTAAGCTACAGCCAGCTGATTAACGGGATTCTTGAAGCGGCGCTCAAACGGTACGGAATGCTCGACGAAGCTTGATCCGAGGACTAGACCCAGAAACCAGGCTTTCTGACTCTTCCGCAAGGATTGGTCAGGGCCTGGTTTCTATGATTCATTTGGCATTATTTGCGAATTAGCTTAGAATTCAAAGGTCGCAGTGAATTGCAGACCGTTTTCCTGCCCGGTGCAAGTAAAGGCATTGCCCGCGCGTATGCGGGTAGACTGACGGCAGTCGGGACAGGACAAGAGGGGACGATACTTTGGTGGATGTCGAAATAATCAAGCAGAAACTGATCAAGGAGCGCGCGGAACTCCTCGGGCGCCCCGAGTCGCCAACGGAAACGGCGCGCGGCGATGAGGGTGATCTTGCGATGCAGGCTGAGAACAAGGAACGTGAACTATGGCTCGCCAACGACGCCAAGCAACGCCTGGAGTTGATCAACAAAGCCCTCGCCCGGATTGCCAATGGTACCTATGGCAAATGTGTCAATTGTGGCAAACCCATACCTGAAGAACGAATGGTGGCGCTTCCCTTAGCTCAGTACGATGTGGAATGTCAAGGTAAATTGGAGAAAAAAGTTAGACGCTGATCTTGCAGAGCGATCGTATTCATGTCCGCATTCCTCGATTTCCTGAACGCCTACGCGATCTGGGTCTATTTGGGTGGAGTCATTGGCATCCTCTTTTGTATCAAGATGCTTGTCGATGCCCGCCGCCAGGCTCGTACCACCCTTTTTACGCTCGAGCAAGAACAGGCCAATGACCGAGCGCTGCGCGCCATTCTCTTTATGGTCGTGTTTACACTCGTGATTGTTAGCGTCAGTGTTATTAACAACTTTGTGGCGCCCGTGCGCGCGCCCACTCCATCTGGCGCCCTGGCGCAGCCGACGACTTTGCCCTATACGCCGCCGGTGGTCCTTCCAACCTTTACCACTGTCCCGACCTTGACGCCGCAGTCGCCCACTGAGGTTTCCAGCGCAACGCCGACCAAAGGGGCATCGTCACTACCACCCCCTGGTCCTGCCCAGCCAACGGTGGCCCCTGCCGTTGCCGAGCCTACGGCTACCAAATCTGCCGCGCCGGCAATGGCCGTTACTTATCCCGCGCCAATCTTGGTCGCTCCCGTCGATAAAGAGCCAATTAGCGCCGGTCGAATTCAGTTTCGCTGGGATACTGGCAATGTTCCGGCGCAGTTGCCTGATGGACAAAGTTATAGGATCACTGTTTATTATGCTGACCGGGATAGCCACCAGCGTATCGAATCGACCAATTGCACGATCTATAGCAATATCTTTACAACCAATTGGCTGGGAAACGCTCAAGGACGAGCCGCTGATTCTTTATACTGGTACGTAGTTGTCGTCCAACTACCTAATCCGAATGCGAGCTGTATCCAAGGGACACCGATCAGCCCGCCAAGCGAGACGCATAGTTTCCAGTGGCATTAACGAGAACCAGGTTTCAGCATGAAACCTGGTTTTGGTTTATAATAAATCCGTAAAACATTGATCTTGGGCAAGCGTTATGACTGAACATATACTGGTGATTGAAGACGAACAAAAAATAGCGGATTTCCTCCGGCGTGGGCTTTCGTACGAAGGCTACCAGGTCCTTATTGCCAACGATGGTGAAACCGGGCTCAAAACTGCCCGAGATAACATGCCGGATCTGGTAATTCTTGATATTATGCTCCCTGGTT